>DASPPO010000025.1:0-56772 GCA_035625455.1 Nitrososphaerales archaeon | reverse complement strand
GGGTGAGTAACTCAGCGTGACCGAGATCGTGAAGGGTGTGCAGTACGTCGATGGCTCCAACGCCAACAGCTACCTGGTCGAAGAAAGCGACGGCACGCTGACGCTCATCGACGCGGGAATGCAAGCAGACGGTAAGAGGATACTGGGGTTCATTACCTCGAAGCTGAACCGCAAGCCGTCCGAAGTGAAGACAATTGTCATCACCCACTGTCACTTCGACCACACGAGAGGCCTTGCCGCAATCAAGGCCGCGACGGGGGGGAAGGTGGCGGTTCACGAGGCGGACGCGGACTTCGTCTCGGGGAAGAAGAGGTACCCGCCCCCAAGGGGTGCCATGGGTATTGCCTTCAGCGTAATGTCTCCATTTTTCAAGACGACCCCCGTCGAGTCTGACCTCATTTTGAGGGAGGGGGACAGGGTGGGGAGGCTTGCAGTCTTTCACACCCCTGGCCACACCCCGGGGAGCATCTCGCTGTACGACAATCAGGACCGGGTGCTGTTTGTCGGTGACACGGCTAGGTACGTGAAAGGTAGGTTAGAAGGCCCACCACCACGGTTCACGCAACGCATGGACCAGGCCAAGACTTCCATCGAGCGGCTCTCTTCCCTTGACTTCGAGGTCATGCTCAGCGGCCACGGTGAGCCTCTGCGGTCGTCCGACGCGCCGAGAAAGATGCACGAGCTATCCAATGAGCTGTAACAGGTCACCGGCGGCGCGTGTGGCAGTCTGCAGCCCCTCGTGACCATGGTGATCACCCAGAAGAGCCTGGACGCTTGGAGTCATTCAACATCTGCTGCTCTTCGTGAATGTACGCCTCACCCCTCAGGAGAGAAGCCAGCGCAGCGGCTAGGGACAGCGCCGCTCCGATGTAGAATGACAAGTCCAGTGCAGAAATGAAAGAGGGGGCTATTGTATTCGGAAAGAAGGTTTGCCCCTCCAGGTAAGTTAGAGTCGAGCGAGGGATCTGCGCAACCGCCGAAGCCAATTGCGGGTTGGCGAGGATTGACTGTATTGGGTTGTATCCTAGGAAAGCCGAGAAAAGGGCGCTAGTCGGGGAAATCGCGGAGAAGGCGCCCGCGAGCTGAGGAACTCCTGCGCTAGTCATCGCCCCAGAGAGAGCAGTTGGCAGGCTAGAGGAGAGCCCGGCTACGATCACTGTGAAGAATATCGCCAGGCTGATGGTCTGGCCAGTGTTCTGGAGCGTCGCACGCATCCCAGACGCGGCTCCTCTGTGCTCCGGCGGGACGGAGTTCATGATGGATGCGATGTTCGGGGCAGCGAAAAGTCCCCCACCAAGCCCCATGACAAAGATGATCATCGCAAACTCGGTGTAGTCGAAGTCGTATGGGAGAAACGAAAGCGCAATGAAAGTCGCAGCGGTTATGATCATGGCGATGGTGGCGAAAACCCTGGCCCCGTACTTGTCGGAGAAGTAGCCGCTCACAGGGCCCATCACTGAAAATCCAACTATCATGGGTATCATGTAGACTCCTGCCCAAAAAGGTGTAGACTGGTAGCTAATGCCGTGCAGAGGGAGCCAGATACCTTGAAGCAGAATTATCAGCATGATCTGAACCCCGCCTCTGCCCACGGACGACAGAACTCCGGCGAGGTTGGCTGCGCTGAACATCCGGTTGCTGAATAGCTCGAGCCGGAACATGGGATTAGTCACCCTGCTCTCGACGAACGGGAAAGCAGCAAGCAGTGCAAATCCGGCAACCAAGGATGTAATCACCCATGGGTCCCCCCAGCTCATGGCCGAGGTTCCCGACGGGACCAGTGCGTAGGTCACCCCCAAAATCACAAGGGTGAGCCCGGCCGCGAAAGTCAGGTTCCCCCATGCGTCGATCTTCTGCCCCTTTCTGATGGCGTTGACATCCTTCAGCTTGGCATAGGACCAGACTGTACCGAGGGCACCTACGGGGACGCTTACTAGGAAGATATATCGCCAGTCGAAGAGCGCCAGGACCCCGCCCAGGACCAGCCCCACCAGGGAGCCTGCTATGGCTGCCGTCATGTTGATCCCGAGAGCCTTCCCCCTCTCCCTCGGCGGGAACGCGTCCGTCAGGATCGCGGCGCTGTTGGCGAAGAGAAACGCTCCCCCGATTCCTTGGATTATCCTGAAGGCGATCAGCTCCGTGGCGCCGAGGGTCCCCGTGTTGGGGGTGGCGGCACAGAGGAGGGAACCCACCGTAAAGACGGCGAAGCCGAGGTTGAACAACCTGACCCTCCCGTACATGTCAGATATCCTGCCGAAGGAGACGAGGAGGGTCGACGTGACCAAGCTGTAACCGAAGAGTATCCAGAGGAGATATTGAAAGGAGGTAAGGGGATTGATGTCGATGCCACGAAAGATGGCGGGGAGGGAGATCAGGACTATGGTGCCGTCTATGGCTGCCATCAGGGTTCCCATTGTGGTGTTCGAAAGAGCGACCCACTTGTACTGAACCATTTCCGAATCTCCCCTCCCGCTTTGTGACGGGGTTAAAAATCGACCTCCCAAAATGGAGGGGAAGGACGATCAAGCGCACGCAAGGCGGGAATGCACAGGCTCATGAAACAAGGCTGAGCTATCGCCTAGGCGGCCTTCCGGCAGCCTTGAGCGCCTCATACATAGCCTACTCACACACTTCCCCACCCGGTTAGATCCCGACCTATCTCGAGTGGTGGATTTCCCAGCGTAGCTAACGATTACTCCGTATCTTCAACTCGCTCTCCTTCCACGGCTTCACAACGATGTCCCAGGGAGTGGCGACCTTTCCATTGAAGACCAGGCACTGCCCAGGCTCGATTTTCAGCAGAGCCGCGGCTTCTCTCAGGTGCATGCGCCCTTCCGTCACCTTTGCTGTTGTCGTTCCAATCCCTGAGATTGCCGTCTCGAGAATGTCCTCCGGCTCGGACTGAGCCACTCGGGCGAGTACCGCCGGACTAAACAGATGCTCGATTATGCTCCGATCCGAGATGAACTCGTGGGTCCCAGAAATGAAGACACGCCTTATCCTTCTGTCGAACATCTCGACAAGAACCTCCCTGACGGTCGATTTGGTCGGCATCGAGAAAGCAGTGGATCCGACATCTTCCAGGACGAGAGAGGACCTGAGCGTACCATCCTGGTATAACCCAAGTACATCTGACAGGACCAGGAGAGCTCCCGCTCCTCTGCTTTCCACCACGCGCGCGAAGCCAAATCGTCTTCGCAGGAAGACGTTCAAGAGACTTGACAGAGACCGATCGGCTCGAATAATGGCAAGTGGCTCTGACACAACCTCACACGGACGTTTCAGGAAAGAGCTGATTCCTTCAGGTCGGACGTTCAACAGCCTCGCGAGGCAGGAGAAGCCAAAGACGCCCCTTTGCTTCCTGCCAGCATCGAAAGACAGGGGCAGGACGTCGATTTCGTGAAAACGTAGTAAAGGAAGGACCGACAGTATCGGGGTCGTCGGGTCGACGGCCGGGTATGCCTTCTCGAACAAATTCGGAAACGCTTCTCTTATTCTCAACTGGGTCTTGTTATCCATCGGCGTAATTATCCGTTGCCCGAACGGATGGAGAAAGAATCATTAGCAGCGCCGCCGCGGTCCCGGCTCGGGTCCAACTTCTTTGATGCAGCTCCAGTTTCAGGCACGGGCTGATGACTGGGTCAAACAGCTGTGCGTTGACCTTTCAGCTGAGGTGAGAATCATGGGGCTCAAGTTCGTAGGTCGGGGGCAAGAAGTCGCACACTTCGTTGACATCTCGCTGGGGGCGGGAAGTCCAGGGGAAGTTCGCCAGCAACTGGAATCCAATCCTTCGGTCATGAGCACGGAGCTTACCGACCTCTCCGAGCAGCACATGATGGGGGTAATCGTGGCGAGCAAATGCATGGCGTGCCCCTCCATTCTGGGCACCAACCAGGCGGTATTCGTCTCTTCGGCCAGGACTGTGGACGACTGTATGGTGGACTACAAGGTCTTCCTAGGTAACGAGGGGGTGCCTTTGCTCCTTAGTCGTCTCTCCAAGGAGAGAGTAGGCTACGCAATCACAGATATCGGGCCGGTATCCCCGGACTACAAGCTCACCACGAGGCAGCTGGGCATCCTTAGGTCGGCTATGGAGATGGGCTTCTACGACTTCCCAAGGAGGATAAGCCTGACGGAGCTGGCGGGGAGGATAGGAATCAAACCAAGCACCCTAAGTGAGAGCCTTAGGGCGGCGGAGAAGAACATCCTGGGAAGCTTTCTGAGCGAAGGCAATGAAATAGAAGAGTAAGCCAATTCGGATGCTCCGGGCGGTTCCTAACCCCTTAGGGTCGAAACATATCCCTTTCGCGTGGGCAATCAACGACCTGACATGCAGGTAATTGAATCAAGCCTTCCGTGGAACGCGGTCGCCCAGAAGACCATTGTTACGGAGGCGAATAGCGAGATGGGATTGGTCTTCCTGAAGGCGATATCAGACGTCCCTTGCAACATGATAATGAGGTCGGCGATCTCAAAAGGGAAATCCGTCGAAGAGATATGCTCAGAGACGGGCGTGCCGACGAGCACTGCCTATCGGAAGGTGAGCGAGTTGACAGAAAGTGGCCTCTTATTCATCGAGCGCGTCGTAGTCAGCGATGAGGGGAAGAAACGCGTAGTCTACAGAGCCGCCTACTCGAAGGTGGCAGTCCAATGCGATATTGGGAACTTCGTTGTGGAGAGCACCCCCAACACGGATGTTCCAGACATTCTGTACAGGCTGTGGCAGTTCGCAAGAAGCCGTCAGGAGCACTCATCGGGATGAACAGAAGAATGCCAAGGAGAAAGGCCTCGAAGAGTGTCATCGACCCCCTCGACCACCAGGTGACGCTCACAACGAGACAGGAGCAGGTATTGGGGACCGCTCTGACGCAGGGGTATTTTGAATTCCCTCGGAAGATAAGCCTCACCAACCTCAGTGAACTGGTCGGGGTCAGGCCCTCAACCCTCAGTGAAATCCTGAGAAGCGCCGAAAGAAGAGTTTTGGAGAGCACCATTCGCGTACAGATTCCTGAGCGGCAGAGATCAGCGCGGTAGGCCGTTCACAGAGAAGGTTTATCGTGGCACTCGTCCTCTAGACGCTGCTTGAAAATCGCGATATTCTCAGACATCCACGGTAATCTTGTCGCACTTCAAAGCATACTGCAGGGCATAGGAGATGCCGACCGCGTCATATGCCTTGGAGATGTCGCAGCCTCCGGGCCACAGCCTCACGAGATAATCTTGTTCCTTCGAAGAGCCGGCTGGCCCTGTGTCTTGGGGAACACGGACGAGACGTTGGCCAAAAAGGGACGAGAGGACTTCAGTAACCTGAAGATACCCACAGACGAAAGGCAAAAGTTGGCCGCTCTGCACGACTGGACCGCCTCAAAGATTGACGCGACAGACAGGAAGTATCTCGCGGGTTTCAAACCTACGGTAGAGATCAACGGTGGAAGACACTCCTTATTGTGCTACCATGGCTCGCCTCGCTCAAACATCGAACAGGTTCTTCCGACAGCTTCTGCCGAGGAGCTCGGCAAGATCTTCGAAGGCAAGCACGCCCAGGCTTACGCAGGTGGGCACACACACTCCCAGATGGTCCGCAAGTTTGGGACCTCTCTGATAATCAATCCTGGGAGTGTTGGCCTCCCGTTTTACGAAGCCGCAGATGGGAGGGTAATGAACCCTGTCTGGGCCGAGTACGCCGTCCTCACCACTTCCGGCGATGACCTAAGGGTGGAGCTTCGGCGCGAGAGATACAGCAAACACGATTTGAAGGCCGCGGTCACGAGGAGCGGCATGCCCGACCCCGAATGGTGGCTAAGGGACTGGATTTAGGCCCACACCCACCTCTCAATGCACCACGAGTTGACCCGAACAGGGTTTGGGTCACTCCCTCCGCAGTTCTCGTTCTCCATTTAACTCAATCCAGGTCCCTAGTTGACTCTCCATCGCTCTTGTGTAGACATGGTAGGCCGCGGCGAGGTCCTCCACCGCCAGCCCCTGCGACTTGAAGAGTGTGATTTCGGCATTCGATGAGCGCCCCGCCACTTTTCCGATCAAGACCTCCCCCACCTCGCCCTTGAGGTGGTCATCCCCGATTGCACCCTCCTTCAGCGCCATCCGAAAGTCGTCGGATTCGCTGAAGAGTGACTCCCGCCTGTCGGTGTAAAGCTTGCTTATTGTCATGGCCCTCGAGTCAAGTTCCCGATAGCCCGGGACAGACGCTCCAATTGCGTTGATGTGCGCACCCGAGGAAACCCACTCCCCCTTCAGAATCGGACTGGTGGCCGAAGTGGTTGTGCATATGATGTCTGCACCCGAGACGGCCTCCTCGGCGGAGGACGATACCTCCACCTGCTGCCCCCCACTCCCTTCCGATTCCACGAAATGTCGAGCATGTCCAGCGTTCCTGCTCCACACTCTGACTCGGGTGATTTCGCGGACTGCGCGCATCGCCGCCAGGTGCATCGAAGCCTGTGTCCCCGATCCGAGAATTGCGAGGTTTTGGGCATCCTTCCTGGCGAGAGCCCTCGTTGCTGCCCCGCTCGCGGCTGCAGTCCTGATGTTCGTGACGGTGGTGGCATCCACGACTGCAAGGAGCCGCCCATTGTCGCATTCGAAGAGTAGAACCGCACCCTGGTGGGATTCGTAAGGAGTGTCACGGTTTCCGTTGAAGACAGTGATGAACTTGCCACCTATTGTCCTTGGGCTCCCCAGGTATGCCGGCATCACGCCGAACACTCCCTTTCCGTCGGGCTGCGGAACGATTTGCCTGAGCGGGAGTACCACGTCCCTCCGAGCCAGGACAGTGAAAAGATCATTCATGACGTCTACGCAATCGGCCATTGGCAGGAGCCGCCTCACGTCTTCATGGCCGATAATCAGCGTCTTCATCATGCCCACCTGCGCCTGGAGTACGACGCTGACTATCGCTTCCTCCTGAACAGGAAGCCAGGTTTCTTCTCAGGACCCTTGTATTTCTCGTTCCTGGGACAGTGGGGCCCACACTTTTCGCTAAACGGATGGTTGTGTCCCTTCCACTCCTCCTTCTTTTCGTTTCGCTTACGATACGATGTCATTTCCTCCCTCCAATAGCCTAGGGAGTGCCCAAAAAGTCTTGGGTCAAGCTCGTTGCAACCCGAAGAGGGAGAGCAGTAGGCTCCAGAGTGGAACAACCAGGAGACTGGCGACGAACTACAGAAAGCTCCCCCCGTGCCAGTTAAAACCGCTTAAATCAGATTACGAAGTGGCGTTGCCTGACAGTTGAGGGTTAGCTCCCACGGAGAAAGAGGGGGATGAAGAACCAGTCTTTTCACCAACGGAAGATTAGGATACAAGAAACCCCAGAGCTGGATTTCGACCAGCTGAAGGCCAGGACCATTAACGCCCTGAGCAAACTCGGACAACAGAAGTTCTCCACCGAGACCGGAGGGTACGCGCTTGATAACTGGGTCAGGGGAGTGAATGTTCTTCTCGACGAGTTCGAGGAGAAGGCAGGCGTAGCGAGGCTTTCACCGGAATACCTAACCAGCCGCAACGAACTGAATGAGCGCCTGTCTAGACCTGTTCAGGTTTCGTCCATCGACGAGGACATGTCTCAACTCAACACGAACATCTCTGACATTGAAAGCAAGATTGAAGCCGGAAGAGCCCTCGTCGTTTCAAGGATTTCAGAGCTCAAAGCGGCAAGAGCAAGCTACTCGGGGGAATTAGAGCGTGAGCGAAGACGTGTTGCAGAAGCTCCTGCTGCTCAGAACACCAATTCACTCTTCAACCGTTTGCTAGGCAAAAACAAGACTCCAACAAAGGACCCCGAGAACATAATCAGGGAGCTCGAGTCGAAGCTGGCCATCCTGCCAGACGAGATACTCGAACAGCAGAAACAGCTCAGCGTGATTAATGCTCATTCCCCCGAATCCCGGTTTGCCCAGGAATGGAACCAACTAGAATTAATGCAAACTAGGCTAAGGCAATTGGAGGAGGAAAGGTCGGACAGGATTCAGTTGGTCAAAGAACGCGCGGAAATGACTGGTTCGATAGCTGATGCGATTTCAAGAATCTTGTAGAGAGAAGTTGGATTAACCTAGCTCGGAGTTCTCACGACGGCGGAGGAACCGGGACGCTTCTACCTGCTAGAACCCTTGCCTACTGAGGCCTTGTAGTCTGCTTCTAGGAATCTCCCAAACGTGTCCCATTCCCGCCTTGTATCTCGCACCCACTCTCTAACGCCTTCCACCTTCTTCGGGTCGTCATAGGTCACTCGGAAGACCATGTCGAGCCGGGTTCCCCTTCCCACAGGAGTGAGCTTGTAATCCCCAATTTCTCTCCCGTCACCACAGGTGTCTAGATGCCAGGCGTCGGGCGCTTTGAGCCACACGGCCCTGATCCCCTCCACCGTCCTCCTGCCCTCTTTGTAAGTAGCTACCCAAACGAACCTGCGGCGAGATTGCTCGAGGAAGTGTCGCCTTGTCTTCGACCCCGTCATCTTGTAGTCGTCAGCACGGAAGTCTGTGCACCAGGCATAACAGAAGGCCAGAGGTGCCTTGAACGTCTTCGAAACCTTGTAGGTCTTGGTAACCGGTCCCGCCATCCTAATAATGTCCTTCCGCGTTTCTCTTAAGGGTTTGAATCGAGCGGGAATTCAAATCATCAATGGCACCAGTCATCATTTCGGTCCGGTGGAATCCTGGGCGCGTTTATAGGAGCGCTCAGTCACAGCGAGTAGAGTGGCATGAGAGCAAACCCCCTTGACTCCGGTTCAACTACTGGTTCTCGACAGACCCACAGCGACACTGAAGCGGCCGTCGCCTCGGTCAAGCACTTCTTCAGGCCCCGGAGCATAGCCGTCATAGGGGCGTCCCGGGAGAAAGGGTCGATCGGCGGAGAGCTCTTCCGGAACCTGATTGAGGCAGACTTCAACGGCCCAGTCTACCCTGTGAACAGGCGGGCGACAGTCGTGCAGTCGGTGGCCGCCTATGATTCGGTCCTGAAGTGTCCGGGTCCCGTGGACCTGGCGTTCATCGTCGTCCCCGCCAGTTCCGTAATAGATGTGGCGAACGAGTGCGCCCAAAAGGGGGTGCGCGCCCTGGTGGTCATCTCATCAGGGTTCGCAGAAACAGGGCCAGAGGGCGCTGCCCTCCAGGAGGAGCTTGTAGGGGTGTGCAGGGAGTCGGGCATGCGCATGATTGGACCGAACTGTATGGGGATAATCAACACCGACCCCAAGGTGAACCTCAACGGGCAGTTTGCCCCCTACAGGGCGATCCCAGGGCGAATCGGGTTCTGGTCCCAGTCGGGTGCGCTCGGCGTCGCCGTCATCGACCTCGCCGACAGACTCGGGATCGGCCTCTCTGAGTTCGTTTCCGCGGGCAACAGGGCGGACGTGTCGGGCAACGACATCGTACAGTACTGGGAAGCAAACGACAACGTCGACGTGATCCTGCTGTACATCGAGTCGTTCGGCGACCCCGGAAGGTTCGCAAGGTTGGCGAAGAGGATTACAGCCAAGAAACCAATCGTCGCAGTGAAGAGCGGACGCTCCACGGCGGGCTTCAGGGCGACACAGTCCCACACGGGAGCTCTCGTGGCCGCCTCTGACATCACCGTCGATGCCCTCTTCAGGCAATCAGGAGTCATCAGGACCGACTCTCTGGACGAGATGTTCGACGTGGCAGCCCTTCTGTCGACTCAGCCAGTGCCAAATGGAGATAGGGTGGCGATAATCACAAACGCCGGAGGAGCAGGAATCCTTGCAGCCGATGCCTGCGAGAGTCTGGGTCTGAAGGTGCCTGAGCTGTCCCTTCAGACGCAGGGACGGCTCAGAAGGTTCCTCCTACCAATAGCGGGCACCAAGAACCCAGTCGACATGAGCGGCGCCGCAACACCAGCGGACTACGCCCGTGCCATCGAGACGATGACCCAGAGCGAAGAGGTTGACAGCCTCATGGTGATATTCATCCCTCCGCTGGTTGAGAAGCCCAGGGAGGTGGCGGCAGAGATTCTTGGGGCTGTGAGGGGGATGGATCGGAAGCTCCCGGTCATAAGCACCTTCATGGCAACCAAGGGTGTCTCCGGACAGCTCTCTGACGGCACCATCAGGATACCTTCGTACCCATTCCCCGAGCTGGCAGTACAGGCCCTGGCCCGGGTGACGGACTACGGGAGGTGGTTGAATGCCCCCCGCAGCATCCCACCGACTTTTGCCATCAACGGCACCGAAGCGGCCTCGATTGTGGCAAGAGTGGTTGGTTCCAAGGAAGAGTGGCTGAGCGCAGCTGACACCGACGCCTTCCTGAAGTGCTTCGGAATTTCTACCGTCAGGTCGGTCCAAGTCAGAGGCGCCGAAGAAGCAGCCGAAGCGGCAAGTGGTTTTGCAGGGAAGGTCGCTCTCAAGGCAATCGCTCCAGGCCTGCTTCATAAGACAGAGGCAGGGGGGGTGGAAGTCGGACTTGCTGCCGAAGAGGTGAGACGCGCAGCGGAGGAGATGCGCGACCGGGTTCAGAAGAAGGGGTTTGTCGTGAGCGGCTTCCTCGTCCAAGAGATGATTTCGGACGCCGTCGAGATGTTCGTCGGCGTCGCTCGCGACCCTACCTTTGGGCCTCTGATTGCCTGCGGAGCCGGAGGGACTCTAGTGGAGCTTGTAAAGGACGTCTCGGTTGGCCTCCCTCCTCTCACAAAACAGGACGCAGAGAGAATGGTCCGTTCCCTCAAGACTCACGAGCTCTTCGAAGGCTACCGAGGCGGGCCGAAGTACGACGAGCGGGCGCTCGAAGAGACTATCCTTCGTATCAGCCAGATGGTGGAAGTGATTCCGGAGGTCGCCGAGCTCGACCTCAATCCCCTGATGGTGCTTCAGGAGGGGAAGGGGTCCATCGTTGTTGATTCCAGACTCCGGGTGGCCGGAAGCCTACAACGCAACTAAATCCGTAAGGCTTCTGACATGCGTCGGAGCGTGACTACTTCAGACTCTTGTCGAAGGCTACGAGTTCAATCTGGTTTCCATCGGGATCGCGAAAGTACAGGGAAAGCCAGTGGGCCTCCCTGTGCAGTTGTTCGTTTACGCGAATCCCTAGCTTCCTGAGACGTCTCTTCTCAGAGTCGCAACTCTCGAGCGAAATTTCGAACGCAACGTGATTGAGAGTGGTCCTTCTTACGTCCGGCTTGACGTCTACTCCTTCGAACTTCGAGTCGAAAAGAGCCACTACCTGGGGGTGGCCCCCGTATCCATCAGCTATCTTCAGGAAGATGTGTCTCCTGGATTCGTGGATGGGTGTTAATCCCAGGACATCGACGTAGAATCTTCTCATCCCGTCGATGTCTTTGACCCAAAGGTTGACTTCCCCAAGGCCCCTGATTGCAGTCTTGGCCATTTGGTCCATCTCGCGGAGGGTTCGATTTAGAACTTTTACAAGCGATGAGCTTGGATGCTGGGGCCCAGAAAGAGCTCACTCCTTGTCAGTTGGCGCGTCTTCAGTCCCTTGAAGCTCTAAATATCTGACCATCAGAGTACTTGGCAATGGCATCGTCCAGGCATACGGCAGGGATTGAGAAATCGATAGTGGCGGAACTCATCGGAGCCCTTTCTGACAAGCACACACAGGTCGACATAAACCTCCAAGGCATGAACGTCAGATTCCCAAACACGGGGATGAGTGTGGAGTTCGACGGCCTCGTCACCATTACCAGTCACGTCAGGGACATGACTGATGACGAGAAGAAGGCCTCGGCCAGCAAGAACGTCGCTCTAATGGCGTAGCGCCGTAAGAGTTCCAGCTACCTCAGTACCTTCAGCAATTTCCTAGTCTTGAGAGGGTTCATGGTGATTCGACCCGTGAGCCGGGAGGAGCCCTTTCCCATGCTGAGCACCTCTTCCCCCCCCGCTCGCAAGGTCAACTTCCATTCGAGCTGGGAAAGGGCGCCAGCAAACCTGATCGGGCCGGTCAGCGCTCCTATCGGCCCACCGTTCAATTTTGCAAGATTCGACAGGCTTATGCCTGTTTGTTTGGCAACGGTCACTTCGACGTCCAGCGTTCTCTCGTCGCCGTTCATCTCGATGAACCGGAGGCCTCCCACAGTGACTGTGGCCCTTCCTGCGGAAACCAGCCCCAGAATGCTGAACAGTGACGAAGGATTCTCCTCCCTATCCGACTTCAACGGTTTGGACTTCCTATTTTAGTTCCACAACGAGCGCTCGCGCTGCGTTCGTGAATTCAACGGCGTGGGATTCTCCGTCCGACCACTCTATGTGACCTGTCCTTGTCCTGCGTACCCTCGTCTTTCCTTCAGGCGATGTGGTCTTGTATGTAAGAGGCGTGAGACTATACGAGAAGTAGGCTGGGTGTGTGTGCATGTCTATCTTCGACCCTTTCTTCACGTTCAACTCGATTATACGGACCTTTTCGTTCTCGAAGAGCACCTTCGTTAGTTCTGGGGAAGCCTTTGTAACATGCTTTGCCATCATAGAGCCCAAGAGACCGTGATAATTTAAGCTCCAGCGGCCAACCGAAGTGCCATCGGCGATTGACGTGCCCGCTCTTAACCATGGTAAGGCTGATTCCACTCCGAATGTCGTCACTCTGACGGTAAAACGTGCGAGTGACCTCTGCGCCCAGAATCTATGATAAAGAGGGCAACCAGCGACGACTGGCCAGGTAGTACGCTGCTACAGCGACGATGGCGACGGCAGACGCGAACAGGATGCTCGGGGGAAACTCGGGCACGCTACCAGCCGCGGTAGAGGTCGTTGCAGATGTCGTCGTGCTGGATGCCTGACTCGTAGAAGACGAAGTGGAGGTGGGTGGTGCCGTAGATACCGTCGAGCTTGAAAGCACGGTCATGCTCGAAGAGGTTGTTAATGGGGTCGTGGACGTGATGGTTGCGTTAGTCGTGGACGTGGCCGTTGGAGCACCGGCGCCAGAGATTATAGAAACCGTGTTTATGCCGAAGTTGGTCACAAACACTTCTCCCGTGGTTGAATCATACGCGGCCGCTGTCGGATATTCTCCCGCAGTTATGGTGTCGACGACGGTGTTGTTGTTCGCAGAGATTACTGACACCATGTGAGAATCCGAGTCCCCAACGTAGACCTCGTTCAGGGCCGAGTCGTACGCCGAATAGAAGGGCCATGGCCCAACGGACACCGTCGCGACCACGGCGTTCGAGCTGTCAGATATCACGGAAACCGAATTCGCACTGGTGCCATAGTTCGATACATACAGGTCTCCATTATCCGGATCGTAGGTGATTCCTCGTGGCAGGCCCGGCACGGTGACGCTGGCGACAATGTCACCCGTGGGTGCGGAGACCACCGATACAAAACTGCCGCCCGTAGAAACAAAGAGCTCGCCTTTGCCAGAGTCATAGGCGATTCCGGTCGCGGCACCAGGGAGTCCAATCGTCCCGACCACAGCATTGTTGCTATCCGATATCTCATAGACCGTTCCCGAAGTCGAGGATGTGGAGGTGGAGACAAAGACCTCTCCTTGGGCTGGGTCATACGCAACACCCCTGGGGTCTGCTCCAACATTCACGGTTGCCACCACGCTGTTAGAGCTATCTGAGATTACCGAGACGGTGTCGCTGGCAGTGTTTGACACGAACATCTCTCCCTTTGCCGAATCGTACGCTATGTCGGCAGGCGAGTCGCCAACACTGATCGTAGCGACGACTTGGTTGTTGCTGTCAGAGATTACCGAGACCGTGTCCGCATCATAACTCACAACGAACATCTCCCCTTTTGCGGGGTCGTAAGCGACACCGTACGGTGCCTTCCCGACGATGACAGTGGCGGTGACGGATGGCTGAGCGTGAGCGATTGGCACCAGGGTCAAGCTAATCATCAGTAATCCGATGATCATTAATGCGGTTGCCGCAAAGACACTAGGATGCCTGAGAAACAAAAACGAACCTCTGTCATGGGGGTGGGAGTCGATTTAAGGCTTGAGTTCGTATCGTGACAGTGTCAGATTGGACTCCGCGTGGCATAAATCTGCATGGATGCGATACAGGAACCTGGTCGGGGTCGAGCCGGCCGAATCATTCCAGGCTAAGTTGGAGGAGCGGCGAGTAGGTTGCCGGTTCACACCCTCGAGCCTCACCCTGTCTCTCCCGAATCTCTGCTCCAATTCGCTATGAAGACTCCAATGAACATCATGACTCCCCCGATTACGGTTAGGGAGCTCGGGAAAGTGAGGGTCCTGATGGAATCTATGAGGATCGTCATCGCGGGCACGGCAAAGGCCATCGTTGTAATCCGACCAACACGCCCGCGTCGAAGGAGCCCGTTCCAGAGGACGAACAGAACCACTCCGCTGAATAGAAGGATGTAGACAAGATCAATCAACAGGTTGATTCCCGGCGAGATCTGAGGGTAGAACGCCGAGCCGACGGCGCCTGGTATCGAGCCGACCAGAAATTGCGTGGTGAGAATGGGGATCGGGTCCCTGCTTCTGAGCTTTCTGTAGTAAACGCTGTACGTCGCCCAGAAGACGGCACCGACGAGTGTGAAAAAGGCGCCGAGGGGTTGCGAGCCATGGTTCAGGGTGAGTGAATATACGACGACGCCGCTGAATCCTACCACTGCTCCCAGAAGTTCACGCCGCAAGACTTTCTCCCTGATGACGACGAATGCCACAGGAATGGAGATGAGGGGCATCGTGTAGCTCAGAACCGCGGAATCGCCTGCGGAAACATAATCGAGGCCAACCGCCCAGAGGAGAGTGCTCGCTGAGGAGAAGGCGGCGACTAATAGGGCGTCGCGATCAAGCGAAATCCTTCTTCCTCCAAGGAAGTAGAAGACAACACCTGTGAAGACGTACCTGAAAGTCATCAGGACGAAGGGCGAGGCGTAGGAGAGCCCATCCTTGGTGAATTGGTACTGCAGCGATGCGACGATTACGTACGGAACAAGCCACTTGGCCAGACGTGTGTTGGTGGGTCGAGCTTGTCTTTGCAAGAGGTTGCCTGCGTCTGATTTCTGGTTGTGCCATTCTTGAACTCTATCAGTGTGCTCCCTAAGATACCGAACCTACTGCACGTTTTCGTGAGTCTCGCGTTCGCCGTCCTCGTGAGAGAAGCTGAGAATACTAGCGGTGGTGACGCCTTCTGGGGTGAAGGGCGACGATATCGAACAGTATCTTCCTGAAGTTAACTGTCACGCTCCTCGCGTAGAACCTGCCTTCGACTATGATGCTTCTGAGGTCGTAGTCTCCCTTTTCGTAAAAGTCGTACCTCTCGAACGACAGGCAGTCCGTCAGGTACGACTCGAGGCGGTTGAGATCCGGATCTACGACCACCTCCCTTGGCAGCGTTTCATCCTTCGAGGTCAGAAGAAGATCGTTCAGCGAATCCCTCGCGGCCTCATAGTTCTTCCATGCCTCTTCTACGAAGCGCGGGAAGATGCCACTGGCGGCCATCTGCGCTTTGAACCGGCCCCCCGCGTCTTCAGAGTATCTCTTCAGGAGGTGCGCCTTGATGTTGAGCTCATTAGACCTGTCGAAGTTGTACAGGAACTCTCGAGCCAAGGACTCGAAGTCCGTCTTGTAGGCGTGGCTAAGGGAATCCCCAAAGGACCCGCACGCCAGCAGAAATCTCGCCATCTCGTAGTCCCCGGAAATCAGCGCGCTGGAGATCATGTGGGCGAAATCAGGCTCGTAGGGGATCTCGCTCATCAGGAGACCTTTTTCTGTTATCCTATGTGGGCGGCGTTCGATGGCCCCGATGTCGGACAGCCAGTCTTCGGCGAATGATATCTCCCCGTGGTTCACTCGTGACATGAACTCAAATTTGGAGAGGTCAAGGCCATACTTCGACATCAGGAGTACAAGGTCGAAGGGAGTCTCGGTCTCAAGGGATTTGCGGACGGGGGTCGGATGGATTTTCTTGGGAACCGGCGAGTCGGTAAGGATGACCGCTCGGCCTGGCTTGAAGCGGCCGATCCTTCCCATCATCTGAAGGAGGGAGTTGTTGTCCAGCTTGCCGTACCGGAGGGTCTTCTGACCTAGCCTGTCCTTGCTATTGATTACGTCGTTGAATATCAGGACGTTGTCCACGTAGATGTTTACCGAGGAGGCAATCACGTTGGTGGCGAAAACCTTCAGGTTCTTGTCCCGCTCCGCCCTCCGTTGGACTCGGTTGATCTCGGAACCTTCTAGCCCACCGTGAATGTAAACGCCCCCGTAGCTCCCCGCGTACTTCTCGACGAGACGCCGGGTAGGCAGGAAGACCAACCAGGACTCGTCCCTGGGCTGGGTGTAAAGGTACCTCGAGAGCGTGTCGAACATCGCGTCCAGATCCCGAGCAAGCTCAACCTCGACGTTCACTGGGTACCTCCTGCCGCTGACCGAGTAGAGCTTGGAGATCCCTAGGAAGGCAAGGAACTCGCTCGGATCGATGGTGGCGCTCATCACCCGGAACAGGTTCTTCATCGTCGCTTCGTCTCTCTTCGAAAGGGACATGCAGAGCTCTAACTGAGATGACATCTGGTGGCTCTCGTCGAAGTAGATTGAGGTCTCGGAGAGCGAGCGGTCGGCCAGCATCCTAATCAGGACGCCGTCCGTCACGATTTTGATTTTGCCTTCGACGTTGACCTTGGTGTCTTTGGTTATGATGGCCAGTTGATTCTTAATCTCAGGATGCAGCGCTTCGAGTGAGTAGTAGAGGGCGTTGCAAGAGGCCCTAGACGGTTCCCGAATGATTATGTGCCGGGTCCTCCCTGACTTCTCGAACTCGTGAATCGGGACTACGGTGCTTTTCCCGGTGCCTACCTCCCCCAGCAGGACGAAGTGCTCCGAGAAATCTATCGAGTCGAGGACGGAAAAGATGGGCAGGTCAGATGTCGTTATGGGCCGCAGTGGGCGACGCTGCGCTTCCGCTTCCTCGGGGACGACCGACTCGAACGAGTCGTCTACACCTGATCCGCTCAACCAGCTCTTTTGCCTCCTCCTCGTCCGATTTGAACCTAGGGGACACAGGAGCATCCTAGGTCTCCAGCAGTCGATGCTCTGCGCCTTCGGTTCGACTGCTTGACTGTGGCGGGGCGTAACGACGAAGATAGACCTGCCCTACAGACCTGTGATACTGTTTGCGTAAATTCTCCCGCCCCCAACTTCTGTTCGCACCAATGAACTTCAAATCGAGCATGGAAGCGGAGAGGACGGAGGTTCGAGGCTGCAATGCAGATGGTGCATTCGATGCAGGTGTAAGAGAAGGTGGTTGACGCACTAATCGAGGCTCACGGACTCACGAAGAGCTACGGCACTTTCGGTGCTCTCAAAGGCCTAGAGCTCAAGGTGATGCCCGGCGAAATCTACGGGCTGCTGGGGCCCAACGGGGCAGGCAAGACTACAACACTCAGGATAACGGCCGGTCTGACTGAACCCACCAAGGGCTCGGTGGCCGTTTCGGGGTTCGACGCCACAAAGGACCCACTTCACGCGAAAGCACTGACCGGCTATGTCGCGGAGATACCCATACTCTACGAGTCGCTGACACCCAGAGCGCTCTTAGATTTTGAGGCTTCGGTCAGGGGGCTTGCCAACGATTCCGTGAACCGCAGAGCACGACAGCTTGCTGAGGCTTTCGAAGTGACGTCGTTCTTCGACACTCCGATTGCCACCCTGTCCATGGGAACTAAACAGAAGATTGCCATAATCGCCGCTCTGCTCCACCAGCCACCGGCTCTCCTCTTGGATGAACCATTGAACAGCCTGGATGCGAGAAGCAGCAGGATCCTGAAGGAGCTGCTTTCACTGCATGTTCAGAGGGGCGGGGCTGTCCTGTTCTCTACTCACGTCATGGAAATCGCGCAAAGGCTTTGTTCAAGGATTGGGATCATCTTTGGAGGCAAGATAGTCGCCGAAGGAGACCTAGACCAGCTGAGGGCCCGGGCCGGGGAAAAAGACGCAACGCTGGAGGAGGTCTTCATGAAACTCACCAACGAAGCATCCGAGGTCGAGAGCATAGTAAGGATGCTAAGGGAGTCTTTCTTCGACGATGAGGACCGCTGACGCCTGGCGTCTGAGCGCCATCCCCTATTCGGAGATGGCGTTCAGGTCGATACTCCAAAACAGCAGCAACATGTGGTGGGGGTCGTTCGGAAGAGGCTCGGCGGAGGTCTCCGGGCGGGAGGACCTTGTCAAGAGGGCGTTACGGATTGCTAGATTTGACAAGTTCATTATAACCGCCTTCGTGGTAGTCGCAACCAGCGCCCCCTTCCTTCCCCAGACTCTAGGGGCCTCGTATGGAATATCAGCGTCAGTAACTTTGAGCCTCGCGGTTTCCTTCGCGCTCATAATTCTCTACGGTGTCCAGACCCTTTCTTCTTTCGTGACCAGCGGTCCGTCGCCCGTCCTGTCGACTCTGCCTCTTACGCGAAACGAAGTCTCGCTGGTCAACCTGCTCTCTTTTGTGAGGACTAGCGACTACTTGGTGGTCGGATCTGTCGTCTGCCAAGTCTTCTTCGTTTCTATCGTGACAGGCTCCGCTTTGTCCGCGCTCTTCATGCTTCTTGCCGGGGCTATGAACTCAGTAATGGGAGTCGGCGTTGCGCTTTGGCTTTCCAGTATCTTCTACAGAAACATCCTGGGGTCCAAGCAGGGCAGACGCGCCGGCGTGCTGCGCCTTGCAATGCTCTTGGCTTGGGGGGTGGTGGTGCTGGGTATCGGAGTCCTGTTTGCTGCAGCAGGATACCTGATCCCGCTGGTGCAAAACGTCCTGGCAAGCCCCGATGCACTGACCGGGTCAATCCTATCATTGTTCTACCCATTTTCCTTGGGGATTAGCGTCGGGGCGGTCGCCCACGGCTTCGCGTCGTCATTGATAGAGTGGACAGCCCTCGGGGCGACGGTCGGGTACCTCCTGGTCGCCGTCGCGGTGTCCAGGTGGAGTATGAGCTCCGTCGCCAGCTTTCCGGAAGGTGCGTCGAGGATTACAGGAAGCGAACGTACCAAAGATACTTCGGTGTCATTGCATAAACCAGTGACTGCCTACGCCCTCAAGGATCTGAGGGCCGCATCGGCGAACCTGCCGTCCGCCTTCTTGTTCGCACTGCCCGCGTTCGAGACTCTCGTCATTCTCTTAATCAGAGCTTTCCTGCCTACCTTGAGGGCGTCAACCCTACTCGTGGCGATGGTCTTGGGGGGGATGTTCTCTCTCGTCCTACCTTTGGTTCTCGTCAGCTCTGAAGGGACAGGATTCGATTTCGCCAAGACGATGCCTCTAAGGATGAGGACCATCGTCTTCTCCAAGGCACTCATCGCCACCGCAGTGTTCCTCCCGGCAATCGCCGTTGTGCTCACCGAAAGTCTGCTGAAGCCATTTACCTCGTCCTTCTCCATCCTGATTCTCCTCGCTTCGATTCTGGCAGTGGCTGCAGCAAGCCTGCTCGAGGTCAGACTATTTCTGGGATTCGCTCCAAGCGGGCGGGTAACGTTCGCACTGCAGGAGTTTGGCAGAATGGCGGCGGGAGCTGGTGTGGTCCTTCTCCCGGCGACAATCTACGCGGTAGCCTACATCCCCACACTCAATCACGCCCTCGCAGCAGGAGCGATGGTTGCTGTTGCCTCGGCCGAACTGCTCACAATCTCCGAATTTGTACGCCGCTCCTGAGCTTTACCAGGGACGAGCCAGCATAAGACACATTCTCTCACAGTCTAATATACGGGTATAACGCCTCGACAACTTGAGACAGTAGATGTCCGACCGCGACGACTTCAAGCCGGTCAAACTGGAGAAGGTAGGGTTCGCCGATGAGAACGGTGTCGAAGGAGTCGCCGTCCTGGCCTCCGTTTCCGACGGACAGAGGAAGCTGTACATCCGGGCATTTTCCGGAGAGGTGGCTACGCACATCCACAGGTTCTCGAGGGGAGACAGGTCGTCCCTCCCCTCCATCTACAACGTAGTTGAGGACCTGGCCGAAAAGAACGGCCTTCACTTGGCGAGAGTCCAAATCTTCAGCTCGAACGACGTCCTGCGGGGTGACATCTACCTCGACAGCCGCAACGGGCAGACTACACTTCATGGGTACAGGGCCTCTGACTGCGTAGCACTCGCCGTTCTTTACGACGCTCCGATTCTAGTGCAGTCGTCTCTCCTGACTCCTGAAAGCCCGAGCGCCTGAGGAAGATGGCCAGCCGACTATCTCAGACTCTCCCAACCGTGCCAGTGTGTGCGAGTCACGCGGTACGTTACGCGCTAACTACGCGATAGTTCGGATTTCTGATATAGGCCAGGCATGAACAGCCCTCGACCGTGCATCTCCCACGCTTAACGGCATAGATTGTCTGGAACAGGACTTCGTGTGCCTCGGCCATGTGCCGGCAGTTACATACTCCTGTCCCCGTCTTTTCGCGGATCCTGCCCATCTTCTCCTATGCCACCATTTTTTGCTGCCCTGGCGGCCCTATTGCGACGGGCAGCATATAGAACGTTACCGGTTCGGTTCCGGCCATGGCTTTCGGGTTGTAGGGGTTGAGCGTAGCGTCACTCTTTCTTCTGCTTGGACCCAATCTCAACCAGTTGGAACTGACACTGGTATCTCTTCCCATTCATCTCTAGCTTCTGAGTGGCCCAGTAGCCGATGGAGCCTGTGCTGAACTTCTTCTCCGGGAGTCCGATGTCCGCTATCTTCTGGGTGCCTTCGTAGATTTCTATTCGAGGCATTTGTCTGCAGCAGTATTCGGAGATAATTAAGCGTGAACGGCGTCTGGGCCTTCGCCGAATCATGGCAGAACGAGATTCCGAAGTCTCTGGTTTGGAGCGTCATGTCCTGGTGACCTTCGAGAACCACGCCTCCCCTCCCCTCCCATGGTGGGCTGACTCGAATTTCGCAGGGCGGACGTAATCCACGCGCCATCCTTCGGAGAAGCTTGCCAAGATTTCCCACTTGAACACCCTTCTCGGTCCTCCCCAGTCGGGTTCCTTGTCCGAGAAGCAGAGCATGTAATATCGCCCTTGGGGCCGGAGGGCGTCTCTGAGGCTCCCGACGTAGGCTAACCTCTCTCTGTCGGAGAAGACATGGAACAGGCCGGAATCGATTGCGACGTCAAACTTTCGGTGTAACTCGGCGAGACGGAGGGCGTCTGCAACAACGAATTCAGCTTTCGAACCTCTCTGCGATGCCTTAATTCGGGCCTTCTCTATCGCGAGTGGGGCCGAATCAATCCCCAGCACCCTGTACCCACTTGAAGCGAAGAGCATGGCATGTTCACCAGTTCCACAACCAACATCGATTATCTCATCGCCCAGATTTTCGCTGACAGCGAGCTTTGCGAATACGGGTTGGGGCCGGCCTATGTCCCAAGGGGGGACACTCAGATACGCCTCGTTGAAGAAACTCATGGACCCAGCACCTTCTGCCGTCAAATACAGGCCTCTAGAAGAAACTTATCCCAGTCCCCCAACAGATTTTGTCTGAAATGCGAGATTGAGCTTGGCCGGTCATCCTACGTGGTGTGGTATGTCTCTTGGAAGTTCGATGACCAGTTGCACAACCCCACCTACCCGTCCTCCTTTCTTCCACCGGCACTGGTAGACGAGCTTCTTCTTCCTCCCCTCCTCCGTCGTGTAGACGTTTGGTCGAGCCGAGGCGAGCACCTCTCTGAGCTTAACCTGAGCGGCAGGGGGGTGGCAGTCCATCAGGTCTGTTCCGACCAGCTCTCTGCCCCCGTCGTCGGCGAGATCCTCCGCGGCCTTATCGTTCATGTAGACGACGTTGAACTTTTTGTCGCAGATCATTACCGAACAGGGAAGCTCTTCAAACCATTCAGGACGATTAGAACTCGCCATGGGTTATGCTCGGCGTTGTCATGTCCTTTGAATCTGCTTAAGCCTTTCTCAAAACCGCAGATATAGTTGTGCTACGAGGGACTCGTGCCATTGATGGTAAACGCTTCGGTGATGTTCACCGTCGTCAGCTGCTCCAGAGGCATGACTATGTGGGCGCCGCAGTTCAGGTCGTCCCCCTCAATCCAGACAACGTAGCTGCCCGCGGGAATGCTAACGGCGAAGCGGGATTCGTTCTGGAGGCCGGTCGAATACATCCAGCCCGAGGGGTGGCCTTGGTACAGGACCGACGCCTGCTGGGTGGTAGCCACGTAAAGCGTCACACCGGGAGCTTCGGCGCTGAACCCACCGATGAGCATGGACTGATTTCCTGTGCTGAAGGGCAACGAATAGTGACCGGCGACGCAGTCGTAACTAGACGAGACCTGGACAGTAGTGCCCGCGGGGAGTATGACCGTCCCCACCGGTTCCCGTGCTACGACATCGAAATGCCCGAAGAGGAGCGCCCCCCACTCGTCCCCCGCGACGACCGTGTATACCCCGGGGGGAAGGGGCACCATCGAACTCCCGTTCCAGTTTCCTCCAACCTCTGCGGTCGTGTTCATTTCTTCAGTGAGGCAAGGATTTTGTTCGCAGCTTCCCATCACATCCGCCCGGTCGCTCAGGGCGTAGAACGAATAGGAGCTGATGTTACTCAAAATCATGGGGCAGAAGTATGGCCCGGGCCCGTAGAGCTCGACTTTCTGGGCTGAATTAAATCCCGTCGAGCTGTTGTAATACCCTGACAGGACCTCGAAACCAAATGGGTAGTTCAGCATCCCGCACGGGCCGACACCGAGTCCCCTTATGGGCCAGGCCTGGGCCGCCTGCACATCGTTCTGGGCGTCCAGACTATTCCACTCCACGACCGTCAATGAGACCGAGCGACCCTCTGAAACTATGGAGGTGTTCAGGACGAGGTGGAGAATCAGGTGATTGGCCGAGCCCGTACTGGTTGAGCTGGTGACGGTGGTCGAGGAACTAGCCTGGGTCGTGGTCGGGTTCAAGGGCACAAATGCGACGGCAGCTCCTACGACGAGAATAGCGAGAATCGCAACCCCAGCGAAAAGGGGAATACTCCTGTCCATGGGCGGGTCGTCCGTACGCTTGGTGGTTAAGACTAGTCCCCAGAACACCCTGTTCTGGCTTCTGAAGACTCCTACACCAGCCTTTCGTTGAAGAGACAATTGCTTTTCTGTGGCAGCCGCGGAAATGATCTATTATTCTATGACATGTAAGAGGCTGTGGGAGGGGCGGGATGACCCTAGACGAACGTCCCGCCCGGCCCCAGTCCGCTGCGATGCTGCGTTAAAGGGCACAGCACCGTGCCGGATTGAAGGAGCAGACAGGGGTAATAACAAAGATGGACGTGCGCTACAGAACTGTGATACTACTCGCATACATTCGTTCGACTCTGCTTCCACTTCACTCCGGAAAAGCCCCTCGTCCGTGTTAAACCTCAGGCTTCTGGACGACCCGTCCCGTTCGGCGACGCCCGGAGCAACAATCCTACAAGCAATGCCAAAGCCAGCGTAATGCCCGTTAGAAGGACGAAGCCCTCCCAGCCCAAATCCAAGAAAGCCCACGCAAGGATGATAACTCCCAGAGCAGCCGCCATGTCCGCCAGAAGGACCAGACCAGTCCCTCTGTTCTTTCGCGCCAACCTCGAATAGTGCGGCCATACGCTATTTGAGTGGAACTGGGAGAAATCAAACGACCATTTGACCAATGTAAGCCAAATTAACCGGTCCGCCCACGCCAGATGCGTGTCCGGAGAGATTCATCAGATCAACGTGAAACCTCAGACCAAAGGCGAACACGGCCTCCCCAAGAAGCGCGTCGATTCTGCATTTGTAGTTCGCGCCGGAATCGAAGGGGACTTCAACGTCTACAGGCACGAGGAGCGTCAAGACGACCCCGAACAGGCGTTGCTGATCATGCCCATCGAGACCATCGGGGAGCTGAACTCTGAAGGGTGGCCGGTCAAGCCGGGGGACCTTGGAGAGAACTTCACCACCATGGGCATCCCATACCAGGAGTTCGGTGTCGGGAAAATCTTCACCGCTGGCAGGGCGCGTTTTCAAATCACCAAGGCCTGCGATCCTTGCGATAATCTGTATCTGCTCCCCTACGTCGGAGTGTCGAAGGGCCCGAGCTTCCTCAAGGTAATGCTGGGGAGGCGAGGCTGGTACGCGAAAGTCCTCGAAGAAGGGCGAGTGAATGCCGGAGATCGTTTGACAGAAGAGAGCGCGGAAACAGCGAGCGTCTAACCCCCGGAGCTCAGGTATGCAGCTCTCAGAGCAAGGGACGAACCTGATCTACGCTGTCCTTGGAGGGCTTGTGCTGGGAGTTGCCCTGGCCTTCGTGCCGGTGGATGGCGTTCCCCTGACCGCCCTCCTAATCCAGTACAATAGGGCTGTCTTAGCTGGATGGGTCTGGCAGCTCGTCACGTCGATCATTATAGTGCCGCCAGTCTTTCAGGGAATTGAAGACGTGGCCTTCAACGCCATAGCCCTTGCCTACCTCGATGGCATCCTCTCGTTCACATACAGCAAGAGGCAATACTACGCGGTATTCCTGGCCACGGGCATTGCAGGGAACATCTTCAGCCTGGCCAACGGTCCGAACGTGTCCAGCTTTGGCGCCTCGGGAGGAATCTTCGGGCTTCTTGCAGGGGTAATTTCGTTCGACTTGGTGACGAACAGGAGGGTGAACCCGAGCCTGATGCTGTGGTTTGCACTTATCTTCATCGTAAGTAGCTTCCTTCTCGCCTCAGTGGACTGGATAGCTCACGCGGGGGGCGCCCTGCTTGGGCTGGGGCTGGGCTACGTGATTGGTTTGCGCAGAGGCGCCGACCCGGCAACCATGTGAAGGGGTAGGCTCGCCACGGGTTGTCTGGACATGCAGCTTCTTGGACATTATCCTAGCAGTAGGTTCGGGATTCGCTTGCAGCGTTCGCAGAGCACGAACTCGGCAGAAGCGGGCTCGATTGGCTTTCCACAGTTAGGGCAACAGACCTCGCTTCGGTCCTCCATTTGTCCGACCAGGAAGACACTGGGCTAAGAAGAGTACCTCCTGTGTATCATGTGGTCTCATGGGAGTCATGACTTCCTTGTGCGAACGGCCTGTCGATCAACACTCTTGGATGGAGCGCGGGTTTGCGCCCCGTACTGTCGGAGAGCGTTGTCGGCGTGGTACGAGTTACGTCCTGACGATTCCCTTGGTGGTGCCGCGCATGACCTCCTTTCCGTCCTGATTGCGACACACGAATGACAGAGAAACGTTCAGGCGCCCTTCAGCAGGTACAACCTCCTCAACTATGCCATCGCAAGTTATCGTGTCACCCACGAAGACAGGGCGGGCAAAATCGTAGACGACGTGCCTAGCTATGTAGTTCATGTCGCCGCCGAGTTTTGTGGGTATGGTGGCGGTCAGCAGCCCCTGGACCATGATTCTCCCTTGAATATCAGCGACCACATGGTGGATCCCCTTGTCCCCGGAGAGCTCTGCAAAGGCGCTGACATCCTCTGCCGTGAATGTTCTCTGATATGTCGACTTCTGTCCCGCTTCGAGCATGCTCCTAGGTCAGGTCAGAATCTCGAGCTAGATTGAGTTTGCCCTCTTGCCCTCGAGGGGTACTGTGGGGCTTGCGACAAGCGAACAGCCAAGCTTATATCGGCATTATTACATATGTTATAATATGTCTGAAGCGTATGCCCATCCCGAAGCATTAGTCACGACGAAATGGGTCTCCGAACACCTCGAGGATTCCAACGTCAGAATAGTCGAGGTGGATTACGACCCCGCCTCTAACTACGTTCAGGGCCATGTCCCCGGCGCAGTGATATTCGACTGGAAGAAAGACATGAACGACCCCGTGTCCCGGGATATCCTTTCAAAGGAGCAGCTTGAAGGTCTGATGAAGAGGAATGGCATCTCCCAGAAAACGTCGGTTATTCTCTACGGGGACTTCAACAACTGGTTCGCCGCCTATGCTTTCTGGGATCTGAAGTACTACAAAGTCGAGGACGTTAGGCTGATGGACGGCGGTCGGAAGAAATGGCTCATTGAGGATAGGCCACTTACCAAAGAAATTCCCGCATACGCGCCTGGGGAGTATTACGTCGGGAGTCCAGACAGCAAGGTTCGAATCTATAGGGAAGGCGTAAGGTCTTCGATAGGAAAGAAGGATAGGGTACTGGTCGATGTGAGAGGGCCCAAGGAGTTCTCAGGAGAAATCACCGCCCCTCCTGAGTACCCGGACGAGCAGTCCCAGAGGGGAGGTCACATCCCGGGGGCAAAGAGCATCCCATGGGGCCAGGCGGTCAACGACGCGGACGGGACATTCAAGACCAGGAGTCAGTTGGAGGAGCTCTACAGGAGCAAAGGGGTCACATCAGACAAGGAAGTGATAACGTACTGCAGAATCGGGGAAAGGTCGTCTTTTTCCTGGTTCGTCCTGAAGTACCTGCTGGGCTATCCTGACGTCAGGAACTACGATGGGTCCTGGACAGAGTGGGGAAACTCCGTCATGTTCCCGATTGAGCGCTAGACCTCCTCGGCTTTCGAGGGCTCCTTCCTGACGATGTAATGGAAGATTTTTCCCTCCTTTTGCACGTCCAAGACGGAGTTCCCCGTCTGATCAGACCATCGCTGCATTTCAATCTCGGCACTGCTGTCATCGGAGACGACGTGCACCACCGTCCCCGGGGTGCTCCTCCCCAGGAGGTCGTTCAGCTTGGCGAGGACCGCCTGGCACTCGACCCCCGTGTCGAAAATCTCGAAGTCGGGGAAAGCCGTGAAGCAGTGCACGTGGCGCTCTTTGAGGAGCTCTGCTATCCTGTGCTCTGCCTGGGGGAGCCTTCCCAGCGCTTTAACCTCATCGTGGTTCCTGACCTGAATCTCGGCGAACCACGCCTCTCCATAGGGATCTTTGTTTAGGAGCCCAGGCTCGTCGATGAGGCGCGCGTTTACAGCGGAGAGTGTCCCGGCTACGGGAGAACGGAATACGTCGAAGTGCCTCGACCCCTCCAGGGTGCCCAAGACCTGACCCCGAACGAGGGTAGTGCCACTGCCCCTGAAGGTGATTGCAGAGAAGACACCAAAGGACCATGAAAGGAGACTGGTAATCCCCACCCGGATGACGTCCCCTTTCAATTCAGCCCAGGTTCCCTGTTCAACATCGTAAAGGAGTCCGTCGGGAAACTCGCAGTGGTTAATCTTCAAGCGCTCCCCCGGCAGGGGATGAAACTCGTCAAACAAAGCTTGTCCCAGGGTGGGAGCACGTTTAGGTTGCGAGTCAGAACTTCTTCCCGAGCCAATCAACTAGCGGTGTGAAGGCGCCCTTAGGCCAGACCGCGTGTCTGGCACCCGGGATAACGTGGAACTCCTTGTCATCACAGTCGATGCCATCGCAGAACTCCCTGACCCCTTCAGCGGAGAACAATTCGTCCTGCTCCCCTACCGCGACGAAGAGTGGGACCTTCAGCCTCCCGCCGAAATTAAGGTTAGGAGAATCAATCATGCCGGAGCCAAGCATCCTCATGACCCTGAGGGCGCCCGTGCCATAGAGGACCGTGTAGAACCTGGCCGAATACTCGAAGTCGAACAGGGGGTCATCAATTCCGATCTGCCCCTCCCTGCGATATTCTATCAGGGGTGTCCCTCTGAGAATCGCCACCCCGATGAGGGTCCTCAGCATCGCCCCCTTGCTGGGCCTTGGGTACACCCCTGTCCTGACCTTCTTCGCGGCGCTCGCGATGACCAGGCCGCTTACTTCCTCGGGATGATTCTTCGTCGCGATTATTGCAGGCAGAGCACCAAGGCTGTGCCCCATCACGACGAGCCTATCGGACTTCGATTTCACCAGGGCCAGTGTCTCGGCGATGTCCCTCCTCAATCTCTCTTCGCTCGGGTAATCCCCTCTCCGCCCGTCGGAAAGGCCGTGCCCTCTAAGGTCCAGGCCGAACACGTCGTAGCCGGAGGCAGCCAACTGTTCTGCAACCATCGGGCCGTAGGGGCCGCTGTACCCAGTGATGCCATGGAAGATGAGTACGGAGACCCTCGCTTCTCTCCCCGCATTCCATCGCCGGACAAAGAGTGTCTTGCCATCGGACGTGCTCACAAGTTCGTGGGGACCCGCGTACTCCGACCTGAGGCGTGTGACGTCGATTGGCATCCCGCCGAGCAGGTCAGGAGTCGATATTTACGCTGGACTCGCCCTCGAAGCGGGCCCACATCGGAAAACGACAACTCCCAAAGGACCGCGGAGAAGGCAGCGGAGCCCCGCGGCCTAAGACTCAAGTGTGCTGCGCCGGGGTCGACAGTCTAAAATAGACAGCCTGCGCCCTTGGCGGCGTTGGAGGGGCATTCGTCCCCGGATTATCAGCTGACAATCGATAAGCTTCTCATCCAGACCATCCACCGCAGAAGTCAGTCAGAGATTGTCTACGGAAAGACGCGCTACAACTGGGTCGAGTTCTACTCGAGGATCAGGAAGCTCGCCGCAGGCCTCGAGGGCATGGGGGTCAGGAAGGGGTCAACGGTCGCGGTCATCGATCTCGACACCAATAGGTACCTCGAGGCATACTTCGCGGTCCCGATGATGGGGGCCGTGCTTCACACAGTGAACGTCAGGCTCCCCCCGGAACACATAGGGTACACTATGGCACATGCGGGAGACGATTTCGTGCTTCTCCGGGATGACTTCGTCCCGATGGCGGCCAAGCTGACAGAAGCGGTAACGTCTATCAAAGGAGTGGTAACCATGAGCGACACCGGATCCGCACCATCCCTCCCTTTCCCCAACGTGAAGTTCTACGACGACATGCTGGCCCAGGCAGACGGGAGCTACAGGTTCCCTGAGCTGGAGGAAAACACACAGGCGACTATATTCTACACGTCAGGGACCACGGGGATGCCGAAGGGAGTGTGGTTCACCCACAGGCAGATCGTGCTTCATACTCTCAGCTCGCTTATCGGGCTGGGCAGCTCGGCGCCCCAGAACAGGATGGACCCGAGCGACGTCGTCCTTCCACTTGTCCCTTTCTTCCACGTCCACTGTTGGGGGATCCCCTATGGCGTGGCGATGAACGGTCAGAAACTCGTGCTCGCGGGAAGGTACGACTATGGGAACATCCTCGAGCTGGTTGACCGTGAGAAGGTCACTTTCTCAGACATGGTCCCTACCATACTGAACATGCTCGTGAATCATCCCTCGGCCGAGAAGCACAGGGAGGCGCTCTCACACTGGAAGGTGGTCATAGGAGGGGCCGCTCTCCCCAGGGAGCTGGCTGTCAGAGCTAGAGAGCTGGGGATCAGGGTGATGTCAGGGTATGGCCTAAGCGAGACCGCCCCCATACTCACGCTCGCTAACCCCAATGAAAGGCTCAGGATGCTCAGCGACGATGAGCTGCTCGACAGCGTCCTGCTGAAGACTGGGATCCCAATACCCCTCGTACAAATCAGGGTGGTAGATGGGGAGATGAAAGACGTCCCGAGGGACGGAAAGATGGCCGGGGAAATCGTGGTGCGGGGCCCCTGGCTAACCAAAGAATACTACAAGGACGAGGCGAAGAGCAAGGATCTCTGGGCGGGCGGATGGCTGCACACCGGGGACATGGCGGTCATCGACGAAGAAGGTTACCTCACCATCGTGGACAGAATCAAGGACGCTGTCAAGAGCGGAGGGGAATGGATACCCACCCTCATCTTGGAGGATTTGATAATGCGTCACCCCGCGGTCCTAGAGGCAGCGGTGATTGGGGCGCGCGAAGCGCACTGGGGTGAGAGGCCGGTCGCAGTAGTGTCACTGAGGGAGGGGCAGAAGGCGACCGATAAGGAGCTTTCAAGCCATCTCCAGAGGTACGTCGACGAAGGTAAGATTGCGAAGTTCTGGATTCCAGAGCGATTCATCATCCTGCCAGAAGCGCTCCCCAAGACAAGCACCGGAAAGCTCGACAAGAAACCCTTGAGGGAGAAGTATTCGGGCGTACTATCCTCCTAAGACTCTCGACTCGCTTCTGCCATACGCGACAGGACACCATTAGCAATGCCAATGGATCTGACACAGAGATGGCCCCGACTAAACCATAGAAACAGGTCTCCAACGGGACGCGAACCATCACTTGTCTCCCTTCATCCTTCCCAAATGGCAGGTTCCACGGGACTCGACGCCAGTCATGCGTTTCTGGAGGGTTCAATAGAAGCGGAAAGCCTCGGTTGCCGTCGATGGCAGGCGACGAAGAGCTCTCTCAACTGGATTTGCAGATACTTCGTGTTCTTCCACACGTAGGGAGCATAAAGAAGCTTGACAAGGCCACGAAGATCCCCCCAGGTACTCTAGGAAGGGAGATTGCGAAGCTTCAACTTAGCGGGTACATTGGGGACGACGGTAGGCTCACTGGGAAGGGGCTGAACGCCGTCAAGACCCGGTAAGCCGCTTCGCTGTCTTTGGATCCTTGATTCCGAGGATTTCGTTTACGTACTGCTGGACCTGGGCTTTCGACTGCTGTTCTCCTTCGTTGCTGGCGAAACGGGAAGCGAGGTACTTGCACCTCGTCGCTCCTTTCATGACTGGGAGGCTGTGCTTCTCGCAGAAAAGACCCTCCGGGCGCTCGATCACCAGGCAGTCTTCGGTCATCAGGAGCAGGGTGTCCCGAATCGAGAAGAGTGTCTCAGGGCTGGTGCCGCCAGGACCCAGTTGGTCCTTCTGCGGCGTCCGGAACGTGTAGGAATATGGCTTCTTTGTTCCCTTGTCGACTGACATCCCGTGCTGGCCCTCGCTAATTGGCAGAAATATCTTATTGGTTGGAGGTATGAAGGACCAAGCTGTGCCGGAAGTGGAAAGCCCTCTGTTATATCGAGAGGCTTGTCATTTTCTCACTTTCATCCCAGAGTTTCTTTGCCATTGCCTGGTCGCGTGATTCCACGGAGGATTGCTTCTCAAGTCTATGATCATAGTACTTTCCGGTTACACTCTCGACTTCTGGCGATGACGCTAGGTACACCGGCGTGTCCGCCCCCTTCTCGGGGCCTGGCAGGAACAGCCTGGAAACGTTTCCAACGAATGAGAGAGGACCCATCGAGTTCTTCCATATGTTAGTCGCCACGGTACCCGGATGAAGGGAGTTCACAGTGACCCCGGTCCCCTCCAGCCGCCTCGACAGTTCGTACGTGAAAAGCACCTGCGCGAGTTTGGCCTGGGAGTAGGCTTTCATGACTCCATACCCCTTCTCCATCTGGAGATTGTCGAAGTTCAGGTGGCCTCCGTAATGTGATGCCGACGAGACGTTGATTATGCGCGATGGTGCGCTCTTCTTCAGTACCTCTACCAGGAGATTGGTCAACAGGAAATGGGACAGGTAGTCGACCTGAAAAGTGGCTTCGAAACCGTCAACTGTTACCGCGCGCGTCACGTTGACTTCTCCTGCATTGTTGATTAACACATGCAACGAGTCGTGTTTCGCCAGGAACTCCTCCGCCAACGCCCGTACGGAATCGAGACGAGCGAAGTCAGCTAGTAGCAGCTCGACCCTGGCGTCGTCGCGAGCGGCCTTGATTTCGGACATCGCTTTTTCTCCCCGCTTCCTGTTCCTGCACACCATGACCACCGTTGCTCCAAGCTCTGCCAGCTTCTTGGATGTCTCTTTCCCGATGCCTGAACTCGCACCTGTGACCATGCAGGTTCTCTGGGCCATAGGTTGCGACTCCAAGCCGGTCGCGGATCAACGGGGGAAGTTGCCTTTGAATCTATGGTAAGGTGAAGGCGAAGTATCTCAGAGGCTCGCCCCGCAGCTGACGCAAGCCTTTGCGGTTTCGTCGTTCAAAGCCCCACAGTACCTGCACTTTATCTTGACCACTTCTCTTTCGACCACCGTCGTTGGTCCAGAGCTGGAAGGAGTCTGGACGGGAGGGGCCTGCTGATAGACGGGGGCGCCCGTCATACCCGGCGAAAACGGTGGCTGGTACCTGCCCAGGTTCTCGCGGATGAGACCGTAGGCCCTTTCGGCGTCCGAATTCGGGAGGTCTTCCAGCGTAAGGGGCTCTCCGCCGAACCTGAGGTCCAGTTTGAGGGTGGAACGCGTGAATCCCTTGTCCATCACGACATTGGCCACGTCCTGGTAGTTGTAGTCTGTGTAGTCCTTCTTCAGTCCCATGGCGTGAGGGTGCCTGAGGATGATCCTCTGATTGGTGATGAGAACGGAGTCGATGCTTATCTTGGGGTGGTAGATCTTCTGCGCGATGTAGAGCTGGGCCTGCTCATTCGGGCCGAGAACCTTCTGCAGGTCGTCGGGGAAAGGGGCGCTCAAGGCCAGACCAACAGAGGGAGGGGTGGGATTTATGCAATACGTAATTAGGCGATAAATACCTCTCAAACGAAGGCTCCTTGCTTGAGGATCAGCACCGCCGCGACTCTTAGGGCCATTGACAAGTGGAAGGAGAAAACGCGCTCTGAAGCTTCTCGATTCTACCTATCGACGTGGGCTTTGTTCGCCTCCGTCCTGCCGCCTGCTAGACGAGGGAGGATTTTGCTCGCAGTCGCATTGATCGTGGCGACGATGGCCAACTTCGCATTCTCCGAACTCGCGCTGCTTGTCTTTCTCGGCTTCCTTACCGCGAAGCTGCAATGCTATCGACTCGTGAATTCGTTCCTGAGATTCATGCCTTCCACACGTTGAAGGGGCGCCACCCAGTTGGGTGTCCGAACCCTCTTCTAGGTCGAGGGAGCCAGGTCAGATAGGCTCAGTATTCTTCTAGCTGTCTGAACGTCTTCAGTAAGTTGTTCACCGCACACGGGGCAGTAGAACCCGGGCTCCTTCTTCAGGTCTCCTCCAAAATTGATTACAGCCTCCCCATCCTTGCGCATTATTCCCGACAACCCGAACTTCCCCGTTTGAGAGTAGAATTCGACATGCTCAATGGGCATACTGCATCGAGGGCATTCGCTCATGGGTGACATTTCGCTGCCTGATTGATTTATCCGTTCCGAGCCCCAGTACAGATGAGGAGCTCAGGGCCCTGAGGCCCCGGACCAATCTTACGTCCCCGTGTTCTGCCAGAGGCCGATGACGTTTCCTTCGGTATCTTCAAAGTAAGCCGACCAGCCCATGTCCCCCACGGGCATCTTCTTGCCTACAGGCTTTCCACCGAGACTCTTCACGTTCTTCAGGACTGCGTCGATGTCTGATACGCTGATTGTGACGGTCACCGCCTTTGGCGCCATCACCCCCTGTTTCCCCATGCCTCCGTTGATCGAGCCTGGGGATTTGGGCATCCCGTTCTTGTCCGATTCGGTGGTTACGACGCTCCAGTATTCAAAGCCAGGGAACTGGTTTAGGTTCCACCCGAAGGCCTTGGTGTAGAATGCCGAAGCCCTGGTGACGTCCTTGGCGGGGATTTCGAAGTGGACTACTGGGTCCATATGGGGGCTGACCGTGCCGGCTATTTAAGAAGAGGCGCATCCAGATCCTGTTTCTATAACCTCCTACGAAAGTATTCCCGAAGTCGGACGTTGGCTTAGGCATTAGAAGCCAAGCGATCGTCAGGTTTCATCAATCTGCCTGCAAAAATCGTCTATAACTTTCGACTTTCATGTAAAGCAATTCTATCATGTCCGGATTTACCGGCACCCGACATGTATGTCATAGAACCAACTTGGGCAGGAAGGCGGTGCTGTTCGGCTTCTGGATAGTAGGATTCGCGCTGGGCGGTTTCGCATGGATTGTCAAGACTCCCGTGCTCAATTTCTTGCAAAGCATCGGCCTCGGCGCCGACGCGAGCCAAGCCCTCATCGCAGGTCTCTTCGGGTCTACGGTCATGGTGCTGTCAGTGCTGGCCTGGAGTTTCCTTTCATCCTCGAGCTGAAATCAGATGACGCTGAGAGACTATCTCATGCCGGGGGAGGAAGTGAAGTTCTCGAGCAGGCGGAATGTACGCTATGGCACCAAGAGGTATCAGGTTATACTCAGCGACAGGCGCATTCTCCTGTACGCCGAGAGGGGAACCCTGTTCAAGAACGACGACGTCGTCGTCCAGAGGCTCGACGACCTGCAGGGAGTGAGGTACACCGAGGAAGGTATCATAGCCAAGAGAGGAATAATCCGTGTGCAGGGCTTCAAATCAGAGATGGACTTGTCGGGGCCGGCCGAGGAAATCAAGACACTTTATCAGCAAATGATGCGATTCATGTAAGCTGAGATGCTGTCCCAGGCTTCGAAAGAGGAAATACTCAGGAAGCTGGAGGCCAAGGTAGGCCACCCTGTAAGCGAGGAGGTCCTGTCGCCTGGCAACAGGCGGGCCGTCGGGAACCTCGCCGAGATACAGCGCAACCTCTTTACCATCTCCGAGGTGCTCAACGGGGAGCAGAGCCGCATTCAGCGCAGTGCCCTCCTGTCCCTGTCATCAAAGCTGCACAAGGACAACGAAATGGAGAAGCATGCGGCCGAGGTCAAGTCACTCCAGACAGAGCTTGACAACAAGATCTCCGAGATCTCGACTCAGATACTCCAAGAGGACAAGGCCAGGAGCTCTGGCCTCCCTCCACCGGAGCGGCAGGGGGGTCTTGACGCAGTCGAGTTGAAGTGCCCGAACTGCGGCGCGGCACTGCCGATGCCCAACGGCCGATTCGTAAAGTGCCAGTTTTGCTCGGCGACTCTGTCGATTCAGGACGTCAGCTCGCAGATCAAGAGTATGATTCAGAGCATCTGAACAGGGGCCGTGGTCCGTCCCGAATGGATGAATCTGCCGAGAACCACTTTGGTGAACCGCGCGCCGGAGGGCCAGCGGCCAGAGGCAGTAATGTAGACGCTCTCCATCCGTTTGCCGTCCTGATTCCGGCCATGGCTCGAGCCTTATCGGCCAACAATGACTTTCGTGTCAAATGTTACGATTCATCAGCCTCGTAATAGAAACATAGGTAGGTAAGCGGAATTCATGGAGAAACGATAAATCCAGCGGTTGCACTTTCTTCCTGACAAGCCACGCCGTACCAGTTCCAAGGGGACAACTCATCCAAAGAGGAGGCGTATGTGGACGCGCTCGCAAGGGAATCGGCGTCAGAAAAGTGCGCCCGCTGCCCCAAACTGTCCGACTGGAAGACGGCCGCTCTGATCTATGTGGGTTCCAGATTGGATTACTACTACTGCTATCAATGCAGACGATGGTTCGTGAGGGATGCCAAGTATCGTTACGCAATCGCGAACTTGGATGAACCTGCCGTCGTCCGCAGGCTGTTGGGAATCCTAAGGTTGCACAGGGAAATGGTCGAGAGCCAACTAGAGTTCACCCATTGGTTCCGGAGGATGTTCTCTGATGCGCGCCGTCTATTCTGCAAGCTCATCAGATGGCCAGGCACACGCAGATTCTGACTCTCGACTGATGCACCTCTCTCGTCTGGTCAGAGCTCTGAGGGTACGCATTCGGCGGAGTGGACGGCAGGCGTCTTCAAGCCGGCTGGGCCGGTATGCGAAACACAAACCCATCGTTTCTAACCGCGAGAATCGACTCCCTCCCTTATGAGGGGCTTGAGAAGGTTGGCCCCACAAGCTTTGAGAACAACAACGGCAGCGAACGAGGCCCGGTTCTGGTCCGGCAACGAGGCCTGCGTCGAGGGAGCGCTCACCGCCGGTTGTCGCTTCTTCGCTGGCTATCCCATCACACCCGCCAACGAGATTAGCGAGCACCTCTCCGAGCGCCTGCCTGAGGTGGGAGGCACGTTCATGCAGATGGAGGACGAGCTGGCCAGCATCGGCGCAGTCATGGGCGCGAGCTGGGCCGGGAGGAAGGCCATGACCGCGACGTCAGGTCCGGGCTTTTCGCTCATGCAGGAGACAATCGGCTGGGGTTTCGTGACAGAAACGCCATGTGTCGTCGTGGACGTTCAAAGGGCGGGGCCAGGAACGGGCCAGGCGACAAAGTCCGCCCAAGGGGACGTGATGCAGGCGCGCTGGGGGACACATGGCGATTACGCTGCGATAGTCCTTTCTCCCAACTCAGCCCAAGAAATGTTCGAGCTCACCATACGGGCGTTCAACCTCTCTGAGACATACCGCACTCCGGTCATCCTGTTGGCGGACGAAACCATAGCCCACGTCAGGGAACGCGTCAACCTCCCGTCAAAGGCGAGCCTCGAGATTGCGAACCGCAGGCGCCCCAACCCCGGGGATACCCGGTTCTTCGGTTCCGAAGACGTCGCCCCCATGCCCTCGGTCGGTGAGGGTTTCAACATCGCCGTGACGGCGTCGACCCACGACGAGATTGGGATGAGGTTCACCCAGGGGGCGCCGGTCCACAGGAGGATGATTGAGGCACTGAACGCCAAGGTCTACAATCACGCCCGAGGCATCGTGGACACTGAAAGTCGTAACACAGAGAAGAAATGTGACGTCGGAATCGTGTCCTTCGGGTGCACCTCCAGATCGGTGTACGAGGCGACCGAGCGGGCAGAGGCCGCAGGGATAAGGGTAGGTTACGTCCGCCTCAAGACGATTTGGCCCTTCCCGGAGGAAGCCGTTTCAAGGCTGGTAGAAAGCGCGAACACCGTCATCGTACCAGAAATGAACCTAGGCCAGATATCGGGAGAGGTAGAAAGGGTCGCAGGGCGCAAGGTCATCAAACTGAACAAGATTGGTGGGGGGGAACTCATTGCTCCCGAAGACATCCTGGAGCTGATCATGCGTGCAAGCTGAAAGCACAGTTGGGTTCTCGCCGCGGGCTTACATGCGTAACCTGAAGCTCCCCTTCTGCCCGGGGTGCGGTCTATACCTGCTGAGCGATACATTCCTCAGGGCTGTCTACGAACTCGGTCACAGGAACCTTGACGGGTTCTGCTTCACGAGCGGCATTGGCTGTGCCTCTTGGATCCCGTCTCCCTACTACATGGCCGACTCGGTCCACACTCTGCACGGCAGAAGCATCCCCGTTGCGATGAGCATCAAACTGGTGCGCCCCGACCTCAAGGTCGTGGTGTTCGGAGGGGACGGGGACATCGTAGGGATAGGGATGAGCCACTTCATCCACGCCGCCAGGCGGAACACTGACATCCTTGTCATAATGGGGAACAACATGGTGTACGGGATGACCGGGGGTCAGGTCGCGCCCACGACCCCCTTCGGCACAACCACTACGACCACTCCCTACGGGAGCTTCGAGCAACCGGTAGATGCAGTTAAGCTCGCCATGGCAGCGGGGGCGGCCTATGCCGCCCGGTGGACGACGGCTCACCCGAGGGAACTAAAGGACTCGATAAAGAAAGCGCTCCAGCTGAGCGGGTTCAGGTTCATCGAAGTGGTCACCCAGTGCCCAACAGGCTTCGGCAGAAGGTCCGGATACGGAGACGCAGGAGCGATTCTGAAGAAGTTCAGGGAGAAGGCCGTGTCGGTGGAGGAAAGCGGAAGGCTGACCCCGAGCGAATTGGACTCGAGGATTGTGGTCGGAGAGTTCTTCGGCAGCCACCGTCCAACCCTGAACGAAGCGGTTGAGGCGGTCTCAAAGAGGAGGACGGAAGCCGATGGGGAAAACTGAGATTCGCTTCGGCGGCAGCGGAGGCCAGGGGGTGGTATTCGCGGCCCTGGTCCTGGGGAGGGCCGCGGTGCTGGACGGGAAGAACGTCCTGCAGACACAGGCCTACGGGGCCGAAGCCAGGGGGAGCCTGACCAAGAGCGAGGTGATAATCTCCGAAGACCAAATCGGGTTCCCCGCCGTTCGGAAGAGCGACATTCTCGTGACAATGAGCCAGGAAGCGATGAACGAGCTACTCAAGGATTTGAGAGAGACTGGCACCCTCCTGGTCGACGGCACCTCGGTAAAGGAAATCCCTCCCACGGGAGCCAGGGTCGTCAGATTCTCCGCGACGGAGACCGCGAAAAGATTGTTCGGAGATGGGCTCTATGCAAACATGATCATGCTCGGCGCCCTCCTTCAGGTGTCCCGGCTCGTCGCAGCAGAATCGGCGGAGGAGGCAATCAGGGAAAGCACGGCTGGGAAGAACTTGGAGAGGAACCTGAAGGCCTTCAGGGACGGACTGAAACTAGAGCCCCTCCGGTAGGAATGACGAGAAGAGGGGCTTGTTCCGGATCGGGGTCGTTCAAACCCACGACTCTGTCGCCCTGGGCGCGTTTTTGATTCTCCATGGCCCAGCCCCGCAATGCGGGCAACGGTCGGGCCACCCTTCCGCCGAGGTCCATATCCAGTCGTGGTGGGAACAGACGGAATTCTGCAGGGCCTTCGTCTTCCCAAGCGTATGGTACTAGAACGCGCAGGCCATCTGCTTCGAAATCAACTTCGGGAAACCAACAACACCAGATTCCCTTTGCTTTAGGCGGAATCGCGTTCACCCGGTTGGCATCTGCTTCGGCCCCCTGCGGCGGGGAAGGAAAAATGTGATCAGAGCGTTGGTCACGACCATGCCTGCAACCCCCACGAAGAATGCGAGTACAAGCCCCGCCCCATTGATTGCCCTCGCATAGAATGAAGTAAGGATGAAGGCAACGTAGAGGGAAAACAAACCTCCGACGATGCCACGCAGTGGCCTGGCTACCCGGCTCGTCAGGGCCAACCTTCCCCCCGAGCTCAACATGCCCCAGACGCCGCACGCCGTGAAGAGGAAAATCATAACCTGCCCGAGGGCATGGCCGGGCAGGACGGGGTGGCCGTATGCCCCCCAGCTCCCGAGGTATTTCACGAGAAGAGTGAACACATCGGGATACCAGAAGACCATCAGCCCGAGGATTATCAGGTAGCCGACACCATTGATTGCGCCCCATGCCGCGTCGATGGGCTCCCATTCGTGCCGTCCCCGCTCCTCTCTTCGCCAGGTCCACCACCAGTCGGCCGGGGAGTACCCTCCGACCCTGGCGCCGCAGTTCTGACAGTAGGCGGCCCCTGGGGCCAGCTCCTTCCCGCACCTCTGGCAGTACATCGCCGTCAAAGGAGCGGAAGCTTCGACTTAACCCGACTCCCTAAGACGCACACCGGCTTGCAGGCATCCAGCGCCTTCGCTAGCATCACCCTGACATCTCCAGTTCTCAGACCTGCGGTGTGCTAGTCTTCCACTTCAGGTTTCCAGACATCTCTGCCGGAGACCAGTCTCTCGAGAGCGTTCGCCGTTCCCGACCTGAAATGGCCCTCGTTCCATTTCGAGACTATCCTGAAGACGCCTCTGAACTTCACGTCCCATGTAGCGGTGATGCGGGCGTCACCGACTGCCACCGTCTGCCTCCCCGTGAAAGGTCCTGAAGTGTAATCTATGATTAGGGTCCGGTTCTCTTCATTGGTGTAGATGTCCGCCTCTCCGAACCCCCCAAAGGCGAACTTGACCTTCGCTCGTGCCGCTCTTCCATCGCCCCCCACGATCTCGAGCGAGCGCGTCCCATGCCAGTACTTCGGGATGTCCCTGATCGCCGAAACCTTCATCCAGACTTCTGCGGCGTTACCTTCCAGCATCATCGACTCCTGAAACTGCATCCTCGGTTCCCAGACCCCATGCTTGTAGAAAAGGAAAGTGTTCGCGATGGTCCCTTCCTGGCTACTCAACCGCCCTTACCTTATCTTCCATCCGTCTTTCCTTGTCACGCCTGTCGTCCACCCTCAAAACGAAGTCGACCCTCTTTGCTCCCATTCGGAAAAGGGCCTCGTGGGCAGCTTCAATCGCAGAAAATATGTCGGAGAGCTCCTTCGCTTCAATCACCGTCGCCATGGGGGTCACCTGCAGCCTCAGGCCCTCGGCACTCTTCAGCTCTGTCAGCGCCTTCCTGACGTATCTGCTCACGCTCGTCCCTTCTCCTATCGGATGTATCGAGAACTCGGCGATGACGCGGTACCCCTTCTTGTCCATGCCAACGGGAGGTTCAGGCCGGGATAAAATCCGTTGCTGGCGAAGGAGCTGAGGTCTCATGAAGGGAGGTATACAGCGGCGCCAAACACTCATTAACCTGATTCTTCAAGAAAACGTATCGTTGAAGCTGGGCAAGGCACCACCGAAGTTCGACCGTAGGACCCTGCTCCTTGCGAAGTACTTTACCAAGGGACTCGCGCCTCCACCAGCGTCCGTCGACTACGCCGCCAGGGTAAAGGTCTGGCCCCTGTACGGCAATGACAAGTACGGTGACTGCACCTGCGCTGCAGCGGGCCACATGGTCCAAGAGTGGACGGCAAACGCGGGCAAGGAAGAAACGCTCCCCGATTCCACCATACTCGACGTCTACAATCACTTCGTGCATGGCAATCCCGACGAAGGGGTAAACATGCTCGATGTCCTGAAGTTCTGGCGCAAGTCGGGTTTCGGCAAAGACAAAATCTTCGCCTTCGCTAAGCTGGACCTGAATAACACCCTCCAAGCCCAGGACGCCATCTATCTCTTCGGGAGCTGCTATATCGGCCTGGCGCTCCCCGAATTCGCCGTCCCCAACGGCGTGGGGGATCCAAGCGTCCCCTGGGTAGTACCTCCTTCTGGTCCCAAGGGGAATGCAGCCCCCAATCAGAATAACGGCCACTGCGTTCCCGCATTCGCCTACGATGAGAAGAGCCTCTGGGTGGTTACCTGGGGCGCCCTGAAGCAAATGAGCTGGCAATTCTACACTGCCTACTGCGACGAGGCCTTCGCCGTACTGAGCCCCGACTGGCTGAACAAGAAGCTGAAGCAGGCGCCTCCCGGGCTTGACCTCCGGTCTCTGCGGAATGACCTCTCCCAGGTGACCAGGGCCTAGGAGACCAGTCCGGCATTTCGTTCCATTTCGAGTGTCCTCGGATCAGACCAGTACTTCGCGAACAACGGAATGCTCCGGAAATAGAGGAATTCGGGATCGTGCTGCTCGCACGCTTTTCTGAGCCATTCAAGCCCCTCTTCATCGTTCCCCATGCCCAGCTCGACCAGGGCTATTGAGACGGGAGAGATGTACTCGCCTGCCTTGGAAGTTGCTTCCTTCAGCAGTTTAGCAGCCTCCCCTTTCTCCCCTGCTACAGCCTTCGCATACGCAAGATCAAGCTTCGAATCATTCGACCAGCCGTCCAGTTCGACCTCCCTCTCCGCCTCCTCTATGGCCTCACGAAACTCGCCCAGGGAAATGTGCGCAATTGTCATCCAGTAATGGACTGCGACAGATTTGGGATACTCGGGGACCAGCTTCTCCAGAAGCTGTAGTCCCTCCGATACCTTCCCCAGCCCTATCAGCGCGACAGCCGCGGTTTGCTTTATTACCCTTGAGCGGGGGTCGAGTTCGCTCGCGCGCTGCATCATCTGGAATGACTCCTCATACCTTCTCCTGTACCAGAGCATCAGGCCGTACCAGTGGTACGCAGGCGCGTAATTCGAATTGAGCTCTATCGCCCGCTTGAACTCCTTCTCTCCCGCCTCGAAATTCCAGAGATGGTTGACGCATATGATTCCGAGCGAAGCATGGGCTTCCGCCAGGGACTCGTCCAGCGCCAAGGCCTTCTTCGCATACTCCCTGGCCAGATCCCCGGCCTTCGTCGAGTCCATCCATCCATAGTCTGCCAAGACCGCATAGGCGTCCGCGAGCCCGGAGTATGCCTCGGCGAACACCGGATCCTGCCCAATCGCTTCCTTGAAGCACCGGACTGCTTTCTCCGAGCCCTCCTTCGATCTCTCCCCCCAGTGGGCGCGCCCCTGTAAGTAGAATGTGTACGCGTCGGTGCTTGTGGTCAGTTTCTTCTCCAGCCGCTGCTTCTCCTTCAAGAGGAGCTCCACTTTCAGGCCCTCGGCTACCCTTTCCGCGATTTCCCCCTGAACCTCGAAGATGTCAGTTAGATCTCTGTCATAGTTCTGTGACCACACGTACCTGTCAGTCTTGACGTTGAGGAGCTGGGCGGCTATTCTTACCCTGTTCCCAGCCTTCCTCACGCTGCCTTCCAGGATGGTCCCTACCCTGAGTTCTTGGCCAATCTGGTCCATCGCCAGCCTCGTGTCCTTGTACCTCATCGCGGAAGCGCGCGAAATCACGCTAAGTTCCCCGATCCTCAAGATGGTGGAGATCAGTTCCTCCGTAAGGCCATCCGCGAAGTATCCGTCGTTGGGGTCTGGGCTGAGGTTGGCGAACGGGAGTATGGCCAAGCGGTGGGGGTCCAGCTCGTGCCTTCCTGCGCTCTCGAGAGACGCAGGCTGCTGGAGGACTCGAAATAACTCAACCTGGCCTGGGATGTTCTTGAGTTCGCGGAGGCCGACAGTGCTCATTCCGGACTCAACCTTCCCTTTCACCTGGTCGAACACCTGCCTGGTCACGAGAATTCCGCCAGGGTCCGCAAGTGCCTGGACTCTTGAAGCGATATTGACCGCGTCGCCGAGGACATCTCCTTCCGAATGGATGACATCTCCGACATGAATGCCTATCCTGACCCTAAGTACGTCTTCGGCCGCCCTGTCAACGTTGACCCGCGCCAGCTCCCTTTGAGCTTCAGTGGCGCAGTCCACCGCCTTGACCGCGCTGGCGAACTCGACGAGGAAGCCGTCCCCCATTGTTTTCACCACCCGGCCGTCGAATCTCGGCAACACACCCTGGAAGAGACTTCGGAGTTCGGCCACCTGCTCCAGGGCCTTCCTCTCATTCCGAGCGGAGATGAGAGAGTATCCGACTATGTCGGCGAACATTATGGCTGCGAGTCTTCGCTCGCCCTCTGACAACTAGGTCGCCTCCTCGCGAGGCACGCAGAAGATAAAACCGTTTTCTGTCAGCTCGACCACTTTCTACACCAGGGACCCCGCAACTGGATTCTTTGCGTTGACCAAAACCTTCTTCAGCATCACCCGACTTCCGTCCCAGCGCGGGCTCCCTTCCTCACCGAGGTGTTGTTCTCAGTGCCGGTTAGGAACACCACTTTAATACAGCAGGCCTCTCCAACAGACGGGTCGGTCCCAAGGTGTCATCCGAGGTTCCGAAGCCAAGCAGTAAGGAGGGAGATTCCAGGGCAGAGGCCTTCGAGAAGGAGTACAAGCAGTCGCATCCTGCCGGCCCCTACCCTCCGATGGAGACCAAACCCAAGCCCGAGACGAAAATCACCTAATTGCTGGACACCTTCTGGAGCGAGTCTGCCCTACTCTTCTGTTTCTTCTTCGTCGCCCCAGCCTTCTTCGTCCTCGTCGTCTTCGTCCAGTTCTTCGTCTTCCTCAGACATGACCGCCCGCCCTTGCGTCGCCGGTATTAACGTCTGACCCCAGGCACGGAGGAATCCCTTAATGGGCGTCCGTACGTCGAGCCTCAAGTATGCACTTCGAGGTGTCCCTCATCGTCAAGGTTCAACGAGCCAAAGCCTACTCCGTCTACACCGACTTCGAAGCCATGCCCAGGTGGTCGAGCGACAAGCACGGAGTAAAGGTTGTAAGAAGAGAAGGGAACACCGTCTACTTCGAGAGAGCTCTAGGAACCATCCGCGGCGCGAGGGGGATGAAGCTTTTCCCTCCCGAAAGGGTCGAATCTGAAGGCGAGACTAGGTTCAGCCGAACCAGGAGTGTCGTCACGTTCGACGAGGTGCCTGAGGGGACAAGGATAACGGCGTCGTTGGACGTGGAGCTGAAGGGGCGCTGGTCCTGGATTTTCAAGACCCAGGGAAAGGCAGAGGTGGAGTCTTCAGCCATGGGGGAACTGGAATCTTTCGCCCGTTATGTCGAAGGTGCCGCGGGGTCTAACGCTCGGGTTTGAGCAGTCTGTAGGCGAAGGCGTGCGTCAACGGGGTCGCTGCAATGGCCAGTCCGAACGAAGATTCGATGCCCAGCTGTACTATGGTGGTACTTACGATAAGAAAGAAGACTGCGGGCGTGAATAGGCCCAGCGTGGCGCCCCGGACGAGCTGTGCTGCAGGCACAGGCCCATTTAGACGGTAGGTCGACGATGCAAGCACACTGACATAGACGGGGAAGGGGGTCAGGAGCCCGCTCAACCGGGGGCCGAGGGCCGTCGAGGCCTGGGTTATGAGGAGGACGAGCGCGGTAGCGGCAACCATCCTAAACGCTATCTCCCATTGGGCTACGGGAGGGCTTGATCCAGCTTCGGATGGAGTGTTTGGCAGAAACCTGTAAGCGAGAATCAAGAATAGCACCACGCCAGCAAAAGCTGCCGACGGGGGTAGAGAGATGCCCACGAAGACGAAAGTCAGCAGGAAGAAGGCACCCGAGCCGAGCAGCAGGGGGTAGGGCCATCCTGCACCCTTGCACCGCAGTGCCAGCCAGCTGTAGGCGAAGGCGAAAAACGTGATTGACGCCAAACCCAGGATTACCCCCACTGACGCGCTCGAAGCGAACGCCTTCCCCTGATCGATGGCAAGGAAGAGGATTACCGGGGCAGATGTAAAGGGCAGGCTTACCAGCCAGCCGCTCACTACAGGACCCCAGCGGTTCCCCGCCAGGCTGGCGATAAGGATCAGGGCCGGAACCAAGAAGATTTTCAGAAGGAGGGTGACGTCAAACAAACAAGCTAGTCCCCGGAGATGTCATGACCGGTGCATCCTTCTGACGGCCTGCGAACAAGGCCCTCCTCTGTCGCCTGACAACAAAGTAGAACACCACGACCGCAATGATGGCTGTTACAGTCAGTCCGAGGACCAGGAGATACGACGGGGGGTCGGAACGGGTTAAGAGAAACGTAGTGCTTCGTTTGGCCCCGTCGAGTGCCACAATGCCACCGGGGGTACCCGGGGTCGCACGAAAAATCGCCGCTAGGTGGCCCACCCAACGCAAACGGCCTTGACATTTCAAAAGATTTCGCACTCTGCGAATCGCCGATTGGGACGGAATCTCACGCAGGCTTACCGAGCGGCTGAACATACAGCGGTCTCTCGCCCGTCACCGCCCCGAGAACACGCCTGACGGCCCCTTCACTGAAAGCACCAATCACGACCGTGCCAACTCCCAAGGCAGTCGCCTGAAGGAAGGCATTCTGTGCAGCATGGCCACACTCCTGTAACATGAACTGGGTTCCTCTTCTGCCGTACTTCTCCGCCGTTCTGTTCAGCACGCCTGTGATAACGAACGTAGCTGCGGCTTCCTTGACACTTTCTTGGCCCCACGTAGCAACTTCCAGATCTGAAGAGAGATCGCCGTTCTTGACGAGAGTCAACACATGCCCTTTGGGGCGATAATGATACACGCCTTCAGGGAGATCCTCAACCCCGTCCTTCCTCACCACGACGTACACTTCAAGCGGGTACAGAGCTCCAGCCGAGGGGGCTGTTCTGAACCCTCCGTCCATTTCCGTTACTCCTTGGGCTGCCCAAAGAATCTGTGAAAGGGAGCCGAGCGACAAAGGTTTCAAACTGTAGTGTCTGATTGACCTTCTCCGAGCCAAGGCCTCCTCCACAGATATGTTTCCCTTCGTGGCCGGGAGAGGAAGCTCTACAGACGGGGGCGCGTCCGAAGGAGTTGTCAAGAACGAGTCGGCCATTCTGGGACGTACGCAGTTAACACCGAACGTCGATTCTCAGGACTGAGAAGCGCCCGTGAATGAATCATGTTTCGGCCCTGCGCCCCGGGCCGCAGTAAACACGCTGGCATTTCAGGAAAATGTTCGCTAACTGCGGCCGTCGACCTGTTCACCCGGCCCGCGCCGATGGGGCTGGTCCTCAGGTGTTCGCCATTTCGAGAAGGACGTCCGCGTGGCAGTAGACCTTCTCCCATTTCGGATTGGTCAGCGGGCACCAGCAGGCTAGGTTCTTACCTCTAAGTGGCTCCAGAAAGTCTGGATCTTGCTCTAGCAGATGCTGGACGTGCAACCTGTAGACATCCATGACGCCCTGCAGCACCTTCGGAGAGTGCACCCTTGTGCGGTCGGACAAGAACGGGTTCGCCCACACACTTGGGCGGCCTACATAGACGGTGTCAGCCGGCATCTTCCACCCTCTGGTCCTCATGCGCTGTACGCGGTGGGGTTTCTCCACGTTACTCTGACTTTGGACGACTTCCACATCCCTCGACCGAGTTTGTAATATTCCGTGGCTTCGTATTAACCGTTCTTCCATTGGTGGTGGAGAGGTGCAATCACTTTCGGAGGAGGCGACGGAACTCCGCGTAGCTTTTGACCATAAGGGCAGGATTCACTCTTTCCTCGACGGACAGCCTCCTGAACGGAACATCCCCGTAATCATGTCCGGGATAAATTAGGGTCTGAGGAGGTAGACTCAGGATTACCGATTGCAGGCTTCGGAACATCTGCTTCGGCGAACCTCCCACGAAATCAGTCCTCCCACAGCTCCCAATCAGTAGGGTGTCTCCCGTAAACAGATGCTTGCCGTCGTACAGGCAGATACTATCCTCGGTGTGGCCCGGCGTATGCAGGATACTCACCTCCTGCCTGCCAATCTTCAGAGTGTCGCCATCATCTACGTCGAGATCGTGTGGGATTGGCGAACTACTGTGCGCAACGACTCTCGCGTCAAATATCCGGCTCAACTGCCACAGGGTAGCGGCATGGTCCGAGTGATGGTGGGTGGCCACGGCGTACCGCACTTCGAGCTTTTCCTCCCTGACAACGGACACAATCGGGTCAATCTCCCAACCCGAGTCGATTACGATGGACTCACCGCTTGACTCGTCGATGAGGAGGTAGACAAAGTTCTGCTGGTCCCCGACCCTCATCTGTCTGACGGACACGGCGTTGGGGCCCCAGCATTGCACTACCTACGTCTTACGTGGTTACCGGCGGTCCTGACTGGGGTCAATGGCACCTGAATGTTTCTGTCACGGCCCTGAAAACATCGTCTCGCCCTTCCGCACCCGGGCCTCCCCAGTTAGAGCTGGTGTAGATTACGTAGTACCGAGACGACCTATCACAGTGGAAGTGCACCGATACTATCTCCTGGTTGGGTCTTTGCGGGCCGAGCATCCCCCGTGGCACCTCTACCACGGCTCGGCTGTAAGCGGCAGGGTGTCCGTTGATCTTCACATCTCTTTGCTCGACCTGTTTCAACTTCCCGCGAGAACTGCTTGCCGCTCTTTCCATGCTGTACTTGGAATGTTCCCTAGGAGTCGGCAGCTTCTTAACGACTTTTCGCAACTCTCCCCAAGTTACGAATACGACAGATTTCGTCGGAGACTTCACCGCCACGCTCCCCTCCTCCCTGGTGAATTTCGGATCGAATTCCAGTCTTTGAGACGTTGGAAAATCGAAGGACATCCCGTAGATGCGGAGGGTATCGCGCCCTTCTCTCTCCTGTGGCTCCGACATCCAGCACTGTCAGATTTGCCGCCTAGTAAAACATTGGCGGTTCCGCGTCGTTCCTGCCAAGTTAATGCCCACGGGCCGTCGTGGTTACCACTTCCAACAAGGATAAAAGAGGAGCAACCTGGCGATGCCTATTGCCTCCCCTCCAGAGCCCCGTGGAGGAAGCAGCTCGGGTCATAGATGCGGCCCAGGCCAACGGTGTAGTGCTTCGACTCTTCGGAGGCGTTTCTTTTTGGTTTCGCTGCCCCACGGCCAAACGCCCCCCTCTGCAAAGGAAGTATGTGGACGTGGATTTCATGGGACACGCAAAGCAGTCGAAGGAGATTAAACAACTCTTCGCCTCGCTCGACTACGTTCCGAGGGACAAGTTCAACGCCATGCAGGGCTACAGAAGACTCATCTTCAACGACATGGCCAACCAGCGGCGCGTGGACGTGTTCCTTGACGTCTTCGAGATGTGTCACAGCTTCAACTTCAGGGACAGGCTGGAGGTAGACGCCAAGACAATCCCGCTTGCGGATATGCTTGTCACAAAGATTCAGATTATCGACGTGAACGAAAAGGACCTGAAGGACGCTGTCTGCCTCTTCGCAGACTACGACGTGGGGGACAGCGACAAGGAGATGATCAACGGCGCCTATATCGCGAATCTCTGTGCCAGCGATTGGGGCATCTACAAGACGTTCACGGTGAACCTCGACAAGCTCCTGGCAAAGCTTGGCGACCTTAGTCTGGACGATGAAGTCAAAGCCTCCGTCAGGGGCCGAGTGAACAAGCTCAAAACCATGATTGAAGATAAGCCCAAGGATTTCAGGTGGAAAATGAGGGCCAGGGTCGGAGAGAGGGTGAAGTGGTACGAGCTCCCCGAAGCTGACAAAGAAGTCGTCGACTCCCGCATGGCGAGCGACGACGCCCAGGCCAAGGCCTGAAACGTTGTTAGGGACAGATGCTAATAATCAGCAACTAGGCCAAAAATAGCGCCATGGCGAGCACGAAAGTCTACTTCGTCACGGACGTGCACGGCTCAGAGAGATGCTTCCGCAAGTTCGTCAACGCAGGGAAGTTCTACGGAGTTAATGTCCTTGTGCTTGGCGGGGACATCACGGGGAAGATGATAGTTCCCTTTGTCAGGCAGGCAGACGGAACTACCGTTTGCAGCTACGGAGGAGAAGAAATCACACTGAAGTCCCAGGAGGAAGTGGAGAAGATGCTGAAGAAAGTGCGAGACTCGGGCTATTACCCGCACATGACTGATCCGAAAGAGATGGAGGAGTTGCAGGCCGACAGGTCCAAGGTCGACAGGCTCTTCGAGCAACTGATGAAGGAGAGCGTGAAGCGTTGGATGGAACTGGCAGACGAGAGACTTAGGGGAACAGGCATAACGTGCTACATCTCTCCCGGGAATGACGACACATACGCGATAGACGAGGCCCTTGACTCGGGGGACTACGTGATCAATCCAGAGGAGAAAGTCGTGGAAATAGACAAAGAGCACGAGATGATCACGTTGGGGACCACAAACCACACCCCATGGAAGAGCCCGAGGGAGGTTGACGAGGAAGTCCTCACAGGGAAGATAGAGAAGATGGCGGGTCAGGTGAAGAATATGAAAGGTGCTGTCTTCAATCTTCATGTTCCCCCCATCGACACAACCATCGATCAGGCTCCCATGCTCGACGCGACCTTCAAGCCGGTGGTCTCCGGGGGGCAGATTCTCATGACCTCAGCGGGCAGTACTGCCGTAAGAAGTAGCATCGAGAAGTATCAACCCCTGGCGGGAATCCACGGCCACATTCATGAAGCGAGGGGGGTGGTGAAGATCGGCAGGACCGTCTGTTTTAACCCGGGCAGCGAGTACAACTCAGGGATTCTGAGAGGGCTCCTTTGCGAGCTGGACGGAGACAGAGTGAAGTCATACGTCCTGACTTCGGGGTAGATCTTCCGAAGCCGCTGCCTACTCTGGGGGTACTTCTTTGAAGACCAGGCTGAGGGGGAGCCCTCTGCTCTTGTTCCAGAAGTAGCTCACAGTGTAGACCGCGAGGCCGAGGAGGTATATCGTCCCAAAGAGCACAGCCGCGTAGTTGTAGGGCGTGAAGTCGCCGGACGTGTAAGCGAGATAGGTCGAATAGAGCAGGTAGATCGCCGTCCCCAGTCCGAGCCAGCTCAGCAGGGGGAGTCCGAACTTCTTGGTGCTAAAGTTCGATTCGAACATATCCCGTCTCACGTAAGGGAACACTATGGCCGCGATGGCCGGTATTATGAAGCCGAACGAGAATATATCAAATGTGAGATCGGCGAAGTTCGCACTATTACTGCCTAGGGTGGCCATGAGGGCGGCCCCGATTATCCCGCCTATGAGCACCAGCACGGTAGCGAACATGGGGGTGTGGAACCTGTCGCTTACTGAAGCGAACCTATCGGGCAGGATTCTGTCGAATGCCCAGGCGAACAGGTACCTCGTTTGAGAGATGATCACCGCAGGGAACTCAAAGACAGTCGGTATCCATAGCGCCAGAAAAGCGGCGACATAGATCCAGGGGGTCTTGGTGGCTACAAGGATGAAGAAGGGGACGAAATTGCCGACACCGGGGATTGGGGACGAGCCGCTAGAGGCCAAGAAACTCCAATTGTTCAGGAAGTTCTGGCCGAAGGCCCTTATCACAAGACTGCTGAATATCATGTAGTAAGCCGCGATTGCTATCAGTGCGACGATAATGGTTATTGGAAGTGACCTTTTCACGTTCTTGAGTTCTCCTGTCCATCCAAGCGAGAGATTGTACCAGGTGTAGGAGAACCATGCAAATGGAAGGGCCGCGGCCGTCGCCGCAAGCGAAGCAACCGGCATGCTGATCCCACCCGTCGCGATCACCGAAGTGTACGCCGTGGAGTTGGCCATGAACGAGTTGTATGCCGTCTGGAATGAGCCGGATGATATACTTGCCATCGACACGAACATTATCAGGGTCCCTACCATCGAGACGACCCCTACCCAGAATATTATCCTCCAGACGTTCTTGGGACGCATCACAGACATCGCGCCGAAGACAAGAATGATCAAGAGTGCTATAACGAAGGTCGGAGCGGGGGCGACGAGGTTCGTCCCTTCGGTGACAAGGCTGGAGTTGCTGTAGAAGGAGCCCAGCCCTGAAATGAAGTAGCCGAGGTAAGACGAGCCGTAGTAGGCGAATATGCCTATGTTCAGAATGAACGCGATGTTGAGCCCGAAGTAGTTGACGAAGCCGATTATCGGTTTCGTCGCTCTGGTAGTGAATACGTAGTCAGCGCCCGCCCGTGGCAAAGACGAACCGATGATGGTGAACATCCCTCCCGCAAGGAGCGAAGGCAAGAATGCGATGAACATGGCCAAGGGCCAGTTTGCGCCAGGAGCCGTCCACATCGTACCCAGCTCCAATACAACGACGCCGCCAGTTACCAGAAAGAATACCGCCATGAAGGAGGACCAAGCGCCTACCTCGCGCACCAGCCCTGTTGCCTCTCGTACGAAGACAGTAGGTTTAGCGGTTTTGCCTTCGGTTCCCGAAGCCAACCACAGGGACCTGCGAACACAGTCCGCCCAGTTCGTTATTTATAGCGCCTGTCCCTAAACAACCAACTCGCGTCTTTCCCAAACCTGTAAGGCCATTGATGTTTGGTGCAGGTCAAGGACGTGCTCCGACAGAAAAAAGGGAGAGGGCGTTTATACGACATGATGCGGCGCTCGTAGGTGGTGGAACTGTGGAGAAGATTGGAGAGAAGGAAGCAGGGGTGCTGAGGAAAAGGACGAGGCATTCCTCGAAGATGTTCGAGGAGGCCAGCAAGTGGATGCCCTACGGGGTGAACAGCAACTATAGGTATCTAGATCCTTACCCGCTCTACTTCACCAAGGGTCTGGGATCAAGGCTCTGGGACGTCGACGGAAATGAGTACGCGGACTTCAACATGGCATTCGGTGCACTTGGAATCGGCCACTCGCACCCGATCCTTGTCAAAGCGATACGAGACCAGGTCGGCAACGGGACAATATTCGGATTCGAGGGTGAGGACGTCGCCGCCCTGGCGAAGGCCATCTGCCAGAGATTCATGGTGGACAAGGTCAAGCTGTCATCGACTGGACTCGAGTCTACCATGCACGCCGTAAGGCTTGCACGTGCGTACACGAAGAGGAAGAAGATCATGAAATTCGAGGGGTGCTACCACGGCTCTCATGACACTCTGATGGTAAACGTCAAGCCATCTCTTGCGAAGACCGGGACCTCGAGCGTCCCTAACATCGTCCCCTCGTCGCAGGGGATGCTCGAAGAGATACTCCAGAACACAATCGTGGCACAGTTCAACAACCTCGAATCAGTGGAGAGGGCTGTAAGGAAGGACAGGGACAACCTTGCTGGCGTAATCCTGGAGCCCATTCCGATGAACATGGGCTTCGTTCCGCCGAAGAAGGGGTTCTTGCAGGCCCTGCGTCGTCTGTGCGATGAGACAGGAGCTCTCCTGATTTTCGACGAAGTGAAGACGTGCGGGAAGTTCTACCACGGTGTAGAAGGGGAGTTCGGCGTCGCGCCAGATCTCAAGACTATGGGGAAGGCGATAGGAGGGGGGTATCCGCTTTCCGTACTGGGCGGGAAGGAAAAGGTCATGGACGCCATCGTGCCAGGTGTCGTAGCTCACGCTGGAACGTTCAATTCGAACCCAGTGGCGGTAAGGGCCGGCCTGGTGACGCTCACCGAAATCCTGACCAAGGAGAAGCTGGCCCAGGCGGCCAAGCTCGGGGAAGAACTGGCTCACGGATACACGGACATTATCGAGGACGCGAGACTCAAGGCGAGGGTCCAAGCCATCGGAGTCAGCGGCACGATGCACTTCACGGACCATGAGGTCACTGACTGGAGGAGCTTCCTCGACGTGAACGTAGGTACCTGGTGGACCTTCTACACCGCGATGCTGAACCGCGGGGTGATCCCCATGGCCACGGGACCCGACGAGCAGTGGACCGTCTCAGTGCAACACACCAGAGAGGACATCGAAAACCACCTGGAGGTCTTCAAGACCGTCGTGAAAGAGCTACTGAAGTCTGAGGTCTCCATGGAGATGGTGGAGGCCATCTAGAGTCGCCACCTTTTGCTGACTTTCAGTAGAACTTCCTAGTCTTGGTGAAGTGCTCCTCCACTCTGATCTTCCTCCTACCCATCTCGACGAAGAAGGGCTCGGGGTCGACCGTCGCTTCGGGTGGGAAGACTCCCGGCTCCCTGATCTTTCCTGTTCCCTGCCAGTATGAAACCACCGCCGGGGGCACAGATGTGTCCCTGGACGAAGGTATGCCCCTGTTCGGGTCGTTCCATGTCATTATGTAGTAGGTAACCGTTGCAGGAGTTCCCTTCAGGGCTCCGAAAACATCTACCCTGAAGGCGTCATACTCGTACTCTTCCTTCGGAGGAGCGTCGTGCCTTGACTTGGAGATGGCTTTCTGATACATCGCGGTCAGGTAGTCGAGAGGCGACACTTTCTGGTCGCCGAACTGGATCCCTTCGGTCTCGGCAAAACCCAAGCCCCTCAAAGTCTTGAAGGTGGCCAAGTCTGTGCTTGGGAACCCGATTCGGAATGTCACATTCCTGCACCCCTTGCCGACGTACCTTCCGAGGGTCGCGGGCTCGGAGTGTTTCACATAGTAGGTCGTGACTTTGCCTATCGGGTCCTGCATGGTCACCTCCTTCTCCCCGGAGAGCACAGGCTGCCTGACGTGCTTCCCGTCGAGCCACATGACGGGCTCCTGCGTGAACTCGTCCATCACCGTCCGGATGGAATAGCCCGGCCAGCCAGCTTCCTTTACGGGGAGGGTATTTCCCCAGGAGCAGTAGATGTTGATGGTGTCCACCTCATCGAGCTTCGCGGAGCCGGCCGCTCCAGCGACGTTGGTCAGGCCTGGCGTGCTCCCTAGCCCTATGGTCGCGTTTATCCCCGCCTTCTTCCAATCTTTGTCGAACTCGAGCTGTTTGAGGGTGGTGTCGAACAACCCACCCATGTCCGTGTAGTGGACCCCCGCCCGAAGGCAGGCCTTCATGACCGAGATGTTGGTCTGATACCAGGCGCAGTTGACCACTGTGTCGACTCTTTCTGCTTTCGCGACCTTCGCTACGGCATCCGTATCATTGGCGTCAAGTTGCATGACCTGGACCCGATCCCCCAGAACCAGGTCGTCCACAGACTTCCTGACATCCCCAAGGTTCAGGCTTGAAGCTATCACTTCGACCTTGGAGAATTCCACCAAGTCTTGGACGGCATACGCCCCAATCTGGCCCGCCGCTCCTATGACAAGTGTCTTCATATCGCTCGGTGGGGCTTGATTTCGTCGACGTTATACACGCTTTCCCAACGAGGGTTCCGCAAATGGCGAAGAGCCCCTCCAGGAGAGGGGATTGGAGCTCTTTGAGCAGGCCGTCCTCAAGCAGATTAAGACCCTTCAACGTAGGGAGCAGTCCCCACGGGCGGACCTGAGTTCGCTCGAATCAGGGGGAGCCTTCCCTCGATTACCGTATTAACACCCTCATGGGGCCGCGGACTCGATGACAATCGGTCTCGTGATAAACGGAAAGAAGGTAGAGAAGGCGGAAACGGTCCCGCTAGTCAGCCCCGGTTCAGGGAAGGTAGTCGACAGGATCAGCAGGGGAACAAAGGACGACGTGAATGAAGCAGTCGAGGCCGCAAGACAGGCCTTCGGGGACTGGTCTGTCGCTCCGTTGAACAAGCGCAGCGCGATACTACTCAAGGCCGCCGCCCTGCTGAGGGAGCGGGGGGAGGACTTCGCTCTGACCCTCGCTACAGAGGCGGGGAAGCCCATCAGGGACAGCAGAGTCGAGGTAATCAGGGCTGCGGGCGTGTTCACCTCCGCTGCCCAGGAGGCCACGAGGATGCTAGAAGGGAAGGTCCACCGTGTTGACGCATACGAGTATCCAGCAGGGAACCAGGACCGTATGGTCTTCACGACACGTGAGCCCGTAGGTGTGGTAGCGGCGATTCTGCCATTCAACTTCCCAGTGAACTCCTTCGCTCACAAGGTCGCTCCCGCCCTGGCAGTAGGGAACACCTTGGTCGTCAAGCCCAGCATCCAGACGCCCCTGTCGGCGGTGAAGATGACTGGCCTTCTGTCCGATGCCGGACTCCCGCCAGGATGCGTCAACCTGATGACCGGACGGAGCGGAGACATCGGCGACTCCCTGGTCGAGCACAGCGACGTCGACCTTGTCACATTCACTGGTTCGACAGAGGTGGGTCTTCACGTCGCATCCGAAGCAGCCATGCACGCCAAGAGATCAATAATGGAACTTGGGGGATCTGACCCCGTAATCGTGTTCGATGACGCCGATCTCGAAAAAGCAACCAAGACAGCGGTCAAGGGAAGGTTCGACTATGCAGGTCAGAACTGCAACTCAAGCAAGCGGTTCTTCATCCAGAGCGGGGTCGCGGAAAAGTTCATCCACGGCTTTGTTGACCTCACTTCCAAGCTCAAGGTGGACGACCCCCTGCTCGAAGCGACTGACGTTGGGCCGGTGATAAACCAGTCTGCGGTGGAGGATATGACGAAGTTCGTCGACGATGCCGTTGCAAATGGAGGAAAACTTCTCCTCGGAGGGAAGAGGATCGACCGGGAGGGGAGCTACTTCGAGCCTACGGTCGTCAGCAACGTCACCACGGAAGTTGCAGTAATGAAGGAGGAGGTCTTCGGACCAATCGCTCCGATCTCCACATTCGAGACCCCAGACGAAGCGCTAAGGATGGCCAACTCATCGGAGTATGGGCTGCAGGCCGCCATCCACACCAAGGATTACAAGCTGGCGCTGAACCTCGCCAAGAGAATACACGCGGGTTCCGTGATCGTCAACGACTCGACCAGGCTCAGGTGGGACGCTCTCCCCTTTGGCGGCCGAAGAAAGACGGGGTTCGGAAGAGAGGGGGTCAGAGACACCATGCTCGAAATGACCGAGCAGAAACTCGTCAGCCTCAACCTGGGACCCTGAACGTCGCTGTAGTCAGGACAGGGAGCGGAGGAGTCGAGAGTGTCCCTGTTACCTCAGTCGGGAATCGGAAGTCACTGGCGCCTCGAAGCGAACTTCATCGAACTGATTAATTCCGACGTTGCCTTCTCGGCCTCAGCTTCCGGGATGATTAGTGGAGGCTGAAGCCTGACCACATTCTTGAATATGCCCCCGACCCCTAGAATGTACCCCTTCCTGAGCATGTCTTTCTTGACTTCCTGGGCCACTTCTGGAGCAGGTTTCTTGGTGCTAGGATCCTTGACCAGTTCGATTCCGATCATCAGCCCTTTGCCTCTTACATCCCCTACGCTGGGGATTCTCTCTTGGGCTTCACTCAATCCTTTCAGCACCTCGGCGCCGATCTTGGATGCCCTCTTGGCCAGATTCTCCCTCTCCAGAACCGATATCGCTGCCAGGGCTGCCGCGCAGCAAACAGGATTCGCGAAGAAAGTGTTGAAATGGTCGCCAGGTTGTATCGCCTTCGAGACATTCTCCGAGACCATGATCGCTCCCAACGGCAGGCCCCCGCCCAGCGCCTTTGCCAGAGCCATCACGTCGGGGTTCACTGACCAGTGCTGACACGCGAACAGCTTCCCCGTTCTCCCGAATCCCGTCTGGACCTCGTCGACCACTAGAGGAACACCCGCCTCCCTGCAGATTGTTGCGACCCTGGGTAGAAAAGTGTCGGGCGGCACTATTATCCCCCCCTCCCCCAGTATCGGTTCGACAACGACAGCAGCGACATCGCCTGCCGCATAGTTCTCTATCACATCACTAATTTCATCCGCGCAGCGTTTTCCGAACTCCTTCTCCGAAACGCCTTCGCCATACCTGTAGTAGTATGGCGATTGCGTATGCACCACACCAGGATAGTTCGCATAGTTCCCTAGGTTGGCCTTGAACTTCCTCTGACCAGTCAGGGACAGCGCCAGCGAAAGCCTCCCATGAAACGAACCTTTCAGGGCGACAACAGTAGCCCCGCTCTTCCCCCGTGAAGTGGCGTACAACTTGCTAATTTTCACTGAACCATCGACCGCCTCGGTCCCACTGTTGCAGAAGAACGTCTTTGACAGCTCTCCCGGTGCGATGGAAGAAAGCCGCTGGGCGAGAGTCGCCTCCAGTTCGTGGTAGTAGTAAGCCGACACGTGCATGAACTTTTTCGCTTGACTCGCTATCGCCTCGACAACCTTGGGATGGCAGTGGCCCAGATTGTTGGTGCTTATCCCGGAAAAAAGGTCGGTGTAGACCCTGCCATCAGCATCCTCGATGTTCATCCCGCGCGCGCGAGCAACGACTATCTTCTCGCGAGGTGGAAGGCAGTCAAGTACGTAGCGGTGGTCGAGAGCATAGAAGGCTTCGCTCATGGCGGCAACTGAGCACCAAGAAGGCTTATACTGGTTTGCTCGTATTTCTAACCTAGGAATCCCCCACAGGGGCCTTTCTAGCCTGATACCAGCCTGCCTCCAAGATGAGCCTGAGCTTCCACGGCCGAAACCTTACCTGTGAGTATCAACGCTCTTATCACGCGACCTCTGGCCGAGGAGGCAGACGTCCCAATGCCAGCCAAGGTGGCTTCCACCCAAAGCCCCGGGAAACTTCGACTGCTGATAGGTGGGAAATGGCGCGAGTCCGAGTCTCAGGATTTGCACCCTGTTTACAACCCAGCCGATGGACGGACCATGGCCACGGTGCCTTTTTCGACCAGGGAGGAGGTCTCCCAGGCCGTCAGCGCCGCTGATGAAGCCTTTGCCTCCTGGGCTGCGATGCCGATAACCGACAGA
>DASPPO010000024.1:0-3915 GCA_035625455.1 Nitrososphaerales archaeon | reverse complement strand
GCAGAAGAAGAGGTCTAGATAGTCGAGCTGCAATCTTCTCAGCGAGTTTCGGCACGCTTCCACGACGTGTTTGCGGGAAAGACCTGTGTCGTTGGGCCCTTCTCCTCCCCAGAACACCTTGCTCGACACAACGATGCTCTCACGGCGCCATCCCAGTTTCTTGATGACGTTCCCCATCACCACTTCGGCGTTGCCGTCTGCATAGGCTTCTGCATTGTCGAAGAAGTTGACTCCCGCATCATAGGCCGCCGACATGCACTCAGCGGCCACGTCCTCTCCGACCTGTCCCCCGTAGGTCACCCAGGCACCAAGAGAGTACTCGCTGACTTTCAGTCCGGCACTGCCAAGCTTTCGATAGTTCAATTGCCGAGAGGTTGGAAGCGAACGCCGTTATTAAGATAAAGAGTGCGAAGACGAGAAGAAGCTAATGGGAGGTGCACTGCGGCAACTGATCGGGTCACCCCGGAGACTCTGGCGTGAGCGCTATCACCGGGATTATTCTCTTGGTCTTCTTCTGGTAGTCCGCGAACCTTGGGTATAGCGACGACTGGAGTGCGTAGAACCTGTCGCGCTCGGGGCCCTTGATCTCCTCGGCGTGCACGGCTATAATCTCGCTCCCCACCTCGATTCGGAGGTGCGGGTGTGCCTTCAGGTTGTGATACCAGTCGGGGTTGGTGTCCGCTCCCCCTTTCGAGGCGAAGACCAAGAACCGATTGCCGTCCTTGAGGTACATCACCGGGTTGACCCTGGATTTGCCGGTGCGGGCCCCGGTGTGATTCAGGAGAAGCAGGGGCGCGCCCTCCCAGGGGCCGCCTACCTTACCGCGGTTACGGCGGAACTCGGCGATTATCGGCGCGTTCCAATCATTCATGCCACTGCTCAATATGATTCCATCCCCATTACGTGGGTCGCCAAAATCATTTTCCCTTACCCGCGCCTGTTTCACCTCGAACGGGCTCGGGGTCTCGTAAACGTATATCCGCCCACGTGGATGAGACAAGGCTGTGTCATTCATCGTCTTCGGTGGGCCACTCGCATCGGGGAAGACGACGCTTGCCGGCCGTCTCGCCGAGCACAGACGAAGCCGGGCAATCATGGAGGCCGTGGCCCTTCATCCCCTCATAGACGACTTCTACAAGGACCCAGTCACCTACGCGCTTGAAACAGAGATGATATTCACCATCATGCACTACCACGACATCGCCAGGGCCGTGAGGGAGGATTTGTTCAAGCAGGAAGTGATTAGCGACCTGTTCTTCGACGGCGTCGAGGCTTACACGAGCTACACCCTCTCCCGGGACGACAGGAGAGCGTTTCTCCCGCTTCTCAGATCCCTTCAGGAGAGGATTCCTGTCCCTACGCATGTCTTCTTCCTTGACGCCAGCACGGACTTCCTCATGGACCGAGTGAGGGGGCGCGGCCGCGATTACGAGCGATACATGACCTTCGAATATCTCGACGGCATCAACGGGGCGTTCAAGGAGTTCATCAAGGGATATCGACGCGCACCTGTCACGACTCTGGACGCCGAAGAACTCTACAGGCAGGCGCCCGAAGAGACCATGGAAGTAATCGAGCACAAGCTCTTGGCAAGCCGTCCAAAGGTCTGACTAAATATGACTAAGGCAGAGCAGACGACAGCGGATTTCACCTTGATATCTGCATCACCCTGGGCGAGAACTCCGGTCAGGGCACCACGTTAAGTGTGAGCGTGGACCTCAGGTATTTCAGCGTGCGAATCCGTGAGAAGACTATGTCCTTGAGTTGCTCATCCGACTCTGCTTCGACAACCACCACGATATCGTAGACGCCATAGACTTGATAGACCCCTACGATTCCTTCGACCTTCTTGAGTTCTTTCGCTAATACAGTCTCAGTGCCAATGTTGGTGTTGATCATAACGAAGGCCTTTCTCATAGACAGCGTCTCGTATTCAGGTAGCGTAAGTACTTTCTTCGTTGGCAAGGTTTCTAATCCCTGTGGACGAGAGCAGGGCTTCGCCTAGACATTACGAGAATCCTCGAAGGGCGCAAATTTCTTGCCAGACTGACCGTCTAGCGGCCTTGCTGAAGCTCTTACTGCGGCACCTGGGCTCGGGCGGGTCCGCCCGTCACCTTTTGTGCGAAGTCTTTGAAGGCGGACCCTTCTCTTTGCGCGTTGATTTCTGGAGGCTACCGAGCAGCTTTCTTCGGTAGTCGAACAACACCAGCCGGGGTCTGTCAGTAAACTGAATAATCGAAAGGGACCCGGGATTCGGGTGCAGAACGTAGTATCCGGGGCGTTCTTCTCTCCTTTCAACCACGTGCTGAAGAAGCGCGACAATCACGTCTCCATGGCTGACCATGATGGCATTCGTCTTCGACTCGGCCCGAATCCTATTGACCGCCCTCAAAACTCTCCCCTGAAGTTCTTGGTACGTTTCCTGGAAAGCCTCTGGGGACTCGAGGATGTGGTGTCTTCCCGATTTGCCGACAAAGTTCGGTTTGAGCTTCGCTTCGTCCAAATCATCGAGGAGCTTGGGATTCAGCCCGTGTGGTTTAGCCAGGATCCTGGCGGTCTGCACGGCGCGGCGCACTGGGCTGCTGCAGACAACGTCAATATCAAACGGCGCGAGGGACTTCGCAATGAAAGCGGCCTCCTTTTTCCCTCTCTTTGTAAGTGGGAAGTCTAGAGAGCCGGCGTCAATGTCGTTTTCGTTGGCTTTTGTCTCCCCGTGTCTGACGACGAAAAGGTTCTCCATGTGCAGTCAAGAGAAAACGCCTGTTGATTAACGTAAGGTATTCAGTTCCCGTTCCCACAGTGGAAGGCAGCTGGCCTAGGCCAGTGGCGTGCCCAAATTCTTGTCCAGAAACGACCAGATCCTGTTCCAGCCGTCGACCGCCTGCTCCTGCCTGTATCCCGGGGTGTGGTAGTAGAAGAACCCGTGTCCCGCGTTGGGGTAGCTGTGGAACTCGTAGTTCTTGCCTAGCCTCTTCAGCTCGGCTTCCGTCTGCGCGACCATCTGCTGGTCGGGGTTCCTGTCGTCCTGCCCGAACAGACCAAGCAGAGGGCACGACAGCCCCCCTGCGTAGTCCAGAGGGGACACAGGGGCGTTCGGCGTGAGGTCCTCCTTCTTCATCACCACCGACCCTCCCCAGCAGTCTATGGCAGCATCGAGCGATTTCGTCCTAGTTGTAACCAGAAAGACGTGGCGCCCACCGGAACACGTTCCGAACCCCGCTACCTTCCCGCTGCTGATGGGGAGGGACTTCAGGTATGCCGCCGCGCTGGATATGTCGGCCACCACGTCGTCGTCGTGAACTCCTCCGGCAGCTCGCATTTTTTCCGTGACAGCCTCGGGCGCCCCATGGCCGAAGCCGAAGTAGAGGTTGGGACAGATTGCCAAGTACCCATGATAGGCGAACTTCCTCGTAGTCTCCTTGTACCACTCGTCCCACCCCGGCCTGTGATGAACCAGGACCACCCCTGGGAAGGGACCGGGACCGAGTGGACGGGCGAAATACGCGTTGATCCTGAGGCCCTTGTGGCCGTCGATCATGATGGTCTCAGCGAGCATGCCTTCGTACATGTCGGTGGTGTACGCTTTCACGACCCGGTTCTCGGCCCCGGAGCTTAAATGAATTTCCGCGATACGCCATCACCGGGCTGCGAGTAGACCAAGCTGATTAAGGCGCTCTTGAGGGCGGTCTCTTGTGCGGGTTTGGTCCTAGTTCTCTCGCGGGTAGACCTTGAACGAGTACTCACGATGCGCGATACGATTTCCGTTTTGGAAGCGGCGTTCAAAGAGCAAGCAAGGGGCAGCGCGGCGGCGCCCACACGCGTTTCAGTCTCAATCCCGAGGGACGGAGGGTGGATGGGTGTTATGCCCGCCTATCTAGAAAATCTCGGAGCCCTCTCGACGAAGATCGTAACTTC
>DASPPO010000023.1:0-26579 GCA_035625455.1 Nitrososphaerales archaeon | reverse complement strand
GCATGCCGGCGGGTTGGCCCGTCGATTGGTTTAACAAAGGTAGCAGGTCTGGAATCGGCCTTGGCCAACGACTCCATTTACCAAGTCGCCAGGATCGGTGACTACTCTGAAGGATATGTCAAAGCGTTGGGTTACTGGCTCTTCTACAGAATCTTTGGCGAATCTGGAACCAGGGGCAACATCCTTTGCGTCCACGGAGGTCCGGGTGCAGGTCAGGACGGGATGACAAGAATTGCGAATTTCTCGAAGGATGGGTTCAGGGTCGTCATGTACGATCAGCTCGGCTCCGGGAAGTCCGAGAAACCCCCGAACGAACTGCTCTACACGATGGAGAGGTATGTCGAGGAGATCGAGGGAGTGAGGGCAGCGCTCAAGCTTGGGAAGGTCCATATGTACGGCGTCAGCTTCGGAGGTTTCCTCAACGTCGGATACGCGGTGAAGTACTCGAACAACCTGTCTAGTCTTATGACGCAAAGCGGGACGTCAAGCTCCCCGCTCGCGATATCCGAGATGATGCGGCTGCGCCGCGAGGCACCAGGATGGGTGACCGAGACAATGGACAGATGCGAAGCGGAGGGGGATCTGGAGAATCAAGAATACGTGAAGGCCGCTGACTACCTGTATCGGCAGCACCTGTGCCGCCTCGACCCTCTCCCCCCAGACATCCGTTGGTTTCCGTCACAGACGAAATTCAGAGACGTGAACTTGGTCTACAGGCTCATGTGGGGAGTACACGAATTCTACCCGACAGGGAACAGCAAGTACTGGGACGTCACGAACCAGCTCGGACAGGTAGGGTGCCCGACCCTTGTAACATGCGGAAGATTTGATGAGATTACTCCGAAAAATGCTGAGACTCTGAACCGGGGGATAAGGGGGTCTCGACTCCACATATTCGAGAACTGCTCGCACACACCAATCCTAGAGGATCCGGTGGCATTCTTCCGGGTGCATCGCGACTTCCTTCAAGAAGTCTCATAAGACCAAAACGTTCTCCACGGAACCGTACTCCTCGACGTTTCCGCCAGATTCGAGACTCACCTTCCCCCGCGCCAAGGGCGCTCCCTTCTGAGCCCCCTCACACCTTCGCCTCCACCAGGACATCGTCGGATCGCTCCGGCACGTACTTCAGGAGCAGCATCACAGTAATCGCGGTGCCAACGGCGCTGGCAAGGATGGGTGCCTCATATCCGAGACCCTGATACAGGAATCCGCCAAGGATGGGAGCAGGAAATGCGACGAGCCCCCTCACGGCGGCGACCTTACCTCCGATCCCACCTCTTTCATGTTCAGGGGAATTCGTCATGACGAGAGACTGAACTCCGGGTACCCAAGTTGAGACAGAAGCGCCGAACACGACCGATAACATCAGGAAAGCTGGGAATGAGCCTGCGACTGCCCACCCGGCCATGAGCAGTGTTCCCAGGGCCTCGGATAGAGCGATCGTCCTTCTTCCGCCGAGCACTAGGAGGAGCTTCGTGGCTGGGTACTGGGAGAGGATGGTTGCGAGGGAGAGCACGCTAACCATGATCCCTATCTGGGCGTCGCTGTACCCGAACTTTGCCTGGATCATGGCGTATATGATGGTCGTTGTAATCCCGAAGGTGAAGGCGTCCATGGCCAACGCACTGAAGTATCCCCAGGAGCCTCGGGGTATCCGGAATGACTGCCTCAGCGAGAACCTGTTTGGCACAACGTTTTCCCTGGGCTTGGACACCGAACGTGTCTCGTAGAGCTCCTTAACGTACAGGAAGAGGTCGACCGACTCGAGCAGAGCGGCGCTCAAGAAGATAACAACGTACCCGTAGGTGCCCGCTATCACGCCCGCGAGGAAGGGCGTCACGACGCCGGGGATCGAGCTCAGCAGAAAGACCACACTGAATGCCACGTTCATCTTGGACGGGTCTAACCCAACCGACTCTGCGACCATGGCCTGGGACGAAGGGCTCCCGAGCACCGACACTCCGAACATGAAGAACGCGGCGAGGAGGCAGGCCCAGTTGACGCTTAGGGCGGCCACGATGAAGAGCGCCATAGAAAGAATCGTCGTGATGCTCCCCACGACGATTATCACCTTCCTACCGTAGATGTCAGAAAGGTGTCCTGCGATCGGCTGGGATATTGAGCCAGCGACTCCTGAGAACCTGTTCCCCACCGACTGCAGGATTCCAAGCGCTGCTACTCCGAACCCGAGGCTGGCGGGGAAGAGCTGCATGACCCCGTTGAGCATGCCGATGTAGACACCCGAAATGAGACCCGTTACAGCCAGGACTCTGATGTTCCTGTCCGCGAGAAGGGCCCTTGACATCCCGAGCAGCCCTCTCCTTTCGACCGACACGTCGCCTCAGGGCGCCGGAGGTCGCCTATTGAAGTTGGAGAAAACCCCCGTAATTGCTATCCAGAAATCGAACTCAGGGGAGCGTAGTTCACTATGCCCTCGACCCCAGGCGAGCTCTCGTCGAACCCCCCGACGCAGTACACGTACCCTCCCAGGGTAACACACGAGGTCCCCACGTCCCTTGGATAACTTGCGCCCAGCGTCCAGGAACCGATGCCGCTGCTCGATATCTGAGCGAAGTAGACAAAGTTGGTGAACGTCGGGGACTGTCCGCCAGCCGTCTCTCCACCTACGCAGTATATGTAGCCCGAGTCAGTTACGCACGATGGGCCCACCGAGGCCACCGGGTAGGCCTCGGTCACCGTCCACGGTCCCACTCCGCCTGCCGTGAGCGGCGCGAAGTATGCCGTCCCCAGGGGGTCACCATTGCCGTCCGAGCCGTTAAGGCAGTATGCGAACCCGCCGGCCGCGAAGCATGAGGGAACAAAGATTCCGGACGGGTACGGAGTTGTCCTGGCCCACTCCCCTACGCCCGACGAGTTGACGGGGGCGAACCACACAGTACTGCTGGGCGCCACATTAGACTGGCTGCCACCGGTCTCGTTGTTCCCTCCGATGCAGTAGATGTACGAGGACCAGCCGACGCAGGATTCCGAGTCGATTGGAATCGGGTACGGCGTGGTGGACTGCCACGCTCCGAGGCTCCCATTGGCGAGTATCTTCGTGTAGTAACTCGCTGCCAGGTCGTCCCCTGTGCTATCGTGGATCCCCCCCACACAGTAGATGTACCCTGAAATGACCGCGCACCCCTGCCCGCTCACATCTTGCGGGTAGTTGGCAGGGTCCTGGCGCCACCCGGTGATGTTCCCCGACTCCGAAATGGTTGCAGTGTAAACGTCATCCCGGGGCCCACCGCTGGCGTCCACTCCCCCGATGCAATAAACCACCAACGAGTTGGTTCCGCACTGCTGCCCCGCCACCCCAACAGTCCCCCCTCCTTGAAGCGGGTAGGGAGCGGCGCACTCCCAAGTAGACGTGCAGGATGGCTGAGATGCCGAAAGCATCGAGTAGGCGAAGATACCAGCGACCGCAACCACCGCTACCACGGCAAGAACGATTATCATGTTCCTTGATGGTCTCACGCCGGATCACACTGCGGTACCGTTTCGTGGAGCTCTTGAGCAAACGTCGTCAAGCCGATCCCGCCAAACCTCTTAGAGCCCTATGATTGGGCCTGATGAATAAGCGTTGCCGCCGGACGGACCCCGATGATGCGCGTCTCCCGTGATACCTGGGCAGTATTCGCCATAGTTACCCTCAATTCGGTCGGTTGGTCTGCCACCATGCCTTTCCTCGCCGTCTACCTGAACGCCGTCAGGGGTGTTCCTCTTGCCACCATCGGCGCGGTCTACCTTGTCGCAGGCCTCCTGAGCCTGGGGAGCCAGGTGCTAGGCGGGCGCCTGACCGACTCCGCGGGCCCGAAGAGGGTGATGCTGGTTGGCTACGCGTTCTCCGTGGCTTCCGCACTGGTTCTGAGCTACCTCGTAGGGGTAGGCGCCGATACAACCCTGATTCTGGTAGCCTACCCCGTGTTCAACTTCCTCAGGGGACTCTCTCAGCCAGCGTCATACGCCATAGTCGCCAACAGCGAGATAAGGAACCTGAAGACCGGTCTGTCGTTACTGTCGATAGCCGGCAACCTGGGCTTTGCAATCGGTCCCGCGCTGGGGGGCGTGCTCGCGCAGACCTTCAACTACTCGAGCGTCTTCTTTCTCAGCGCAGCAGTCCCCGTCGTGACGTCGGTGCTGACTCTGGTCTACGTCGCAGGTGGGCTCCTAGAGGGCGAAGAAGCGGGATCCGAGAGGCGCTCCGCGGCGCTCCATTGGGAATCGGACAGGAATCTCATCATATTCCTGTTCCTCGTCGTGGGGGGGTACCTGGCAATAGGATACGAAATAGTCCCCATCTCGGTCTATGTCCAGAACTTCTTCAGCTTCTCTTCCGAGCAGATCGGCTACCTTTTCGCCACCAACGGAATAGTCATAGTGCTCCTTCAGCTCCCCCTATCTTCTCTCTTCTTCCGAGCGAAGAAACTGGTCTACCCACTCATCGGGTCGTGTCTATTTGCGGCGACAAGTTTTGTCATGGCTGGGGTGTCTTCGACCTTTATCGAGTTCGAAGCCGTGATGGTCGTCCTCACCCTCGGGGAGATTTTTATGACTGTCCCGTCCCAGGCGGTGCTCACACTCTTCTCCGGCGTTCGCAACAGGGGAACGTTCCAGGGGTATTTCGCAGCGGCCTCGCTCGGCGGTAGGTCCCTCTCCCCTCTGATCGGACTCTGGACCTTCCAGGTCTTCTCGGCTGATCCCAGCCTCGGCTGGTACGCCATTACGGGATTCAGCGTCCTTCTCGCGGTGTGCTTCTACTTCGTGGCGGAGCCCCTTCAACGGGACTTCCGGGGCATAGTCAATCAACCCGGCGGCAAAGAGCTACTGCCCGCTTGACGGAAGAATGGCGTTCAGCGCGGACGGCGTGACCAAGCGGGGTGGGAACGGCGACCGCCCGAGCGAGGAATTGAACCTCTTCGTTCTCGTCTTCCCCGTGTGCCTTTCCGGCTACCCTCCTGCGGCCACCACCGTGACCGTCCCTGTCATCCAGGGGTGGTACAGGCAGTAATAGTCGTAGACACCTGGAGCAGTGAAGGTGTGGGTGAACGTCCCGCCGGGGGGAATTGGCCCTGACCCGAAGGTTCCACCCCTGTCAGTCACCGTGTCATAGGATATCGAACGGCTCACCCATGTCACCGTCTGGTTCACCCCGAGCACCACTCTGATTTGCTGTGGAGAGTACTGCCACGACACGGGGGTCTCCGAGATGTAAACCGTCGGCCCTCCGCTTGTCGGCTGGGGTTGTGCCAAAGCGTAGGCGGTCGCCGAGAAGTACCCGACGAGAGCGACCACCAGCATAACGCTGATCAGGGGGGCGACCCAGCGAGGGACTTTCACCCTGTTCAGGGATGTGTCTTTTCTCGCTCCCTTGCCCCCTCCTGTTGCCGAAGTTCCGCTCAGCCATCCCGGATTCCTGGCGATGACGTAGGCTATCCCGATTACAAGACTGGGTCCGGTCAGGAGGAGGACCCAACCCAGGGTTTGTTGATTGGCGAGCGAGTAGAGGGTGTAGACCTGTGTCCCCCAGGGGGATATCAGGACCACGGCGTACACCATGTGCCCGAAGAATGCCGTCCCCAGCGCCCCTATCTTACCAGAGTCGGAAAGCAGGAGGAGCCAGGAGCCGCAAAGGAGTCCCACACCCAGGAAGGAAAAGTGCTCAAGGGCGTGCACCCCCGGGTTGAGTACTGCGTCGTCCCACGGGCCCGGGAGGTGCCAGAAGACGATGATCGCAATGGAGCCGATCAGCGCGAGCCTTGCTCGCCAGGCCCCACCTCCCTCCTTCAGCAGCCGCCTTCCCAGGTGCGGATACGCAATCATGACACCGGCGAGCACGATGAGGACGTGCTGCAGCATGTGCGTCGTAAGGTCGACCTCTGCCAGGTCATCAAAAGGGGGAAGGCCAGTCGCGAACACGAAAAGGAGAACTCCTAGAAGCTCGGTCGAAAAGAGAACCCTCTTCAGCCCGACCCGCTTCAAGGGATTCGCCGCGCTTCCAGCGCTCTACTTAAGGTAGGTTCCAATGACGGAGCCCCCGAAAGGGACGTCTATTTACAACCATAGAGATATTATAGAACATATTGATATATCGAAAAAGGGGTGTCCGCCTCGTGGACAGCACAGCATTGCGTGCCAAGAAGAGTGTCACAATCCAAGCCAGCGTAATCGCGATTTCCGCCGCCCTCTTCGCGGTCGCAAAGGGGCTGACCGCATACATACACACGCCCTGGGGAGTAGGGCAACTTTTCATAGCCTCATTCATCCCCGCATTCTTCGCTGTCACCGCTGATCCCCTCCCCGCAGCGCTGGGGGCCGGAGCGGGCTCTTTCCTGGGAGACATCCTTTTCTTGGTGCCTCTTGGCACAACCACCCCGTTCTACGCGATTACGGTGGGTGCGCCGGCGAACTTCGTCGCGACCCTCCTGCTTTCCATGTTCGTCAAGAGGTATAGGTCATGGCCCGCCTTCGTCGCCGGGACAGTCTGCTTCCTCACACTCGGCAACCTAATCGCAGGTGCCCTGTTAGTCTATCTTGTTCCGCTCCCTCACCTGCTGATACTAGGGTTCACCGTGTACTGGGACATGACGTCCATCCCTGCAATACTGATAGGCGTTCCAATCCTCATCCGAGCCACCAGACCCATAATCGGCCGTTCCAAGGTTCTGAGCGATGCACCGCAGTGGTCTAACGTCGGGCGCCTCCAGATGGCCGTTTCCTTGGTCTTCTCGCTCTTGTTCGTCGCGCTCGGCGCAGCCATCTTCCTTCTCGCTCCCGGAACGGTCGCCGGCTGGCCGGGACTGGCCTCTTACTTTGCGCTGTCCGCCGTGGTAGTGGTCGTCTTCGGTCCACTTGCCAGCCTCTTTACGGGCAACAGGCTAGAGGCGAGCAATGCGGCGCGCTAGCGTTTCAACGGCCTTCACTCCGGGCGCCATAACGAACTTCTTCGAAATCAACTACAACTCCCCGGTACCGACAGGTGCCACGGGGGGCGGTTACATACTGTCTAGGGGAACCACGACAAGTGCCACGGTCGTCTCCAACGGTGACCCTGGAATCCACACCGTCGTCAATGGGGATGCTTCCTACAACGCCAGGACCACGCGAAGGGCTGTTGAGCTCCTCCTCGCGGCTTCAGGTGTGAGGGCAGAGGTTTCAGTGACCCAAGACGTCCAGACTCCCATCGGGTCGGGGTTCGGAGCGAGCGCTTCGTCTGCGACTTCGGCGGTGTTCGCCGTCGCGGGCGCGGCAGGCATCAGGAAGGTAAAGGCAGGCCTCGCGTTGTTCGCTCACAGAGCGGAGATCCTCGAACAGACGGGGCTTGGCACCGTCTCTGTCATTTTCGACGCCACCGGCGCGGGTGCAATCACAGTCCCGGGGGAGCCAGGCAGGGCGAAGTTCGTACCCGTTCAGGTCCCCAGGGGTACCAAGATTGTGACGGCCTTCGTCGCGCCCTTCGACAAGAAGGAAGTCTTTTCCTCCACGAGCATAAGCGAAAAGGTAAACAGGCTCGGGCACGAGTCTCTTCAGGCCTTTCTGTCCGATCCGACACTTGACACTCTCGCCGGCGAGGGGGAGCGCTTTTCAGATGCGCTGGGGCTCGAATCGGTCGAGGTGAAGAAGCTCATCAGGCTGGCGAAATCGGCCGGTGCGAGCCACGCCAGCCAGAACATGGTAGGCTATTCTGTGCACAGCCTGGTCGAAGCCGGAGGCGCCGACAGGGTCGCCAACGCCCTGCGGGAATACGGCGGGGGGGTGAGGGTCGACGTATTCGAAGTAGGCAGGAAGAAAGCGGGGGTGGTCAGGCCTAGCCGCAGGTCACGAGGTCCTTCGTGAACCTCGTGAGCAATTCTGGCCTCTTCCCTACAACGAGCGTGTCTTCTATCCTGACCCCGAACCTTCCCGGTAGATAGACCCCTGGCTCGTCAGTTATCACGTCATTCTCGACCAGCTTCAACTTGATCCCCTTGGAGATCCGGGGCATCTCGTGGATGTCTATACCCACACCATGCCCGATGGAGTGGTTGAGGAGTCTGTCCATTCCGCTCTTCCGCAGGACTTCGACCGCTGCCTCGTTCACTGCGCCGCAAGCCGCCCCCACCCTCGCAGCCTCAAGCGCCGCGGACTGAGCTTCCTTTACGACAGCGTAGTGCCTCTTCATTTCCGAGGTAACCGTTCCTATGGCGAACGTCCTGGTTTCGTCAGAGTTGTAACCCTGGTACCTGAAGAACAGGTCTGCGACGACGAAGTCTCCATTCTCGACCTTCCTGTTAGACAGCTCGGCGTGCCCGAAGGCCCCATGGGGCCCGGAGGCTATGATCACGGGCCCGAGCGAGGAGTCAGAGTTGGATGGCGTCATCCCACGCTCCAAGGCAACCTCCATCACGGCGGCCGCCAGCTGCCACTCCGTCCTCCCCGGCCTCAACTCCTGCTCCAGCACCTGATATGCCCTGTCTGTGCCAGCGCAGGCCTTGCGAATCAGGTCGATTTCATGGGCGTCTTTTACCCTCCTGGCGTCTTGGAAGAGCTGGGGGTTCTCCCTGACCCCCCTTGACTCGAAGCCCTGGTCATCGTCGACCAGGACTGCTCCCTTCTCTACCTGCCTCTCGATCTCCTTCCTTACCCCATCCCGCTTCTTGACAATGACCAACTCCGATTCCTGGCAGAGTTCCCCTGCCCTGTCTGCCTCCAGAGGGGTCGTAATTACTACCGTTTTGTCAGGATAGACTAATGCGGCGCCCCCGCCGAAGAAAGAGGTCAGCCAAAACAGATTCGGGGCCGTCATCGCGGCGACCTGCTTCCCCTTTGCCAGAGAGAGCAGCCTTTTGCGCCTTTGGGCGTAAACCGTCAACTTCCGGGCTCAGAAAACCAAGCGCTTATATCCATTCTCTGGGATGTCCTCCATCGGGGCAAATCCTTCCGTGACGTACATTCGACGGCTAGAGATGCGAGGATTCAAGTCCGCTGGCCCCCGGACAGTGGTAGTCAACTTCGAAAGGGGGTTCACGGTGATAACGGGCCCCAACGGGAGCGGGAAATCGAACCTCGCCGATGCCATCTCCTTCGCGATCGGGGAGAATTCACCGAGGGCGCTGAGAGCAGCTAACAATAGGCTCTCGGGACTGATCTTTACCCCAAGGTCGGAGGACTCTTCGAGCGGAGGAAAGCCTTCTACCTGCAGGGTTACGCTTCAATTTGACAACGCAGACAGGGCCATACCCGTCGACTCGGACCTGGTTACGGTGACCAGGGAACTCAGGGAAGACGGGGACAACGTCTACTACATAAACGGCCGGAAGACTTCGAGAGGTTCCCTCACAGACATCGTAGACCTGGCGGGCCTCGCGCCGGGAGGTTTCAACATCGTGGCCCAGGGAGCGGGGACGCGGATGGCGGACCTCACCCCGGAGGAGAAGCGGAAGCTCATCGAGAGCGTCGTCGGCATCTCGAAGTTCGACGAGCGCAAGTCCGAAGCCCAGCGGCAGCTCGGTCAGGCGGACCAGAGGCTCGAGGTCGCCATGGCGCGCATCGGGGAGATGAGAAGCACTCTGGAGTCGCTCGACTCCCAGCGGACAGACATGGTCAGGTTCAACCTCCTCGAATCGCAAATCAACTGGCTCCAGGCCATCATGACATCCAGGAGGATCAGGGACCTCAAGGACAAGCTGGCTGTTCTCAGGTCGCAGGAGCAGGAGCTCAACGGCAAAATCAGCGACCAGGGCGCGAGGCTAGTCGAGCTGGAGAACCGCATAAGCCAGGTCGAGAACGAGAAGACCAGATTCATCGTCGATGTCATTCAGGGGGGAGGAGCCAGTCACGTGGACCTGCAGTTCCAGCTTGCGGATGTCAGGAACGAACTCGAGTCTCTGGAAGCGGACCTGCAGACAGCACTGTCCAACGTCTCTGAACTAGAAGGCGAGACGGTTCCCCAGCTCAAACAGGTCGTCTCGGAGAAGCAGAAGGAGGTCAACGCTGCCAATTCGAGCGTCAGACAGCTGACGGCGGAGATCGAGAAGCTTGACGCGAGGCATGCTGACCTCGCCCAGCGGCTGAAGGAATTCTTCAGGGCGGGAGAGGAGCTGCGCAGGACCATCGAGCAGAAGGGAAAGCAGAACGCGCGGGTGCAGGTCAAGCTTGCCGACCTGGGCCAGAAGATGCAGCAGATTGACCTAACGATCAACGCAACGACGGCGAGCCTCGGGGTGGAGAGGAAAAGGATGGACGACCTGAAGCTCAGGGTCGACACCTACTCGGCTTCGCTCGCGAAACTCGAGGCGAGCACAAACAACCTGTTCGAGCTCTACGAAAACGCAACCAAGGAACTGAACTCCTTGGACGACAGCCTGTCGGGCGTCGAAAAGAACAGGGAGAAACTAATCTATTCCATAGCTTCAGCCTCCAAGATCCTGGAGAGGGCTTCCGTGGAGGTGTCGCGCGAGGAGGCGTTCAAACACATGTCCGAGAGCCTCGCAGGTGAAAGGAGCGGACAGCTCAAGCTCCAAGAGTTTTGCGACGAAGGGGGCGTGCCGGGTTATGTCGGGCGCCTGGGCCAACTGGTGAAGTTCCCCCAGCAGTACTCCAAGGCCGTCAACGCTGTCATGGGCAAGTGGATGGGCGCCTTCATTGTCCAGGACCTGAAGTCCATGACTCAGCTGATCAAGGCGGCGAAGTCCCTGAAGGCGAGGAGCTTCTCTGTCATCCCGCTCAGCGAGGTAGAGTCGGTAAAGGCAGTCGACCTGGACCGCTCGGCCGGCGTCCTCGGTCCGCTTTCGGACACGATAAAGTGCGAACCTGAGTTCCAGGGCCTCATCAACTTCCTGGCAGGGGACTCCGTCCTAGTCGAGACCGAGGCGATAGGGTACATCCTTGCTTCAGAGGGAGTTAGGGCCGTCACGGTGGACGGCGAGACGTTCGAGACGGGGGGGCGGGCTTTCAGCTACGGCTACCAGGAACTCATGGTCAACCTGATGGAGGGGCTCGAAAACCTCGAGGGGATCAGCGAAGTTGAGGACGCCGTTGGCGCCCTGAAGGGTGCCATCGACAGACGGAAGTCTGAGCTGGAATCACTCGAGTCCGACTCTCGCAGCATCACGAAGGAGAGGGTGAAGAAGATAGTAGCCACCAGCACTCTGAGGGCCCAGGCGACGACGATCAGGGCCTGGATAAGCCAACAGAAACGGCTCTTCAGGAACATCGACTCCCAGTACCAGAAACAGGCGGTCGTGGTCTCCAGGCTCGAGGAAAGGCTGAAGGTCAACACCGAGAAGAAGGGCGCCATATCAAAGGGGACCACGTCGCTACAGCAGGTGATGGCCGACGCCCAGTCCCTTGGATTGGAGGCGATGCTGGCGGAAGTGGACGCTGCGAAGACATCCCTCTCCGGAGAGATTGACACGATCAGGAACAGGATCCAGGACCTGAACCTGAGCCTTGCGCGGGAAAGGGCGAACCTGGAGAACGTCCTTCTCAGGGCGCTCGAAGAGAACCAGCTCGACCTTGCGAACGCCAACGAGGACCTGCAGTCCAACAAGCAGTTCGTCAGGGAGACCCCCCGAAGGATAAAGGAGTTGACGGGGCAGAGGACCTCACTGGAGGAGCAGATAGCGAAGCTGATGGAGTCGTCCAAGAGGAGCCAGCCCGTCCTCGACGAGTTCGACAGCAAGTCCAGGCGCCTCAAGGAGGAGCGGGATGCGGTGTCGCGATCGATAACAGGGAACCAGAAGGACCTCTTCGCCCTTTCTGGTCAGGCCTCTACGACTCAGGAGAAGGTGGAAGAGGCCCTTGGATACCTCCGAATGCTGGGGTACCAAGAGGAGCTCGAGTACTTCGAGACGAGCGAGCGGCTCCTCGGCGAGCTCCAGGAGGAGTACCAGCAGGTGATCGGGTCCGTGAACAGGGGGGCGGACAGGCAGTACAGCGAGATGCACGTGAGCTACAAGAACCTGTCCGTCAGGCACAACGAGCTGGAAGTGGAGCGCAACTCGATAATCAGATTCATCGAGAGCGTGGAGTCCGAGAAGAGGAAGGTGTTCTTGACCGCCTTCGACAAGGTCGGCGCCGAGTTCGGCTCCATATTCGAGAAGCTGGCGGGAGGGCAGGCGCTCCTCGAGCTAGAGAACCCGGACGAGATCTTCAACGGTGGGATAATCCTCCGGGCGGACTTCGGGAACGGGCTTCGCGAATCGTCTCAGCACAGCGGAGGTCAGAGGGCGGTAACCGGCGTCTCGCTGATCCTGGCGATGCAGGCTGTCCAGCAGCACCCGTTCTACCTGTTCGACGAGATTGACGCGGCCCTGGACGCGGTCAACTCCACCAGCCTGGCCCGCTTCCTAAAGGAGAAGTCCTCCGAGGCCCAGATCATCGCCATCACCCTTAGGGACGTCTTCGTTGCCGAGAGCGACATGACCTATGGGGTCTACTCCACGGGAGGTGTGTCGCGTGTAGTCCACTACAAGCCCGCGGAGGTCCCCCCGCGTGCCTAGCTCTGCCCTTCTGGGGAAGCCCCCGCTCAACGTCCTCATCGACCCGTCCCTGGCGAAGCGGAAGAGCCCCTGGGAGATCAACCTCTCGGAACTCCTGGACATGTTCCTGAAGGCAATCTCCCAGACGGAGCTGATAGACATGAGGGCGGCTGGGACCGCTGCGCTGTCCTCGGCTACCATTTACAGACTGAAGGTGGAGTCGCTGTTCCTGTTCGAGAGGCTACGAATGCAGAACAGGCTCCTCGACAATTCACAGCCCCCACAATTCATAGTGATGCCCTTCAGGTACGAGATCTATTCCACCAACATAGACGAGCTCTTCGACGAGCTCGGAAGGATCATGCAGGAGATAGTCATGGAGGAGGAAGGCGGGGCGGCACAGAATCTCCTCGCTCCGGAGGAGCTCCCTCCGGACATCGGCGAGTACGTCATCCCCGTGGAGGTGATGTTTTCGGAGTACAGAAAGATACTCGTCGAGAGGCTCCGGGTTACAGGGAAGGCGCTTCTTTCTGAACTCGTACGCGGATTCCGTCCCGTCGAAGCCGCCCGCATCTTCATCATCCTCCTGTTCGCGGCCAACGATGGCGAAGTCGTCATCAATCAGGAGGAGTCCGACGAAGACGCCCTGGTGGTCTCGGTGGGACAGCTTGAGTGAGACCGCAAGGGAACCAGTCTCGAAGGAAGTCCTAGCGAAGGTCGAGGCGGCACTGTACGCGTCCGGTCGCCCTCTTTCCATCGATGAGATTGCCCACGTGGCGGGGACAGCGTCAGACAGAAAGGCCGCCGCCATCGCCAGAGAGGTTGCGAGGACGGTCAACGGTGCCATGCAGGCTGTCGAAGTGGTCGAGTATGCCGGCCCGAAATTCGCCATGCAGCTCAAGGGCCAGTACACCCAGACTGCGAGGAGGTTCGCCACCAGGCCTCTCCTCTCCCGGGCCGCCCTCAGGACCCTTTCATTCATCGCATTCTTCCAGCCTATATCCGCGGCTGAACTCGTGCTCAGGAGGAGCTCGACAGTCTATGAGCACCTCAGAGAGCTCGAGGATGTAGGCTTCGTCGTGGGAGAGAGACAGGGAAGGAGCAAGAACTACAGGACCACGACCCGGTTCTCCGAGTACTTCGGGCTCAGCACCGACGTTACCACGATGAAAAGGCAGCTGGAGAGCAGGACTCTGACACTCCGATAATCAAAACGCTTAACATCAGGCCAAGGAGGGCGCCTCCGAAAAGGTGTAACGCTTTGACTAGATCCATCGAGAACCTGGTCAAGAGGAGGCCAACCGGAGGGAGGTCGAGGCCTCACAGGGGGAGGAGGGCCTACGAAAGGGACGGGTATGCCATCGAGCCCCTGGTGGGCCCCGGGTCAAAAAGGGCCATCCGGAGGCGGGGAGGGCACGTGACCTCTGGCACCATAACGGCAGAATTCGCGAACGTCTCCGACGGCACCGGGAAGGTAAAGAGGTCGAAGATAGTCAGGGTGAAGACCAGCCCAGCCAACAGGGATTACCAGAGAAGGGGGGTCATAACCCTGGGCGCCGTGCTTGAAACCGAAGCGGGGGAGGCAGTCGTCACCTCCAGGCCGACGGCGGACGGCGTGGTCAACGCTGTGCGAACCACGAAGAAATGAAGGAATACGACAAGCAAGTTTTCTGGCTGGACTACTTCGACTCGGAGCTCAAGCGAGGCGAGGGGCGAAGGGTTCCTCTAAGCACGGCCACGCGAGCTCCTGTCCTAGCCGAACTGGGAGAGGCGTGCCGACGGCTGAACCTTCAGCCGCAGTCCCAGGCCGCCCGCTACCCGTCCCGCCCGCTCCGGGAGTCGGGGTATGTCTCCGTGACGAAGTCAGGCGCAAAACACGCCCTGTTGATAAGAATAGCCAGGGAGCTCTCCGTAGTCCGAGGACTAGGGCAGAAGCGCCAGGCCCAGAGCCAGTCCGGCCGGAAAAAGTGACAGAAATTCTCGCGAAGGTTTAAAGGCAGGATGACGTGCCTTCGTTTTTCTTGTTTCAGGTCGGCGTCCTTCTGCATCAGGCAAAGAGCGGTCGACTGATTGTGAAGCTTTCAAGGGAGGTCAGACCCGGCGTTTCTCTCTGCACCGCAGACAAACGCAAGCTCGGAAAGGTTGTTGAACTCATCGGGCCGGTCAGGTCCCCCTACGCGTCCGTGGCCGTCGTGAGCAGCAGGCTGGGGAAGGCCGGGGATCCGGCTTTCGTAGAGGGATAGAAAGGATGAGTCTCTGGAACACGAGCAGGGACGATGGCTTCAGGACGTCATGCCCCGTCTGCGGCAACCGCCTGATAGGAGACTCGGAGAAGGGGGAGCAGGTCTGCCCCACATGCGGCTACGTCACAGTCGCGCCGGCCGACTCTGGCCCAGAATGGAAGGCCATGGACCTGGAGGAGAAGAACAGGCGAGTGAGGGTGGGTTCGCCGACCACGTTGGCGCTACACGACTTCGGGCTCTCGACCGAGATTAGCAGGACGATGCGCGACTCCCACGGCAAGTATCTCGACCCTGCCATGAGGGCGACGGTGGAGAAGATGAGGAAGTGGCAGAGCAGGACGAGGACGATCAACAGCGAAGAGAGGGGGCTCTCCAACGTCCTCTCTAAGATATCGGAGCTCTGCGAGTCCCTGAACCTTCCGGACAACGTCGCCGAGACTGCGGCTCAGATTTACAGGACCTCTGCCAAGATGAAGGTGGCAAAGAGCAAGTCGATTCTTGGAATGACGGCGGCGACGGTCTACCTTGCCTGCAGGAAGTGCGGAGTGTCTAGGACGCTGAAGGAAGTCGCCAGGGCAGCCGGGATGGAGAAAGGGAGCGTCGCGCGCTACTTCAGGCTCGTCCTGAAGGAGGTCGAGAAGGAGTACGTCCCCCCTCCTTCGGTCGAGAAGTACATCTCGAAGCTCATAAACATGGCAAAGATCGATCCCAGGGTCGAGCACCTTGCTCTCACACTCTCACGCAAGACGAGCGATTCGAAGATTTCGAGCGGGAAGGCGCCCGCGGGGCTCGCGGCAGCCTACGTGTACCTCTCGTCTGTCATGGTCGGCGAACACCTCCCCCAGAGAGAAGTGGCGGAGTTCGCCGAAGTCACTGAGGTGACTGTGAGGAACAGGTGCAGGGAGATTCTTGACAACTTCGTGATCAGACAGGAGTTCATGCCAGCGAAATGACGCAGCGAAGGAAGAGCGCGGCCAAGGAGAAATCAAGACCCGGGAAGAAGCAGGCGAGGCCTTCCAAGAAGCAGGTGGAGACTCAGCAGCCTGTGGAGAGGACAGAAGAGGAACTCGTCGACCTGACCTCTAGGGTGTACAAACTGGTGGTCGAAAGGGGGCGCGACGGGGTCCTGCAGAGTGAAATCTGGAAGGAGCTGGGGCTCACGAGCAGGGACGGGTCAAGGCTGGCCATAAGGCTGGAAAGGCGGGGGCTAATCGGGAGGGTGAAGGTCCTTGAGGAGGGCAGGTGGACCTACAAGCTCACCCCCCTCAGGTTCCCGACGGACATGGCTTCCATAGAGAAGGCGCCCTGCATCGTCTGCCAGTACGAGTCGAAGTGTTCGGTGGACGGCGAAGTGAGCCCATACATCTGCCCGTGGCTGGGCCCCTGGGTAATAGAGGAGGCGAGGGCAGCCCGGGCTCAGATGGCCGAGCCGAGTGCACTGCCTGCAAGGTAGGCCCCGGAAAGATGGCCGGAAGAGAGAAGCTTCGTTACCTAGTGGAGGCAGCCAGGAAGGCGCGCCTCCGTGCCTACTCCCCGTACTCTGGGGTGAAGATAGGTGCGGCAGTCCTCACTTCAGGTGGAAGGATCTATTCCGGTGCCAACATCGAGAACGCTTCATACGGACTTGCCTGCTGTGCCGAAAGGACAGCCATCTTCAAAGCAGTTTCAGAGGGGAAGAGGGACATTGTGGCCATTGCGGTAGTGGGCAAGTCCGAGGACTTCACAAAGCCGTGCGGAGCGTGCAGGCAGGTAATGGTGGAATTCAACCCGAAGATGAAGGTCCTGAGGAGGGGGCTCGACGGGTTCGCCGAGGACACCACGGCGGGATCCCTCCTCCCCGGGCACTTCAAGCCCCCAGAGCTCTCGAAGAAATGAGGCTCCACGAGGCGAGGAGGGACCTGTACAGGCGCCTCGCCAGGGAGCAGGGGTACAAGAGCAGGGCAGCCTTCAAGCTCATCGAGGCCAACGAGAGATACGAGTTCCTCCGGGAAGGGGGGAGGGTAGTCGACTTCGGCGCAGCGCCGGGGGGGTGGCTCCAGGTGGCCTCGGATATGGTCGGCCCCGGGGGGCGTGTGGTCGGAGTCGACCTCAGCGCGATCCGACTGAAGGAGAAGAACGTGGTGGTCATCAAAATGGACGTGCACGATCCCGGCGTCGCGGCAGTTGTGAGTGAGGCTCTCGGGGGCTCCGCCGACGTCATCCTCTCTGATCTCTCCCCCTCCGTTTCTGGTGTCTGGGAACTCGACCAGACTCGCCAGGTGGACCTCACGCTAAGGGTCATCGAGCTCTCGCGCGTACTGTTGAAGGGAGGGGGGAGCGTCTTCTGCAAGCTCTTCGAGGGGGAGAGGTCCCAGGAGGTCCGGAACGAGCTCAGGGGAACGTTCAGGTCCGTTAGGGTCATCAAACCGGCTGCCAGCAGAACTGCCAGTTCCGAGCTCTACTATCTCTGTGAGGGGATAAATCGGTGAGAGGCAGGGAGCTCCCTGCCATGCCCCTTTCCTAGGGCCGGTTCCTTCTCCCTCTCAGGAAAACGATAGCGTTGACCACCGCACCGGTCGCGGCAGTGGCGGCGAGTACCCAGACAAGGGCGATATTGCTCGTCCCCGTGCTGGTCTGGAGGCCCAATTCGAGCGCGAACTTCTGACCGAGGGAGAGCGTTACTGACATGCTTGCGCTACCGTTCCCTCCGGCGGCTGCGACGTTGTATCCCCCAGGGGGTAGATAGAAGAATGCCTGACCATGGCTGTTGGTCTCGGCCGAGACGAGCTCCCCCTCCGAATCTGATACTGACACATTGCCTCCCCGATAGGGCGATCCTCCTGAAAAGTAGGTAACTGCGAGCTCGGAGACGTTGAAAGGCAGGGTGGTGGAAGTGAACGGCTCGATTGGTCCCGCTGTCCCTCTGAAGAATGTCTGGCCGCCGAGCCCCAACGTGTAATTGGCAGATGCCTGCGGGGACGAGAGAATCATGAACATCGTTCCGTTCTGGACATCAATCTCCTTGGTACCCGTAGACGTAACGACCCCGACATCGTAGGACGAGAGGGGAACTCCCCAGGGGCTCCCCAAGAATGTCAGAGCCGCAATGTCCACTCCCAGCGAGATGTTGGCAAAGCCCTGCTCACCGAAGACGGTGTAGGTCAACCACAACGTTCGGGGCCAGCTCACGGGGCCCGCACCCAGGGGCGTGGTGATGGAGAAGCTGTTAGAATATACCGGCGTGTTCGTGCAGGCGCCTAGCCACACCCAGGAGTTCGAGTCCGTGACCAGCACCTCTGTCGTCGCCAGCGAAAGACCCTGGGCCCCGTCGAAGAATATGCGTAGTTCGTACCTGCCCGTCTTCAATCTTCCATCGCTCTGGAGGAGCATGGAAGCGGAGGGATTCGAATTAGTGATGAGCACCGCACCCGTGGTCGCTACCCTCGCGCTCCTGAACAGGAGTATGGACGTCGAGTTGGGCGCAAGGAAGGCGTAGGAATAGTAGAGGTCGACCTGCAGCGTAAAGTTCCCAGTCCCGGGCCCGCCCTCGGTCGCATCGATTTCGTTCCCGTCCATTGAAAGAGTGACCGTGCCCCCTCCTGACTGCGCCGGCACAGGGACCACCGCCGCCGACGAGTTCTGAGATCCGATGGTGCACGCCTGCGCGCCCTGAAGCTGCAGTCCGAAGGACGTGGTGAAGTTCATTTCCAGGTCTCCGCCTCTCAGACGCGCCTGGGCGAGTGCGAGATTCGCAGGGGCCCCTGCTGCGTCACTGACCAGAAACAGAACGGGCGAAAGAGACGAATTGAGAGCGCGGAGGGACCACATTCCCTGGGGATAGGTGGCGTCGAAGAGCAGGAGCTTTGTGGGGGTTCCGGGCCTGACGGGACCGAGGAAGTACGTCGAATTCGAAAGGATGTAAGATACCATGATCAGGAGAGTCGTGTTATAGTGCGAGGTTACCCAAAGCTGGTCCCCCGTTGAAAACACGGGGGTGCCCTGTGAAGCGGGGAACAACGTAGACGGGCCGTATCCAAGGTCGAAAGGCACTGTGACGTTTGATTGTGCCTTGGCCGGGGATGCGACAGCACAAGCCAGGGCCCCCATCAAGAGCACCACGAGAAGGACGGACGCGGCCCTACGATCCACGGGAAGCCGCCCACACCACGGAGACTATGACTAGCGTCGGGACCCCGAGCACCAACAGGGGGCCAAGTCGAGAAAGGGCCGGGATCCAGGCGAACAGTCCTAAGACGCCCGCGACGCCAAGCGAAAGTTGAGGAGCGAGCCTTCTGTCAAAGTCGCTGCTCCTGGACACTGCGTAGACGGCTAGAGACACGAAGAGGATTGCGCCGCAACTTGTGATGACCCCTGGAGCCCATCCGGGGGGTAAGACGGGGTGCATCACCCCGACTACGGCCTGAACAAAGACCCCATTCAAACCATGAGGCCCAGCGGTCGACTCGATGGCGATCATCACAAAGGTCGAGATTGTGAAACAACAGGCTGCAGCGGGGAGGACATAGGCGAGCCTTGCCCTCTTTCTGAGTGCACTGGAGATGGCATAGGCTGCCACAGGGGGGTAAACTAGCAAGGAGGCAGAAAGCCACGATGCAGTGTACGAACTTGCGAGGGTAACCTCCGAGGAGCTCCCGGTGGCGGCCGAAAGCAGGGCTGCTGCCGGGAAGACGAGGATGTCCCCGGAGAACAGGATTATGGATGCCCCCAGGCTCAGCCTCCTCAACGCGGGGGAACCTAGATACAACAACGCCCTAGAGAACACAAGAAGGAAAACAGCGAACTGGAAGGGGTTTGAAGGGAGTCGGAGCGGGGTGCTCAGCCAGGACAGAGTTGTGACGGCCCAGGGGATAACGAGGGCGACCAGCGCTCCTCCCGCCAGTACGTCCTTGGCGAATGCCTTCATGCAGCCAGCACCGAACCCAGAATCCTGCTCAGGTCTTCACTTCCCGTGAAGTCCACCGAATATCGGTCCTCAGGGTGGCGACTCTTGGTCCCAACAAAGACGACCGGGCGCATGCCTAGGTGTGAAAGTTCGTTCCATGGAAAGTCCCCTACTGCCATGATGATTCCCACCCCGACGGCCCGAATACTTCCCCGGAAAACGGCCGTGCCAGTACTCGAAATTTCCATAATCACGTCTGCGAGCTCCTCCTCGTTCTTGGCTGGCCTGCTGACGCCGTCGGGGCCGACCATCACGACCTTAATCCCGTTGGCCAGTAGAGCTCTCCCCAGAAGGCCTAGGGCCTCGCACTGGAGGTCGATGCAGTCTGTCCTCCTGTCTTCCCCGATTTCCCCATGAGCTACTCCTATGCTGACCGATTCGGGACTGTTCGCCTCCCGTACGCGGGCGAGCAAAGGACCGTGGGGTGAATTGGCTGCCCTCTTCCAAAGGATGTCCCTGCTCTCCGATTGCTCTCCGTACACTTCTATGCCGTAGAATTCCTGCCCCTTGCCCGGCTTCCCGGCAGGGCTCTCGCCAATCACTACAGAGAGTGGGCGCCTCGGTCCCATCCGACTAAGCAAAGAGATTGGGAGGGAGTCCAACACCACCTGGTCAAGTACCACCCGCCGCCTTATGGAGAAGAGTCCGAGGGTGTCCCCTACTCTGACGTCGGCCTCGAATCCTGCGAACCTCCCCGCCTTCTTTGGTCTGACCCTTACGACGAAATGTCCTCCTTCCCTCGAAACGCTAGTACCGACCGCGTCATCTGCTGTTACCGACTCGACCTCGAGACTCGTCCACCTGCCTCTCTCTTCTTGCAGGGAAAGCGTCAGTGCGCCCTCCTGGTGCTTGAAGAGCCGGATGTAGTCATCGGACGTCGACACCTTCAGGGACCCTGGAGCCAGCATCCTGAAGAGCGCCATCGAAATAAGTGACGCAAGGGCGAGCACCAGACCAAGGGCTGCAAACAGATTGGCTCCTGTCGCCAGCCCCACCGTCTCAAGAAGCAATATGCCGAAGAGGTAGTCCCTTCCCTGTTCGGTCAACCTCATCTCGGCGGCTCGACCTTCTCGATTGTCTCCGCTATCACTTTCGACGGGTCAGTCCCCGGCGTTTTCAACGTCGCCTCCCTGGTGAGCCTCAGCCTGTGCGCGAGAACCACGTCCGATCTTGCCTTGATATCGTCGGGGATGATGAAGCTCCTCCCCTCAAGTGCGGCTCGAGCCTGTGCGCAGTGCAGAAGCTGGACCAGTGCCCGCGGACTTGGTCCGAGGTCCAGCCTGGGGTCGGACCGCATCGCCTGGCCGAGGTTCACCAGATATCCTAGCATCTCGCGCGTGACCCTCGTCTTCTGCACCTCTCCTATCATGCCCCGCAGCTCGCTCAGGCCGACCACAGGCTCGACTTCGCCGAAGTCGATGTCCCCGAGGTTTCTCTGCAGTACGTCCGTCTCCACCTCTGCAGGCTGGTAGGAGAAAACGATCCTCATCGTGAACCTGTCGAGTTGCCCCTCGGGGAGGGGGTAGACCCCCTGAAACTCAACGGGGTTCTCTGTGCCGAGCACGATCATCGGGTTGGGAAGGGGCTCCGTGTACCCCTCGACGGTCACCTGGAGCTCCTGCATCGCCTCGAGCAGCGCGCTCTGGACCTTGGGGGGAGCCCTATTCACTTCGTCTGCCAGCAGGATGTTCGTAAAGACTGGGCCTCTTCTGAACTCGAAGGAATTCTTCGCCTGATTATAGACGAACCCTCCGATGATGTCCAGTGGGAGCATATCGGGGGTGAACTGGACCCTCTTGAACTCCAGCCCCAAGGACTTTGCAAACGCCCTCGCGAGTAGCGTTTTCGAAATCCCGGGCACTCCCTCGAGAAGCACGTGTCCCCTAGCGAGGAAGCATTCCAAGATCAGCCGCGTCTCTGCCTCCCTCCCAACGACCACCTTTCGTGTCTGGTCCATGATCCGGCCTGAAATTCCGCTTATCATTTCAGTCTCTCCAGTTCTCTAGCCAGTGTGAGGACTTCCCGGTAGTCTGTGCCTCCCCCTTCCGAACCCCCATACCTGAGCTCTTCGTAGGCTTCCATGGACTTGCCAAAACTGACCCAATCGACGCGCAGGCCCCGTCTTTTTGCTTCGGCCGCCACTTCTCGCCACGTATGCCCCGGAGGGAGAGAGGGCATCCCCTTCTTCACCTCTTTCTCCAGCACTCCAAAGGCATCTCTCAAACTTCCTGCACGACTTGGCTTGATTCTTTTAGCACGAACCAGCTGGTAGGAGAGTGCAAGGTAGAGCGCAGCGTTCGCCCCCGCAAGCTCGATGCTCCAATCCATGCGTCCTAAGCTCCCTGCACGGTCACGGTCCCGGCCGCTTCATAGGTTACCACTCCAAGATAGTTAGCCCCTGCCAGGGAGAGAGGGGCCAGGGGCCTTAAGACGAGCCAGATGTTCCCCGAATTAAGTACCTGCGAGATTACGGCCGCTGGAATCTCCGGGCCCCTGATTACAAAGAAGCCGGCGATGGTTTCAAACTCGACGGTCTGTAGGTACACCTCAGCGGGGAATCTGAAGTCAGAGAAGTTCTCCAGCTGCGCCATCGGGACCGTGACGTAGTTGACGCCAGAAGCAGACAGGGCCACCTCCACCTGGTTCCAGGTCTCGACCTCCCCGGTCGTAGAGGAGTCCTGGGCCTCGACCCACAACGCGAAGAAGGATGTTCTGTTCACCCGGACCTGCAGCTGGGTCACTTTTCCCGGGTCGAGGGACACACCGGATTCGAAGGTGAACCTGCCGTCGTAGACGGAGACGGCGTACTCCCCCGAGGGTAGCGTCATTTCCACTTCGCCACTTTCGTTCGTCTGTGCCAAGAGGGTGAATCCGTGAATCGATGCCTGGGAGACTCGCACTTCACTTCCGTCCACCGGTGAATACACCACCCCCCCGTTGCTCATCGAAACAGACAGCGCGAGGTGACCGGGAGGCACGTAGGTCAGAGTCGCGGGAGCTCTGCCTACCGCAAATCCGGGCGGGAGGGCAACCGCCGCGGCGACCCCAAGGATGAGGAGGATGGCGGTAAGTCCGACCATCGCTGCAGTGTCACGGGAACCCTCCAACACTAGCGTAACCGTTGCGGGAATTCATAAAGCCATTTCCCCGTGCCACCCACGCCAACCGACTAGGGGGCGCCCCTCGCACCGGCCGATTTCAGAGAGTTCTCGACGCATCCGACGAAAGCCTCGTAATCGGCATCCGTCTTGATTCCAGTCCTTTCGAAAGGTGTTCGCATGGCGTCGTAGCCCGACTCGCTGAGACGCCGGTAGATTTCCGATTCTGAGACCGTGGAAACGCCAAGCCTAGAGCAGGTGTCTACGACGCTGAAGCTCCAGGGGGGAAACTTCTCCACCCCAACTAGGCCCTCGAACACAGCTGCGGCCTTGTGCAGCCCAGTCTCCTCCGCTGCCCTCCTTGCCCTTCGCAGCAGTCCAACGTCAGTCATGGGACCGACCCAGGCAGGTCCGGCCAGCCGGGCTCTCTTGCCGCATCTCTCGCAGGAAGCCTTAGGCTCTGTGGACGCCTCAACGTGTCCACAGTGAGGGCACCACGAAACGTAGCCTAGGTTGCCAAGCGCGGAATCTCCTCCGGCGGCTCCGGTCTCGATACAGAAGAAGAGCCTCGCGTAGTGCCTTGTAGAGTGACCTGCCACTGGACGTGCCCCTGTGTCCAGGGGCGCAGCCGCCCTTGTGACCGCTCCCGCGAGGAGCCTGATTGCAGTCTCGTGTCTGAAGTGATTGTTGAGCGGGATGGCGCCGTAGCGCCTCCATGCCACCTGGGGGTATACTCCGCAGAGCACGGCCGTGTCGGTCGCGGTCACAGAAAGGATTCCGCCGTTTGAAGTGGCCCTGATTGCACCCTGGAGCTGTCCCACGGGGGTCCCGAACGGGTCGACGTCTACAAAGTCGAATCTTCTGTCCCTCCCGTACCTCGAATACAGGTAGGAGGATGTTTCAGATTGTGCAAACTCGCATTTTCGCATCACTCTGTTGAGCGCTGCGGCCTTTCGGGCGATCCCAAGGGCCTCCCCGTTGAAATCGACCAGAACGACGTGGTTGATCCTGTCCACCTCATTGGCGACACGGAGGCCCCTTGCCCCCACTCCCGCCATGGAATCGCAGAACGTCGACCCGTCCGAGGCAGCCGTCAAGCAGACGCTGACGTCCCTGTTGAGCGCAGCCGCAGGGTTGAAGAACACCGGGGACGTCGGAGGAGGGTCGACGGCAAGGCTCGCTGCCGGGACGACGAGTCTTGTTCTCCCCTCCGTGTGTTCGACTAGCTTCATGGTGCTTTCGCACGTCAGGCTCTGCGCTGTTAAACGATTCCCCGCCTCCGCAGGCGTTCTCTGGTACCTTCATGTACCTCCGCCTCGGTGGGCGGCCGGCTTGGGAATCTGGCTGGTAACAGGCTCCCCCGGGGTGGGCAAGTCCACCGCCGTGTCGAAGGTTGTCTTGAAGCTGAAGAGCGCAGGGGTCATAGTGGGGGGTTGCACAACCTCCGAGAAGAGGTCGGGGGGAGCGAGGACTGGATTCGAGATTCGCGACCTTTCATCGGGGAAGACCGGGGAACTGGCGACCGCCACATCCAGGGTAGGACCCCGTGTAGGTAGGTACCGAGTGAACCTCACCGACCTGGCGAACATTGGCGGGGGGGCGCTCGCGACGGCTTCTTCCACCTCCGAACTGATAGTGGTGGACGAGGTGGGGCCCATGGAGCTCGTGAGCCCAGAGTTCAGGAAGGGGGTCCGGATGTGCATCGAATCAGGAAAGCCGATGCTTGCGGTGGTCCACGAGCGCCTGGAGGACGACCTGCTGAGCGACCTCAGGGGCAAAGCCGAGGCCATCATAACCCTGACCGTAGAGAACAGAGATGAGGCCGTGGACGAACTCGCAGAAGCGCTTCTGAAGGCGGTGGGGGGTCCCAAGGTCTGAGGAGGGGGCAACGATGAGCGCCCGCAGGGTGCTGGGGGGGCTTGACGAAGCGGGCCGGGGGTGCCTGCTCGGGCCACTGGTGGTGGCAGGCGTCTCGGTTACCGCTGAAGGTGCCAGGGAGTTCAGAGAGATGGGGGTCAGGGACTCGAAGATGTTGTCCCCTTCCAGGCGAGAGGCCCTCTACCCCGAGATACTCCGGGTCGCCCAGAGAGTCCACTGGGTCGACATCTCTCCTGACGAGATAGACGAGGTCGTCGTCAGGGGGCGAAGGCTGAAGAAACTCAACTACTTGGAAGCGGTCTACTTCGCAAAGGTGATCGACGCGCTCGGCGCACCGAAGGTTACCGTGGATGCCTCTGACGTCATCCCGCGGCGTTTCAGAGACGACATAGTCGCGAACCTGGGAAAGCACTGCCAAGTCACCGCCCTCCACAAGGCGGACAGGAACTTCCCCGTGGTCTCAGCCGCTTCCGTAATCGCGAAGGTGGAGCGGGACAGGGCCGTCGCGAGGCTGAGGGAAGAGCACGGCGACTTCGGTTCCGGCTACCCCTCCGACCCCACGACCAGGGCGTTCTTCATAGATAGAATGGGGAGGGGGGAGCCACTCCCAAGCTACGTCCGCAAGAGCTGGAGGACGTGGCTGAACCTTGAGCAGACGCTCATGGACAGCTTCTAACGGGAAGCGCTGATGAGCACGTGGTCCTTCTCGAAGGGACTCAGGTCTACTATTAGCTCGACCCTGAACCCAGCCTTCACGAGCTTACGCCGCTCCTCCTCGTACACCAGTTCAGGGTCCTTCAACACGTCTATGCTCCTTGCCTTCACTGCGAGCAGCAGCCTCCCGTCCTTCCTAAGGAGCCCAGAGCAGTTGGCAATGGCTATCTCCGTCTGGTCGGGCTGCGCGATGTCGCAGTAGACCACGTCCACCCTGGTGACAGAATATCTTGACGGGTCTCTCGCGTCCGCGACGAACGGGATGACGTTCTTCCGCTCCCTGGCTACGTTCTCGACGAACTCCCTTGCGACCCTAGGCGCGAACTCGACCCCTATGACCAGCCCCTCGGGTCCGACTATGTCCGAGATGTGGGAAGCGGTGGTGCCCGTCGATGCCCCGAGGTAGAGGACCCTGTCCCCTTCTTTGATCTTGTCCTCTGGCATCCCCTTCAGTATGGCGGCCGCGAGCTTGCTCCTGAACGGATCCCAGGTCCTGTATTCCACACCGTCCCTCTGCACCAGATCCTCGTTGTAGACGCGCTTCCCAGGCGCAAGGTTCCTCGTCAGGAGTGCGAACCTGCCGTCCCTCTCCTCCCTCAGGAGGGCCTTCAACTTCGCCTGGACTTGCCGCGCCTGGGATGCTCTTCCCTTCGGGGGCGCTCTCGCTGCTCAGGCTTCCGCCTCGGGGGCTCCTTGTACTTCTCCCTGATACTTTCGAGCCGCCTGTCCAGCCCCGCTTTGATTGAAGCGTCCTCGGACCCTCTGTAATAGTCGACGCGGGCTGCGATTGCGATCTTGTTCGCGAGGGTCCTCGCTATCTTCCCCCGCTGCCACTTCGGGGCCGTATGAACCGCCTGGTGTTGAAATAGAATTCCGTGCTTGGGGGGCCTTGCCCCGGTCCGCAGGGCCCTGAAGAGCGCCTTCTCCGCCCCTAGAATCTGGATTGTGCTCGCGGGCAGGATCGCAAGCCTGTCGAGGCCCCCAGCCTTCGCCATGAGGCGAGCGCCTATGGTCGCACCTGCGACCTCTGCGACGTTCGGGGCGACCTTCTTCATCTGTGACTCGACATATCCGTCCAGCCCCTCCCTCAACGCGCTGAGCTGAACGGCAAGCGACGCGAGAGACTTCACCCTCCCGAGATCCCCATCAGAAATCGTCCCACCCTTCGACCGGTCTCGGGCTGACAGGATCGCTTCGACCTTCTTATCCGTGAACCCCCTGCCCGAGAGGTTCTCGTTCG
>DASPPO010000022.1:0-41200 GCA_035625455.1 Nitrososphaerales archaeon | reverse complement strand
TGGTTCCTAGCTTCCCCATATGCTACTTGCACTCGCCTTGCACTCTGAACGAAACCATAAACTGGAGCGCTCAGGTTACTCTAGCGTATCGATTGTTCGGATGTGGGGTATTCTGGAACAGCAATCGCGTCACGAGCATCAGACCGATTCCGCCTCAGAACTCGACCCTCATAGGGTGGCATTGCGGCTCATTCACGTAGCCGTCAAGTAACCGACCTTTCACCAGCCTCCGAGCCGTTCTGTCCGAACCCGCCAAAATCGCTAGGCCGTTCTCACAGGTAGAACTTTACACCTGTCAAGATTACCCTTTGAGATATGAGGAATGAAGTGATTGTCATTCTGTTGGTAGTAGCAATACTAGCAGGGGCGGGGGCGTGGTATCTCATTGGCAGTCAGAAGATTGCAACGACCACCAGCACCGTTCAATGCCCCACGGCCTCAACTCAGGAATACTCAAGTGACTTTGACGTTGAAATCTCCTACCAAGGGCCTTGGAACGCCACCGTTAGCACCTACTCTGCCTTTGCCACAACACCAGCCTACCTCTTATTGACGTGCCATTATGGCGGAAGTGGGACTGCCTACATCGGCGTCTCGTCACCGAATCCTAACGGGGAACAGACAGTCATGGGTGCTGCGCATAAACTCGATTCGAGCAACGGGAACATGACCGTTACCGTCACGTATGGGGCCGCCTCTCGCTCGAATAGCACGACATCGCCCTTCGGTTCGGCCATGACATTCGTATCTACTGCACCGTAGCGGTAGGCGAGTTGTCCAAACCCACCAAAACTGACGGTTCAAGTCCGGCCGAACTCCCCCCGCGCCGTGTCGTGGTCGGCTTCCGAATTCTTGTCAACCACGTTAAACTTCTGGGTCTAGGAAACAATTTCTTACGGTTAAGGAAGGTTATATACCGTGAAACGGGCGTGCTCACGAGCAAGGTCGTGCAGGAATCAATAGCGTCCATACTCGATTCTTTAATGAAGTCCAACCTTGAAGAGGCGAAGCAGAAAATCCAGGCCTTGGTTCCTGAGGTGAAGTCAGACAGGCACAGGGGCGAACTGCTGGCCGCAACGGGCATCTATTCGAGCATGGCCAAGGCGAAGGAAGGGACGATGCAGACCTGGGACACGGGGAGAATCGAGCGGGCGGCGAAGTCAATAACGGCCAGCCAGCTGGCGGACGAATTCGATGTGGGCTACGCCGAGACTCTCATCAACTACGCGAAGCTCACAGCGAGTAACCGGCAGCCTGTAGCGTGAAAAAAAGCATCCATGTGAACAGGAAGATCATGGTGAAACCGCCGATGCCTGTGCTGTATATCTTCCCTTGGCCTTCCCTCGCGAGCCCCTTGTACCACGTGAACCGGGCGACGTAGTACGAGATCAGATAGAAGAGAATTCCTATGCTCACTCCGCTAGTCCAGTCAGTCCCGGTGAGAACCTCGGCGAGCATTCCCCCAAGAGCGGCGAAACCAATCCGGGACCAGTATAGCTTATCAAACGATGGCAGCGGCTGAGGCTTGATGGTCGAACTCTCGGGCTTCGAAGTCTTGGCCTTGCTCAAGGAGATAGACGTCGCACTTCAGGGAACCTATATTAATAATATCTACAGTTTCGGGGCATCTCAACTTTTCAGGCTGAGGAAGTCGGAATCGCCAGACACCTGGCTCGTCGTCTCCCCCAAGAAAGGAGCCTGGATTTCTGCGAGTGTCTCAGAAAGGGGAGAGACAACCGAGTTCACTTCGAAGCTCAGGGGGGAGCTCGAGCGAGCGAAGTTCGCGGGGGCTGGCCAGGTGGACCTCGACAGGGTCTACCAGCTGGTTTTCGAGGCCGGGGGGGCGAAGAAGCTCATACTCGAATTGATGCCGCCGGGGAATGTGATTGTCGTTGACGAGGAGGGGAAGGTACTGCTTGCGCAGGAAGAGGTTCGTTCTCCATCTAGGCGGTTGGTCAGGGGAGAGGCATACCAGCCTCCGAGGCAGTCAAGAATCAGCCCGCTGGAAGTCAGCGCAGCAGACATCGCCCGAATGCGGGAGGAAGAGAGGACCGCAGGGAGGGTCATAGGGAGACACGTCGCGCTACCGAAAAAATACGTCGCCGAAATCCTGGCCAGGGTTGGACTAAAGGACGAATCCCCTTCCTCCGGTTTGAGCGGGGTGGAGACCGAACTGGTCGGGGTCCTGCGGGAACTGGTAAGGGAAGCGCGCGACGACCCGAAACCCTGCCTGTGGAGGACTGAGGGTGGTGAAGACATTTTCGTCGTCACTCCCACAGGCGGGGAGCTGGTCGCATCGGCCAGGACCGTCTCCGAGCTCTGCGACAGGACACTCCTCCGGGAAGCAGGGGAGGTCGCTGAGGAGCCTTCGCCAGGGGCAGAGAGGAGAAGGGAGATCGAGGTCACAGCGACGAAGCTCAGAGCGGAGGCCAAGTCCCTGACCGAAAGGGCGGCGAAGGCCCGGGCAGCAGCTACTGAAGCTGCCTCTGGCAATGCAGAGGACGCAATGCTACTTCTACGGGAGTCCGGAGCCCGGCCCGTCCGAGAGCCGAAGTCTCCCTCCGCCATTGCCTCCGCTCTGTTCGTCTGGGCCAAGGAACTTGAACGCAAGGCGACCGACTCCCTCGAGGCAGCGGGGAGGCTTGAGAAGAGGCTCGAAAGAATCAGACCGGTCGAAGGACCAAGGGGGAAGCCAATCCCCAGGAGAACATACGAGTGGTACGAGAAGTTCAGGTGGTTCGTGAGCAGCGGTGGCCGGCTGGCGGTGGGGGGGAGGGACGCGCAGTCGAACACCCTCCTCGTGAAGCGTCACCTCGAAGAAGCCGACGTTGTGTACCACGCCGACCTGTTCGGGTCGCCGTTCTTCGTGCTCAAGGGTGGCGTCAACCAGTCTGAGGAGGAGGCGCTCGAGCTCGCCCAGGCCACGGTGAGCTTCAGCAGCGGATGGAAAACGGGCCTGGCCGCGGCGGATGCGTACTGGGTCAACAGGGACCAGGTCAGCTCTTCGGCAGAGAGCGGAGAATACCTTGCAAGGGGGAGCTTCGTCATACGGGGGAGGAAGAACTTCGTCAGACATGCTCTGATTCAAATCGCTGTAGGGCTGGACGAGAGAGGGAGGGTGGTTGCGGGGCCCGAAGGGGCGGTCGCAAAGGCTTGTGCCCGATATCTCGTATTGATTCCTCACAGGGAGAAGGCGAGCGATACCGCCAAGAAAGTCATCAGAGAGCTTTCGGAAGATAAGTCAGGGGCTGTCGCTCCCACGGTGGACGACGTTGTGAGGGCTCTCCCCGCGGGCGGAGGGAAGATAGTGAGACGTAAGTCCGCAAACCTCATTCGGGACAAACCGTAATACCGGACAGACAGAAGACCCGGCCGTTTGGCGGTACCAGTCAGAGAAGTACTCATTCTGATGTACTTCCCCTACGCCTACGATGTCCTCTACGCTACGTTCCTCGTCAGCGGCAGCGTGCTCCTCTACGGCGTCTACAGGCACCTGCAAAGGTTCGGCGTCGGAATATTCGACATCCTGAAGGTGGTCCTGAAGGACCTGAGGGTGAAACTGTCCCGTTTCGTAAGGTTCGGTCTCGGACAGAGCAGAGTACTGCAGGACGCGGGAGGAGGCTTGATGCACGGCTCCCTGTTCTACGGTTTCCTGGTCCTGCTGGCCTACACCACTATAATCTTCATACAAGACGACGTGTTGCCCCTCTTCACCAGCTTCACTTTCCTCCAGGGGAACACGTACCTTACCCTAGAGCTGCTTGGAGACACCTTTGGGGTTGCCTATGTGTTCGGGCTAGCGGTCGCGGTCTATCGGCGCTTTGTGAAGAAGCTGGACAAGCTCGAGACCGTTCTGGACGATTACTTTGTGGTCTGCATGCTAATCTGGATAGGGATCTCGGGCTTCTTCATCGAGGCACTCCGCCTGATCATACAGCCAGTCGCATGGGCCGCCTTCTCCCCCGTAGGGGACGCCCTCTCGGGTGTGATCGGCTGGATCCCCGGGCTCGCCTCAAACGCGCCCACGCTCTATCAGGCTTTCTGGTGGGCGCACATGTTCTCCGTGATGTTCCTCATCGCCGCCGTCCCTTACACCAAGCTCATGCACGTATTCACTTCCGGAGCGAACGTCGCCCTAGCTCCCGTGAAATCAATGGGGAAACTCCCGACTCCCTTCAACCTGCAAGTGATGATGGAGAGCGGGAGCACCGAGGTGCCTCCCAACGTCAGAGGGGCTCAGGACTTCCTCCCGCTTCAGAAACTGGCCCTTGAGGCCTGCACCAACTGCGGAAGGTGCCAGGAAGTTTGCCCCGCTCACGCAAGCGGGAGGGATCTGTCCCCCCGGCTGGTCGTTAGAGACCTCGCGAGCCAGAACGCCGCCCATCCATCTGGAGACGCCTTCGCCCTAGGAACCATTCGCGAACCAGAGCTTTGGGCTTGCACGATGTGCAACGCCTGCGTCTCCGTCTGCCCTGTCTTCATCGACCAGGTCGACTACATCACCGAGTTCAGGAGGACGCTCGTCGCCGAAAGCAAGCTAGACGGGAAGAAGAAGATATTTCTGGAAAACGTCGCTAGGTCGGGCAACCCATTCGGGCTCCCGCAGCACGAAAGGATGGACTGGCTCCTTCAGCTTGGCGTACCCACGATCTCCGAGAATCCAGGGGCGGAGTACCTCTACTGGGTGGGGTGCCAATCGAGCTACGATCCCAGGAGCAGGGAGGTGGCGAAGGCGATGGTGAAACTCCTGAAGGCGGCTAACGTCAGCTTCGCCGTCCTTGGGAACGAGGAGGTGTGCACCGGGGAACCCGTCAGAAGGATGGGGGAGGAAGGGAGGTTCCAGGAGTTGGTCATGAAGAACGTGGAGACGCTGAAGGGACACGCTGTGAAGAAGATCATAGTCCACTGCGCTCACTGCTTCAACACCTTCAAGAACGAGTACCCGGAGTTCGGCGGGGAGTTCGAGGTCATCCACCATTCTCAGTTGCTTTCGAAGCTTGTGCTCGAGGGGAGACTCCCGAAGAGAACGATGGCTGGCGCGGTCACCTTCCACGACCCCTGCAACCTCGGCAGGATCAATGGCGTGATAGAGGAGCCGCGCCAGGCCCTGAAGTCGCTGCAGGGACTCGACCTGCGGGAGATGCGCAGGACCAAGGAAGCAAGCTTCTGCTGCGGCGGGGGAGGGGCAAACGTGTGGTACGAGGTGCAGGAGAAGAAAAAGATAGGAATCATCAGGGTGGAGGAGGCCAGGGCGACCGGAGCAGAGACACTCGCGGTCGCCTGCCCGTTCTGCATTACGATGTTCGAGGACGCAACGAAAGCCTTGGGGGACGAGAGAATGAAGGTGCTCGACATGGCGGAGATAATGGCGAAGTCGCTAGACGGTCCAACATGACGCGGCCGGCTAGTGGTGCCTTGCCCTTATCTCCCTGAGCATCGCAGGAAGGACGGCGTAGAGGTCCCCGACAACGCCATAGTCCGAAGCCTCGAAGATTGGCGCGCTCTTGTCAGTGTTGACCGCAGCAATCACCTTAGAGTCCTTGACCCCTGCGACGTGCTGAAGCTGTCCAGATATCCCCACTGCGATGTAAAGGTCGGGATGGACAGTCACCCCCGTCAGGCCGATGTGGTGCTCCTCGGGGAGCCACCCCATGTCTGAGGATAGCGGCCTCGAGCACCCGACCGCTCCCCCGAGGGCAGTTGCGAGGTCACTTACGAGGCCAAGGTCTTCTTTCTTCTTTATCCCCCTCCCCGCCGAGACTATGAGCTTCGCACCCCTGAGATCCACCGTCCCCTTTTGCTTCTCCCGTTTCTCAACCAGTCTGGTCTTGGAGGCCACGGTTCCCGCCAGTTTCTCTGACGCCTTGGCCGCGGAAGCTGGAAGAGCCGGGTTCGTACCAACCTTGAGGGCGACGACGCATGGGAGGGGAATCGACAGCTCCGCGATGAGCTTCCCCGCGAAGATGTTTCTCTTTCCCTGGAGAGTCCCGTTTCCGAGGGAGACCCCGAAGACCTCGCTGGTGCATGGGCGACCCAACTTCACGGCGAGACGCGAGGCAATTTCCTTCCCGTCTCGCGTCGACCCCACGAGAATGATGTCCGGATTCGCTTCCCTGGCAGCCGCTGCGAGTGTGTTTGCGGCAGCCTCGGGGGATGCCGAAAGCAGGGTGTCCGCCCTGAGCACCAACTTCTCGTCACCGGCCAGAAGCGGCGCGCTGTCGTCGAGACCCACGACCACGAATCCTCCTCCCGCAAGCGCGGCGAGTCCGGATGCCGCCGAGGCGACCTCGTTGGCCACCGATGGCGACTCAGAGAACGCCCAAATCTTGATGCTCATCTCGGTAGTACCCCCTCGGCGGCAAGAGCGTCGATGAGCTTCTTCGCTGTCTCCTCCGGAGGACCCTCGAACACGACCCTCTTCCGAGCCATGGCCTGCGCCTTCATCCCCTTCACGAGGGGCACGGGCGGACCGGCCCCGGGGAGCAGCGCTTCGGGGGTCAGGTCCTCCACAGGTTTCTTCCCCGCCTGCATGATCTGTATCAGAGTGGGATATCTCGGTTCGTTGATCTCGCTCACCACTGAGACTACAATAGGGAGGGGGGCCTCGACAACCTCGACACTGTCCTCCAGGGCTCGCTCGACCTTCGCTGATTGGCCGCTGACATCTACCTTCTTGACATACCCTACGTAGGGCAGACCAAGAAGCTCGCCGAGCATCGGAGGCACCAGCCCGCTGTACATGTCGGACGAACCCTCCGAGCAGAGGATCATGTCGTAGGGCCCTCCCTTCTTCAGCGCGGCCGCGAGCAGCTCTGAGGTCCGGCGGGTGTCCATGGCCATCGGGTCGGCAGAGACAAGGACTCCTCTGTCGGCGCCCATGGCGAGGGCCTCCTTCATTGTCTTCTTTGCTTCTGGGGTCCCGACGGTCAGTATGACCACCTCCCCCTGGTGAGCAGCCTTCAGGCGTAGTGCCTCCTCCACAGCGTTTTTGTCGAAGGTGCTCATCTTGGTGGGTGCTCCCTTGAGCTGGGGGTTGCCCCCCGAGTCCACCTTCAGCTCCGTCTCGTCGACGGCGTGTTTGACGCACACGGCGATTTTCATCTTGACATCGTCAGCTCCCTTCTGGCAATCAACATCCTGAGCACCTCCGAGGTTCCTTCGCCTATTGTGAGGAGGCGGGCGTCCCTCCAGTGCCTGTGGAGCTCCTCTGTGGTGTAGCCATACCCACCGTGGATCTGGATGGCCGAGTCGCAGGCACGCAGGGACATCTCGGTCGAGAACACCTTGGCCTGAGACGCCTCGGACGAATAATCGCCGCCCGACTCCTTTATCCTCGAGGCGTACAAGTAAAGCAAGCGGGCGGCTCCTATCTCCGTCTTCATATCGGCTATCTTCTCCCGGATGAGCTGGAACTCTGATATCGTCTTTCCGAAGGCCTTCCTCTGCCTGGCGTAAGAGAGAGACTTCTCGTAGGCAATCTGCGCGATCCCGACATTGAGGGCCGCAACTATGATTCTTGCGCCGTGAAGTATCTCCTTGGCGTAATCGGCGCCTTTGCCTTCTTCCCCAACGAGGTCCGCCTCTGGGACCCTACAGTCAGAGAAGATGACCTCGGATGTCCTCGATCCCCTCATTCCAAGCTTTCTGAGGTCCTCCCCGAAGCTAAGGCCAGGGTTCGGCGCCTCGACGATGAAGCAGGAAGGACCCTTCCTCGTCTTCGCGAACACCAGGTATAGGTCAGCGTCTCCCGCGTTCGTGATGAACATTTTGGAACCGTTGATGGAATACTCCCCCCCTTTCTTCTCAGCAGTGGTCGCCATGGTCCCTGCGTCCGAGCCGCTCGCCGGCTCTGTGAGTGTGAAGGAGGCCAGGGACTCCCCGGAGAGAAGTCTAGGCAGGTGCGCCCTCTTTTGCGCTTCGGACGCGAACAGGTTCAGCCCCTCGGCGACTGCATTGTGAATCTCTACGCTCAGGCAGGTCGAAGCATCGGCCGTCCCCAGCATCTCGATGGCCAAGGCGTAGATGGAAAACGGCAGCCCCAGCCCTCCGTACTCCTCCGGGAACGATATCCGGCAGATTCCCTGCTTGAGCAGCGCCTTTCTCGGCCCCCCCATCTTGACTTCGCCAGTGTCTATCCGGGGGGATATCGGGAGAAGTTCCTTCTCCATGAATGTACCAAGCGAAGCGAGGACCTCGGAATACTCCTGATGATGGTCAGGATAGAACATCTCCATCAGTCGCCGATGCTCGGCGCTGTAGATCGGCAAGGTGCTCGACTGGCCGGCGCCGGCTTTGTGAGTGATTTAATCGTTCTCATGGAAGGACGAGAATTAAGTGAAGGGGTAGAGACGGCATGGGCGTGGAGCTGGCACGAAGTCTCGCTGGGTACGCGCTCTCGGTTCGATACAGGAGCCTCGACCCGAGGACCGTGAAGGAGATGAAGGCCCGGATCGTCGACGCCCTGGGTTGTGCCATTGGCGCCTATAGCGAAGAACCAGTCACCATCGGTAGGAGGGCGGTAGCCCGCCTGCGGGGAACTGGGGAGTCTACCCTGCTTGGGACGAAGTCCAAGACGACGCCGGAGCTCGCCACCTTCGTAAACGGCCTCATGATTCGCTACTTCGACTTCAACGACACCTACCTTTCGAAGGAGCCTGCACATCCTAGCGACAACCTTGCCCCCTGTTTCGCTGTGGCCGAGTCAGAATCCGCTCCTGGAAGGGAGATGATTGCAGCGGCAGTCGCGGCCTACGAGATTCAGTGCAGGCTCTGCGACGCAGGGAACATTCGGAACAGGGGGTGGGACCACGTGAATTACGGGCTGGTCTCGTCGTCCTTGGCCGCGGCCAAGCTGATGGGGCTCGACCGGAGGAAGGCGACAGAGTCCGTCAACATTGCCCTCGGCGCCCACATTGCGATGAGACAGGTCAGGGCGGGGGAGCTCTCGATGTGGAAGGGGGCGTCTTTCTCCAACGCTGCAAGAAACGGTGTCTTCGGTGCACTTCTGGCGAGGGAGGGCATGACCGGACCTTCGCCCATCTTCGAAGGAGAAATGGGGTTCTTCAGGCAGGTGTCTGGGAGGTTAAGGTTGGACATCCGGGGGTTTGGCGGGAGACGCGGCGACTACAAGGTCAACGAGACCTACATCAAGTATTGGCCAGCGGAGTACCACGCGCAGTCAGCGATATGGGCCGCGCTGGAGGTGCGGAGACACATGAGGGACCTCGGGGCCGTCACGTCTGTCCTGGTTGAAACCCATGAGGCCGGCTTTAACATCCTGGGAAAGGACAGGGAAAAATGGAAGCCGAAGACTAGGGAGACGGCGGACCACAGCCTTCCGTACATAGTCGGGATGGCTCTGATCCATGGGACCGTGGACAACTCCACATATTCGACCAAGAACCTGGCGGACCCGGAGAACCTTCGGTTCATCAGGAAGGTCAGGGTCGTCGAGGACCCTGAGTTCACAGCACTATATCCCGCGAATGGGATAGCAAATAGGGTCACAGTGGCGGAACTGGGCGGGAGAGAAATCAGGGCTCAGGTGGTTGTGCCCAAGGGGCACCCCCTTCAGCCCATGACCAAGGAGGACATAGAGGCGAAGTTCCTGCGCCTGACCAGAAGGCGCCTGGGAGGAAAGAGGGCCAGAGAAGCTCTGTCGAGGCTCTGGAATCTGGAGAAGGAGCGGGATCTGGGTGGTGTGCTCGGCCTCCTCAGCGCCGACGGCGGGTCGAAGGCTTAAAGCGATTCCGGAGCGAGGGTGAAACGTGAAGCTCGCCCTCGGCTTCAATCCCGTCCTGGGAATCAAGGAATCGATGGAAGTCGCATCCAATGCAGAAAGACTCGGGTTCGACTCGATCTGGGTGCATGAAAGCCTGTTCCAGCGGGACGTCGTCACCTACCTCTCGGCAATGGCCTCCGCCACGGCACGGATTGGGCTCGGCTCGGGGGTGATCAACACCTACACCCGCCACCCGGTGACCGCGGCGACGACCTTCGCCACCCTTTCGGAGCTCTCGGGCGGGAGGGTCAGGCTAGGCCTCGGCCTGGGCAGCTTTCCTACTATCCCGCTTATTGGTCACCAAATATTTCCTGTCGAGAAGAACAGGCCACTCCAGCGTATCAGGGAGTACGTCAGAGTGGTGAAGATGGTCTGGGAGGGGAGCAGGGTCGAATTCGACGGTGAGTTCTTCAAGGTCCACGGCCTCACCATTGGGTTCCGGGTGAGCGAACCCATCCCCCTCTACATCGCGTCCCTTTCCCCCCGAACCCAGGCCTTTGCGGCGACGGTGGCAGATGGAGTGATACTCTCCCCAGCTCTGAATAGCGCCTGGGGGACAGAGCGTATGGTCGAAAACGTCAGGCGGGGCGAGGCTAGGAGGGGTTCAGCCGTCGAAAGGGCGTCGTACATGCTAACTTCCCTGGATCCCGACCCTCGGAAGGCCGCCCAAGTAGTCCGCGACTACTACTTCTTCGTGTATCAACTCGCCGAAGTCGTCAGGCCAGAGGTCCTTTCACCGTATGGTGTCAGCGAGGAGCGGCTCGCCCCCCTGAAAGACGCTTGGAAGAGGGGAGACATCCCTGAGGCTAAAAGGCTCGTCCCAGATGAAGCCATCGAGTCACTCACCATTACAGGGACGGGGGACCATGCGACCGAGAGGCTCAGGGAATACCAAAAGGCGGGGGTGACACTTCCAATCGCAATGCCCATTGGAAACCTTACCTATGCCATGAGTGAACTCTCCCCCTCGAAGGGAAACTGAGGGCCTGCCTTCCAAGTATCAGAAGGGCAGCCTCAACGGCACCAGGATGAATAGGGCGAGGGACGCCATGTAGAGTAGAGAGAACTGGAATGCGAGTGCCGCTGTCCTCGGATCCGCGTCGTCCGGCACACGCCCATGGAACATATTCGCGAGCCGGAGGGCGCCAGGAACGGTGAGGAACACGATCGCCGACCATGCCGGTAGTTGCTCCACCAGGATCCCAGCAGCGACGATAGCGTAGGCAAGGGCGAGCAGGACAACGTACACTGTTTGTGCTCGGCGGGCCCCGAGCGCGACCGCCAGAGTCTTCTCCCTGACGGTCCCATCATAACCGATGTCTCGAATGTTGTTGGCCAACAGGACCAGCGCTACGAAGATCCCTATGGGCACAGAAGCCAGTATCGGCGCCCAGGCGAATACTCCCGTCTGCACCATGTAGGCGCCAAGAGGGATAAGCACCCCCCACATTATGAACACGGTCGGTTCTCCCAGCGACTTGGCCTTGAGATCTATGGGGTCGGCCGTGTAGAAGACGCTCCCGAGTATCCCGGCAGCGATAACGAGTAGAATGGACGTGCTGCTAGCGAAGGCGAGATAGACTCCCGCCAAGAGGGTGACTGCGTAGAGGCCGACTGAGAAAGCCAGGGTTGTGTTGAGCGGAACCTGCCCAAACGCGGCCGGATGCAGTCTGTACTTGGTGGTGGGAGCTCCCTCCCTGTCGACCCCGTGCCTCACGTCATAGAAGTCATTGAGAACGTTGGTCGCTGCGTGGAAGGCGATCATCCCCCCGAGGGTGAGTGCGTAGAACAAAGGATTGAACCTCCCCGCGATGGCGGCCAGCAGGGCCCCCATAGTGACGGACGAGAACGTCATCGTGAACGACCAGGGTCTTGTCGATAGGAAGGCGGTCTTGGCATCCATCGTTCTGGGCCTCACGTTGCTGTGGTAATAACCCTAGCAGTAGAGCGCGGCATATGGCTTTAACCCTATTCCCCCATCCCCACCAACGTTGGCGGGACGACGGGGCCTTGCAGCTGGCTTTGCGATAGTAATCGCTTCGATGCTCATCCTCTTCACAGTCCCCTCTTCCTATTTCGTCGGAGCGACCTTCATCTCCACCACATGTATGGTCGGAGCCGCATACGCCCGGGGGGTGTTCGGGACGAGGCAGCCGCGCCTGAGGTCGGTGGCCCTCGGACTAGCGACAGCGGCCCTACTCTATGGCATCTTCTACGGGGGGGCATGGCTTGTCTCGACCTATCACCCCTTCGGCATAACATCCGCTTCCGAGACCTCAATCTATTCTCTTATCTCCTCCCCGACCAACTCCGTCTACCTCCAGGCGGCAGTGCTTCTTTTCGATTCGGCCGGATATGAATCGTATTTCAGAGGGGCACTACAGCGAAGCCTCAGACCCCGCTTCGGAATCATGGCCGCCCCGGCAGTGGCCTCTTTCGACGCGGTCCTTCATGTAGCCACACTCAATCCCCTGTGGGTTGGCGCGACCTTCGTGACAGACATTCTCTGGGGCGTGACCTACCATTACGGGGGAACACAGTCGAGCTTTACCAGCCATTTCGTTTGGGATGTCGCCATCTTCATCCTGAGACCCATTAGGTAAGGGCGGCGCGTTATTGAGCCTCCCCCCCTCTGCTAGGGAAACTCCGCAAAGAACTTCTCTTATAGCAGGCCCAGACTCGCCTGGCCGAACATGCCGGGGGGGAAGCTGCTCTGGGAGCCCGAACCGGCCTTCGCCAGGAAGACCAATATCACTGCCTTCATGAAATGGCTAGAACACAAGGGGAGGCCCTTCCGCAGCTACGACGAGTTATGGCACTGGTCGGTCGACGACCTTGAAGGTTTCTGGGGGTCGGTCTGGAAGTACTTTGACGTGGCGGAAGCCGACTATCCCGTGCTCAAGGACTGGAAAATGCCTGGCGCCCGGTGGTTCGAGGGCTCTGAAGTCAACTTTGCCAAGCGGGTCCTTGAGAGCACTTTCGAAGGGACCGCCATCATCTCGAAATCTGAAAGAAGGAACCCGAAAGCCATGTCCTGGCAGGAGCTCAGGAAGAGAGCCGGCGTGCTTGCGGCCCACCTTAGGGACCGGGGTGTCGTCCAAGGGGACAGGGTCGCTGCTTATCTGCCGAACGCAACTGAGGCGGTGGTGGCCTTCCTCTCCTGCGCTAGCCTCGGCGCGATTTGGTCGTGCTGCTCGCCCGACTTCGGGGCCCCTGCTGTTCTGGACAGGTTCACCCAAATCGAGCCCAAGGTCCTCTTCGCTAGCGATGGTTACAGCTACGGGGGAAAATGGTTCGACAGAACCGAAACGGTTTCGTCAATCATAACGGCGCTGCCGTCGGTGAAGACGGTCGTAGGGGTCCATGGAGGTCCGGGTGGGGAACAGATCCCTGGCTCAGTCCCATGGGACGATTTGGTGACGGGGAAGGATTCCGTGGAGACCGAATCTCTGCCCTTCGACCATCCCCTTTGGATTCTCTACTCCTCGGGGACGACCGGGCTGCCAAAGCCCATAGTGCACGGCCACGGCGGAATCCTGGTAGAGATGCTGAAGGGCATCTCGCTTCACAACGACATCCGGCCTGGGGATCGCTTCTTCTGGTTCACGACGACAGGGTGGATGATGTGGAACCACCTGATCGGGGGTCTACTCCACGGGGCCACCCTCGTGCTATACAACGGGAGCCCTTCTTACCCTGACTTGGATTCGCTCTGGGACCTCGTCGAGAAGACTGAGACCACGTTCATGGGAGGAAGCGCAGCCTACTTCTCTGCCTGCATGAAGGCCGGTCTGGCCCCGGGGTCCTCCCATGAACTGAAGAGGCTCAGGAGCATGGGCTCGACGGGGTCTCCACTTTCTCCGGAGGCGTTCGAGTGGGTTTACTCTGCGGTAAAGAGCGACGTCTGGCTGGCCTCAGTCAGTGGGGGAACGGACGTGTGCGCGCCTTTCGTTGGAGGCTGTCCCATTCTCCCCGTCTATTCTGGGGAGATTCAGTGCAGGGCCCTCGGTGCCAAGGTCGAAGCCTTCGACGAGCAGGGGCACTCCGTGGTGGGGAAGGTGGGGGAGCTGGTGCTTACAGAGCCGCTCCCCAGCATGCCCCTCTTCTTGTGGGGGGACAGGGACGGGAGCAGATACAGGGAGAGTTACTTCAGCGTCTTCCCAGGGGTCTGGAGGCATGGCGATTGGGTGGAAATCACGAAGCGGGGGACGTGCGTAATCTACGGGCGGTCGGATGCCACAATAAAGCGCCTGGGAGTTAGAATCGGCACCAGCGAGGTCTATCGGGCTGTGGAATCCATCCCTGAAGTGGCCGAGTCCATGGCCGTGGAATTGGAGGGGCCCGAGGAGGAGGGGGAGCTTGTCCTTTTCGTCACGCTGGTACCCGGCAGGAAGTTCGACTCAGAACTGGAATCGAAAATCCGGGAACGCATAAGGACAGATCTCTCGCCAAGGCATGTCCCCGATAGAATCATCGCGGCGCCAGCGATCCCCAAGACACTCAGTGGGAAGAAACTTGAGGTCCCCGTCAAGAGAATCTTGATGGGAGGGGACCCAACCCAGGTTATGAACAGAGATTCCCTCGCAGACCCTGGGGCGGTCGACTTCTATGTGGAGCTCGCGAAGGGGCTGGAACGGCGGAAGGGCAGAAAGCGCCCAAGGTAGCGCCCCCCATAAACGGCCAACTCACAGTGGAAGAAAGTTAATACCCGCAAGATTGCAGCCGTCGCCGTGCCGGGGCAGAGGAAGGTCTACGCCATTTCCGGCGGGGTCACGAAATTCGCAAAGGCCCACCCCGATATGGACTTCCGGCTGATGGTGAAGCGGGCCTACGATTACGCCATGAGGGACGTGCCGGATCTCAAGCCGTCCGACATAGAAAGCAGCAGGATATCATACTTCTCCGACCACTTCGCGAGACAGCTGAAGGCAGCGTCGATGGTTCAGGACTACCTTGGGCTCAATCCAAGGGACTCTCGGAGAATCGAATGGGGAGGTGCCACAGGGGGCCAGGCAATTCAGGCAGGCTGGGAGGCGGTGGCCAGCGGGAGAAACGACGTATGCCTCGTGGCCGGCTTCGAGACCATGTCTCACGTCGAAACCTGGAAGGGGAACGAGTTCATAGCGCTGGCCTCAGACACGAACTTCGACTATCCTGTGGGCGGGTTCTACACTGGATACTACGCCCTGATGGTTCAACGCCATATCTACCAGTATCTGAGGAAATCAAGATTCGCATCAGTAAAGGACGAGAAGAAGGCCCAGCAGATGGCGATTGAGGAGGCTAAGCGGATAATGGCCATGGTCTCCGTTAAGAATCACATCAACGCCCTCCATAACCCCTACGCTCAGTACCCGGAGAAGCTGACCATGAAGGGCGCACTTGCAGGAGAGATGATTTCCTGGCCTCTGAACAGGCCCTCAGTCTGCACCATGAGCGACGGCGCGGCCGTAATGATCCTGGCATCTGAGGAAGTCGCATCAGGGTACACCGATCGCCCAGTCCTGATCAGGGGTGTCGGATGCGGAACGGATACGATGAGGCTGGCCGACAGGCCCCATGGAAAGGTACCCCTCTTTCCCTGGGAAACAGAGAGCTACTATTCGGAGTTGGAATACCCCGGCGTGCATTCCTTCCGCGCCGGCAGGACGGCGGCCCTTGAGGCTTACAAGAATGGGGGGATAACGGACCCCAAGAAGGAGCTAGACTTCGTCGAGCTGCACGACGCCTACGCCAGCTCCGAGATCCAGACCTATGAAGACATAGGCCTCTGCAGGTACGGAGAGGGGTACGACTTCGTCGAGCAGGGGTACCCCTTCCTGAAGGAAGTCGACTACGGTCTGGAACTGCCACACAAGGGGACGATGCCGGTCAACCCGTCGGGGGGACTCATCGCCTGCGGCCACCCTGTCGGGGCGACGGGAATAATGCAGGGAGTGTTCGCCCTCTGGCAGCTTCAGGGCACCATAGGCAAGCACTTCGGGACCGACAGGCTTCAGATCAAGAACGCCAGGCGAGGACTGATTCACTCGCACGCAGGAACGGGGAGCTCAGTCACGGTGACAATAATGGAGAGGGGGTAGAATGGCTGGACTGAAGAAGTTCGACGCGTTCAGGGATGTCATGAAGGAGATTCAGAAGAACGGCGCAGCGATCTACAAGAATCCCGTGGGGACGAAAGACCTCGTCGTCCTGTCGCCATACAGCATAAAGTACGTTCACAGCTACGCCGAGGACTCCCCTTTCTTTCTCGGGCTGGCAGAAGGGAAGCTCTTGGGGAGCGAGTGCACAAAATGTCACTACAGGTATGCCACACCCCGGAGCCACTGCATGGAGTGCGGAAGCGAGACGAAGTGGTTCGACCTCCCGCTGGTAGGGAGGGTACACTCGTGGACCACGTGCTACTTCGGGAGCGAAGAGTTCCTGAAAGAAACTCCCTTCAACCTTGCGCTCGTCGAGTTCGACGGAGTCGACAGCCTCCTGCTTTCTAGGCTGGACGGAGTGAAGCAACAGGACATCTACATCGGCATGAAAGTGAAGGCCGAGTTCAGGAAGAAGCCCAGGTATCTCATCTCTGACGTGCACTTCCTTCCTTTGCCGGACAAGAAGTCATCAGGAAGGAATCGCCGACCATAGGGGACCGAGAAGCTGCCAGCGGCTGGGCGCCCGACTACCGTTTGGCGGAGGTGAGCCACTTCGAGTAGCGCTTCGCCCTTCCGTGAGTGGCCTGGTCGTACAGTTTGATCATCTTGTCTGAGATTGGGGTCCCGTCGTACCCAATCCTTCTGCCGTCGATCTCTCTCACTTTTGCAATTCCCGCTGCCGTGCCGCTGAAGAACACCTCGTCGGATGTGTAGAGCTCCTCCTTTGTGGCGTCATTCCTGTAGAACTTGATCTTGAGATCCCGGGCGAACTGGATTACGGTGTCGCGTGTGATCCCACGCAGGATCCCTGAGCTTGCGGGGGGGGTGCTGAGTATTTCGTCCTTCACCCTGAATATGTTCTCTCCCGGCCCCTCTGCGACCATCCCCTGTGTGTTGAGTAGGATGGCTTCGTCATAGCCGGCCCCCAGCGCCTCCATTTTGGCGAGGGCGGAGTTGGCGTAGTTCGCGGCACACTTCGCCTGGACAGGCATAGATCTGGGGTCTATCCTCGCCCAGCTCGACACTGTTGCCCTGACTCCCTTCTTGGTCGACTCGCCGCCAAGATACGCGGGCCACTCCCAGGTCGCAATTGCAACCGAAATCTTGCTTGTGAGCGGATTAAGGCCCATCTCCCCGTACGCTGTGTAGGCAAGGGGCCTGATGTAGCACTCTTTGGCCGGGTTACTCCTCACCGTCTCTACGCACGCCTCCGCAATCTCCCCGGCCGAGTATCCGAGGTCCATCCTGTAGATTTTCGCGCTGTTGAGGAAGCGCTCGATGTGCTCGTCCAGTCTGAATATCGCCGTCCCCTCTGGGGTTGTGAATGCCCTGATCCCTTCGAAAATCGCCATGCCGTAGTGCAGCCCGTGGGTGAGGACGTGAATCTTCGCGTCGTCCCATGGGACCAACTTGCCGTCCATCCAGATTCTGCTTTGGGGCTTCATCCCAAGCACGGCCCGAGGAGCACGGTATTTAGGGGTGGTGGCCAGAAATGAAAAAAGAAGTCCTGATTTCGGCGGATGTTGAACAAGCGGCAGGGTGTCAGACGAGAGAACCGTCCAAGTCTGGCTTCGGGTTAGGGACAGCGTTTAACCTCGTATGACTTGTTGATATCGCGGATTGAAGAACCACCCCAACATGGACACGCCGGTAATAATCTCAGCCTGTAGGACCCCCATCGGAAAGTTCGGGAAGAGCCTCGTAGGAGTCTCCGCGCCTTCTCTCGGGGCGCTTGTGGTCGAGGAGGCACTGAAGAGGGCCAAGATTCCCGCCAGCGAAGTAGACGAGGTCATTATGGGAAACGTTGTTTCGGCTGGCCTGGGACAGAACCCCACGAGGCAGGCCGCAATCCACGCCGGAATACCCTTTGGAGCAGGGTCCATCACCGTGAACAAGGTTTGCGGCTCCGGGCTCAAGGCGGTCATGCTGGCCGCTTCTACCATCAAAGCCGGTGACAATGACGTGGTCGTCGCTGGGGGGATGGAGAGCATGAGCAACACTCCATACCTGGCGAGGGGAGTAAGGTGGGGGACAAAGTTCGGCGACGCCCGCTTGCAAGACTCCATGATTGCTGACGGGCTCTGGGATGCCTACCACAATTACCACATGGGGCTGACGGGGGAGCACATCGCCCAGAGGTTCCACATAACCCGCAGGGAGGCGGACGAGTTCTCCTACGAGAGCCACGTGAAGGCATCGAGGGCGTCCAAGGCGGGGCACTTCGACGCCGAGAAGGTGAACGTGAAGATAGAACACGAAGGAGGAGAAATCACAGAGTTCTCGGACGACGAATGCATTCGCGCCGACACCACCGTCGAGAGGTTGGGGAAGCTGAAACCAGCGTTCAAGCCCGATGGTGTGCTCACTGCCGGCAACTCCTCGCAGCTGAGCGACGGTGCGTCAGCCGTCGTCGTCACCTCGGAGGAAGTTGCGAAGAGGCTCGGGGCTAAGCCCATAGCCAGGGTACTGGCATACGGAACGGGGGGCCTGGAACCAGCCCGAGTAATGGAGGCGCCGATTCCGACGACGAAAGCGCTGCTGAAGAGGGCGAAGATGGCAGTGGACGACATTGATCTCTTCGAACATAACGAAGCCTACTCAACTGCCTCAATCGCAGTCAGGAGGGCCCTCGGCGTGGACGAGTCGAGGTTCAACGCGAGCGGCGGTGCGGTCGCCCTTGGCCACCCCATAGGGTGCAGCGGGGCCCGGGTTCTAACCACGCTGATCTATGCCCTCAGGAGGACCGGCAAGAAGACCGGTCTCGCCACCCTCTGCCTAGGCGGGGGGAACGCTGTCGCTATGATCGTTGGGGTGTGAGCTCCCGGAGCTTCCTGCGGAGTACCTTCCCTATCAGTGTCTTCGGCAGTTCGTCTACGAACTCCACCTTCTTCGGCACCTTGTACTTTGCCAGGCGACTCTGGCAGAAGTCGATGACTTCCTGTTCGGTAAGAGCCTTTGCGGAATCCTTCGGTACCACGAAAGCTTTCACGACCTCTCCACTGAACTCGTCCGGGATTCCGATGACCCCCGCCTCCTTTATGCCGGGGTGCTCGAACAGAACGTCCTCGACCTCTCTTGGATACACCTTGAATCCTCCTACATTGATCATGTCCTTCTTCCTGTCGACGATGTAGAAGTAGCCGTCCTCGTCCATCTTCGCGATGTCCCCGGTCAGGAACCACCCGTCTTCCAGAACCGCTTCCGTCTCCGCTTTCTGGTTCCAATAGCCCTTCATGACCTGGGGGCCCTTTACCGCCAGTTCCCCGACTTCCCCCGTGCCAAGTGTCCTGTACCTATTCTCGGTATCGACGATTTTCGCCTCTGTCTCGCAAAACGGAGGACCAATCGAGCCGTCCTTCACCACCCCTCCAACCAGAGGATTGACGTGCGTCACCGGACTCGTCTCCGAAAGGCCGTAACCTTCGACCAGGTTCCCCTTCGTCAACTCCATGAACTTCCTCCTCACAGCCGGAGGGAGGGCGGAGCCACCCGACATGCAGGCCCTCACCGAATGCAGGTGGAAGTCCTTGGCGTTGGGTTTGCTGTTGATCGCTATGTACATCGCAGGCGCGCCTGAGAACGTCGTTACCTTCATCTTCTCTATGGCCTTCGCGACCTCCTCGACGTGGAAGCTGGGCAGGAGGACGAGCGTACTCCCCACCGATATGGGCATGTTCATCGTGACCGTCAGCCCATAGATGTGGAAGAGCGGGAGTGCGCAGAGAGACACGTCCTTCTCGCTGAGGGGGAAAAGCCGGGCGCCGTAGACGGCATTGGACAGGAGGTTATAGTGAGTCAGCATAGCGCCCTTGGCTACCCCAGTCGTTCCGCCTGTGTACTGTAGGACTGCAACGTCATTCACTGGGTCAATGGCTACCCGGTTCGTCAGAGGAGAGTTCGACTCGATAAGATTCACGAAGTCAAGAGTATTCTCCCTCGAGACGTCCTTTATCCCAGCCACCCCGGCAAGACGCTTCTTCAGCGGTGGCAGGTAGTCGGTAAGGCCGGTCGTAATGACGTGTCGGAGAGAGAGCCTCCCCCTGCACGCTTCCAAGCTTTGGAAGAGATCCATGCCCTTTGCAATCGTTCTGGTTGCTACGACGATCTTGGCACCCGAGTCGGCTAGCTGGTGCTCCAACTCCCTCTCCTTGTAGATAGGGTTACACATGACAGCTATGCCCCCCGCCTCCAGTATGCCGAAGAAGGAGATGACTAGCTGGGGGATGTTCGGCATGAAGACCGCGACCCTGTCGCCCTTATTCACCCCGAGGGATGTCAGAGCCGAAGCAAAACGGGAGGAAAGATCGTCCACTTCGGAGTAGGTGAGGTTCCTTCCCTCATAATGCAGACACGTCTTCCCTGGATGCAGCCTCGCCGATTCTGCCAGGAGCGAGTAAAGGGGTTTCTTGTCGGGAGGGGGGATGGAGTACCTGCCATCCAGCTTGATGCTCAGCCAGGGGCGGTCCGCTAGCTGCTGCAAGCGCCATCCACTGCCCTCTGACTTCCCTTAAGGGTATCCCCTGTCTCGAGCGCCTTCGAGAGGGGGCGTAAGTATAAACGGGAAAGGTTTCGCATCGAAGCGAGATGGCCCAGGCAGCAGAGAAGTACCTCGTTCTCTGTGTCGACAGGGATGACGACCTGGGGGCAAAGGCAAAGGTCGGCTCCCCCGTGGTGGGGAGGGACCAGGCCATAGTCGCCGCGACGAAGCTCGCACTTGCCGATCCCGAGGAGGCAGATTCCAACGCGATCTTCGCTGCCGTGAAGAAGTACGACGAGTTGGCTCGGGGTAAGACACAATGCGAGGTTGCTGTGGTGTGTGGGGAGGTGAACAGGGGGTTCGAGGCGGATAGGCGCCTCGGGAAGCAGGTGGCCAGCGTTCTCGCCGGCTCGAACTATACGGGGGTGGTTCTCGTCTCCGACGGAGGAGAAGACGAGCAGGTGATACCGATCATCCAGAGCCTCAAACCAATCGTGTCCGTGGAGAGGGTTGCAGTAAAGCACAGTCAGACTGTCGAGGAGACATATCAGGTCCTGGGGCGGTACCTGAGAATGCTCATCTTCGATTCACACTACTCCAGGTACGCCCTCGGAGTACCGGGCCTGATTCTAATCCTGGGGGGAATCCTCACTGTCGCAGGACATGGTGCCGAAGCGGCTTTGGCGACGGTACTCATTATAGGCGGAGCGGCCCTGGTCAGAGGGTTCGACGTCGATAGGACCGTCGCGGACCTCCTCCATAGGGGGCCAACTGGATACTTGAGGCTCTTCTCCATGATAGGTGCGGTTATCGTCGTGATAGCAGGGATAGACGCCGGCTATGTCGCCATGACCGCTGATCCGCATTGGAGCGACGTGGTGCTACAGCCTTCCCAGTTCCTCGTGTACGGGGGCATACTGATAGGACGCTTGCTCGGGGGAAGCCTGAACCTCGTCTGGGCGGGCATAGCTATCTACGCCATCGGTGCGCTACTTTCTCACGTAGCCAGGGAGAGCATAAGGTGGCGCAGGGACAGCTACGTCCTTGTGATGCTCGCCATGCTTTACTTTCCTGTGAGAACCTTCTCAGGCTTCTTGGTGAACGGCACCGAGGAGGCCACATTCCTGCTAATTTCGTACATCCTGCTCGGGTTGGTGGCCGTCTTTGTCTTGACCATCACCATTTATCCGAGGGTCAGGCCGAGGCCCCCAGCAGAAACAGAGTAGATATGCTAGAATCTGCGCTGAAGTATCTTGGTGCCTACCGCTTCTACGAGGGGAGACTAAAGGCCCAGGTGAAAGAGGATGGAATCCCGAGTCACATAGGGATAATTCTGGATGGGAACAGGCGTTGGGCACAGACACAGGGTGTATTCAGGGGGCTAGGGCATGAGGAAGGCGCGAACAGGGCCGAAGAGCTCCTGGATTGGTGCCACGATCTCAGGATCAAGACGGTCACGCTGTACGTACTATCGACGGAGAACCTGGAAAGGCCGTCGGACGAACTGAAGGAGCTCTTCGTACTCATAGAGGCAAGGCTCAGGAGGTTGCTCAACGACGAGAGGATCATGCGATACAGGGTCAACGTCAGGGCCATAGGGAGGCTGGACCTTCTCCCAGATTCGATTATCGACCTGCTGAAGGCCATCGAGGAGAAGACTTCCAAATTCAACGATAGCTACCTCAACATTGCGGTGGCCTACGGAGGACGGGCTGAGATAACTGACGTCGTCAGGTCGATCGCCCAGGACGTTAGGAGCGGCAGCCTCAGCCCGGACGCGATTACCGAGGACACTGTTTCGAACAGGCTCTACACGGCCTACCTCCCAAACCAGGAGCCGGACCTTATCATCCGGACCTCCGGGGAGGAGAGGATGAGTGGCTTCCTCCTCTGGCAGGGCGCATACTCAGAACTCGTCTTCGTGGACGTCTTCTGGCCTGCTTTCAGGTACATCGACCTGCTTCGGGCGATAAGGACCTACCAGAAACGCAGACGTAGGCATGGCAAATAGCAGAACAGATATATCGCTACTGGGGGACGGGGAGACCGAGTTGAAGGTAGCCCTAGGCACCCTGAAGGACAAGGGAGACGACCTGGTTGCGTTTCTCGAACCAAGGGTGGGTACCAAGCCGTCGCTCTCCGGAGGGGAGATCGAAATAGAGGACGGAGAGGTGAAAGAGGGGGTGAAACCCCGGCACGTCAAGACCTACATCAAGCGGTTCCTCTACATGAACGGGGTCAGGAAGAAGTACAGGGTCTTTGTCGCTGGAAAGGAGCTCACGATTCAGGAGATAGAGCTGGGCAAGAAGGAAGAGGAGGAAGAGAAGAAGGGGCCGGAGAAGCCTGAGGAAGCCCCCGTGGTAGAGGCGAAGCCCGAAGAGCCTGAAGCCCCCGCAGAAGAGCCGGCCAAGGAAGAGGAGGCAAAAGAGAAGCCCAAGAAGGCCGCCTCGAAGAAGCCTCGACCGAAGAAGAAGAAGGTAGAAGAAGAGAATTAGCCGGTGCGGGCTTTCCTGGCTCGCCTGATCCGCGTCTCCCGGAGCAGTGCCCTCAGATAGTTCCTTGCCTCCCGCAGATCCTTGAGGGACTGGCGAAAGTCGCCCAGGTGGAAGGCGTCGGTACCCTTCCTCAGGTTCTTGAGGGCGAACTGCAGAGCCTGCCTCTCGTCCGGCACTTTATAGTTCCTGAGCCTGATGAACCTACCTGGGTTTTCCTCGTCCAAGTCAATCTTGATGAAGGCGATGCTCTTCTCGACCCCGGTGTAGGCGTACCAGACGGAGCGGACCTGATCCTCCGAGGGCTCTCCGGTGAGTGATCCGAGGACCGATTCAATCCCATTCGCTGCGGCAGCGAGATCATTCGCGGTCTCCTCCCTCCAGGCGCTCACCCCCCGTGCATCCCGCTCCTGCGATTTAGCCAAAGACGTCCCGTCGTGGTTCGCAAACTTATAACCAGCATAGCCCCGGCCGCCGGCAGTTGCCAAAGAGGGAGGAGCAGAAGATAGGAGGAGCCTGCTACGTCGGTCTTGACTCAATCTTGGACCTTGGGAGGCTCTCTTGCGCCCTTGAGAGGGCTCCATTCCCCCTATTCGCTTTCAAGCACGGCAAGACGACCAGAATCGCCGCCCAGGCGGATCTCTTCATGGGGACGCCCATCTTCTACTACTTCGACAACGATCAGGTAGACGAGTTCCTGGCGTATCGGACGACGGGAGACGGGGAGGAGGTTCAGCTCGTGAGCTCTGCCAGCAACCCCTCTTACCTTTACGCCCCCGTGATTAGGGTTCAGAAGATGCCATCCGTTCTGGATGAGAAGACATCATTCCATGACAAGTTCATGGCGATAGAAGTGGAGAACGTCCCCAGTCTCGTGAAGGTCGGTGCCTACAAGACCCTGTTTGAGGAGCCCCCCCTCCCTCTCTTTGCATTCAGGGATGGCGGGGGATGGGTTGTCGGCACCTTCGCGAGGATCGACGACTACGAGGAGGCGTCCATATTCTTCTACACCCGCGTCAATGAGGAGCCTTCAGGGTTCCTGAGGTATTCATACGATAAGATAACAGAGACGACCTATGTCAAGAGGACCGACGAGCCGGGGTCCCACTACATCAAGGTCATCAGGCTGACAAAGCCTCATCCGCTCGTAGACTTTTAACCGGATCCGAGAAGGAACTGTTCCGCTTCTTTCAACGTGACCTTCGAGTTGTCGTAGGACGCGCGGTCCAGAGCTTCTCCGTATGGGAACCAGCCGAACCCTTGGTGCTCGAAGGAGATCTTCACCCTCTCCTCCCCTGTCTCCCCCAGCAGATAGGTCACCTGCTTGTGGATGTTCTTTCCGTCCCTCCTGTAGAAGTACTCGATCACCTTCCTGAACCCCGGTACAATCTTCAGGTCCATCAATCCTGTCTCTTCCTCCACCTCCCTCAGCACAGTCTGCACTTCAGACTCTCCCTTTTCCACTCGGCCCTTGGGGAAATCCCATCTCCCCGAGTTCTGAAGGAGCAGGTAGATTCGCCCTTCGTCGCTCTCCCTGTATACGACGGACCCGGCGGACCGCTCTTCCACAGCCACTATGTCTTAGGCAGTGATTATTAGCGTTCGCGAGTCCCTACAAACCGTTAAAACTCCCATTCGTTCCCTTCCATGGGTTTCTTGGACGAAGAAAAGATGGTGCGGATCTAGGTGCACTTTGTCAGCAGGCTAAAGACCAAGGTTCAGAAGGAGAATCTGTGGTTCTTCATTCTCATACTGTTGTCCTCGCAGGAGAGATACGGTTTCGAGCTTAGAAGGCTTGTCAACGAGAAGTTCGGGTTCTGGAGCGGTAACGTCACCGCATATCGGGTGCTGTACGACCTTGAGAAATCCAGCATGGTGAAAGCCGCAGTAAAGAACAGGCGGAAGTACTACAGGATAACCGGACTGGGCAGGACGGAGCTGGAAGAAGCAAGGTCCTACCTCAAGACCCTCTTGGACTCGTCGACGGAGGGTCCTCACCCTATGAGCTGAACGATAGCAATGTTTTACAACGGTAAAATAGTGGCTGATATACCCGCCGGCCGAGGGATTCAATATTGGCAAAGATCAGGGTAGCCATCGCCGGTGTGGGGAACTGCGCCTCGGCCCTCATCCAGGGGATCCATTACTATTCAAGGAAAGGGCCGGACGAGGGCCTCACCTACTGGGATTTGGGAGGGTACACCCCAAGGGACATAGAGTTCGTCTCCGCCTTCGACGTGAACTCGCGGAAGGTCGGGAAGGACCTCTCTCAGGCCATCTACCAGGCACCAAACAACACGCTGAAGATTGTCGAGGTCCCAACGGTTGGGGTCAAGGTGAAGAGGGGGCCTCTCCTCGACGGAATAGGCAAGTATCTGAAGGGCGTGGTCCAGGTCTCGAACCAGCCGGAGGTGGACGTGGCAGCGGAGCTGAAGGACAGCGGGGCCGAGATCCTGATCAATTACCTCCCCGTGGGTAGCACCGCCGCGTCACATTCCTACGCCGAGGCAGCGCTCGATGCGGGGATTGCATTTGTGAACGCTATCCCTGTCTTCATAGCATCGGACAACGGGTGGGCTGACCGTTTCTCTAGGGCGGGCCTCCCGGTCGCGGGGGATGACGTGATGAGCCAGGTGGGGGCCACCGTGCTCCACAAGACCCTTGTGAAGATGGCGATTGACAGAGGAGTCAAGGTCGACGAGACGTACCAGCTCAATATTGGCGGGGACACGGATTTCCTCAACATGCTCGAGGAGAGCAGATTGAAGGACAAGAGGGAAAGCAAGACTAGTGCGGTAAGGGCGATGTCCCCCTACGAAGTCCCAACAAGGATCGGCCCGAGCGATTACGTCCCCTTCCTCGATAACGACAAGGTGTGCTACATCTGGCTGAAGGGACGTTATTTCGGAGGCACGACGGTGAAAATGGATGTGAAGCTCCACGTAGTGGACGCCTACGACAGCGGCGGAGTAATGGTAGATGCTATCAGAGGCGCGAGGCTCGCGCTGGACAGAGGGACGTCGGGCCAGCTCGAAAGTCTGTCTGCCTTCTGCTTCAAGCACCCGCCCGTGCAGATGCCCTACCCGGCGGCCAAGGCGGCCTTTGAGGAGTTCACTTCGGGGAAGCGGGAACGGTAGGGGTCGCCTTCCGCCTCACATAGAAGGCGGTGAAGACCATGACCAGAAAGACGAAGGCCATGGGGATGAGGTACCGAGTCGTGACGTCCTCCCCAATGGCTATGCCTGAGCCTGTGGGGACCGTCCCGTTGATCGTGGTCCCAGCGTAGGTGAAGGTCAGGGTCGCCTTGGTAAATGGAATCGTTATTCCAGAGCTTGCCACAGCCGCTGCGGTGGCCGTTGTGGAAGTGTGGGCGGCCAGGTTGCCGGGGCTTACAAAGATGGAACCAGACGAGAAAGTTGCACCGTTTAACCTGGAGACGCCGACCCCGGAGGGGACAGGGAGGATGAACTGGACGTTGGAGACGCCCACCCCGGAGGGGTTCGTGATCTCGAACGTGATTGTGAAGTTCTTCCCCTCTTCAGGCGCGGCCGGAGACGTGGTTATGCTGACCGTCAGCGGCTGATATATCTCGACAGTCGGGTTCACTCCGCTCGTTGAGAAGAGGGTCCCTCCGAAGTAGAACCTTGCATTTGCCGGAGTCCCTGTCTGGTTACCAAATGTTTGAGTGGCCGTTACCCCATAGGACAGGGTGCTGTTCCCGCCGGCCATCAGTGCCGAAGTGGTCTTCGTCAGCGTCGCCGTGCTGGAAAGCGTGTCGAACGAGTCGACGGTGGAACCAACCGTCACATTGTAAAGCTGCTGAGGGCCGTAGTTGCCCGCGAACACTTTGACAGTCGAGGACATGCCACCGAAAAGTTGCGCGGGAGAGAACTGTTTCGTAAGAACGAGACCCGCAGGGATTGCCACCAGGTTGGACTGACCCGTCTCGTTGAAGCTTGAACTCTCGCCCTGGAACTTCAACGGAGCCATGATGAAGTTTGCGAGGGAAGTCAGGTTGTACTTCATTGTCGTCGTTTCGGTTATCGACTCGCCCAGGACAGGATAGGCCAGGGACAGCTCCCCTCCGGAGCAGGTGATTCCGGTCCCGTTCGAAATCCCGCATCCGAGGCCAGCGGGCAGGGCTCCAAACGCCTTGAAGGAAGTGACGTTAGCGGAGCCTGTGTTGGCCACCGTGAAGACGAGGGTCACGTTCGTCTTCGAGTCTGGGAGCGTCGACACCTGGGCACTTACACTCACGTGGGGAAACCCTATGGCCATCGAGGAATGAGAGAAGATATCCGAGACGACGTTGCTTGTGGAGTTCAGCGAGACGCCACTGGGGTTCTGGTAGGTCGCCGTGTAGAAGCGGGTGAAGTTCACGCCGACCAGGCTTGTCGATGACTGGGTGACAGACACCGTCGCGGATCCGCCCGGGGAGCTCCCGGACCGGGCCGCCAGACCGGCCACTGACTGGCCAGCCACCACGACGGAAGAAGCAGGAAGTGTGCCAACGTTTGCTACCGTGACGTTGAACTTCTGTGTGCTCCCTACCGAGGGACCGATTGTGCCGACGGGCGTTACTGTCGTATAGACCACGGGGGCGTCTGTCCCCAGGGAGAGCATGATGGGATTGAGGGTCGCGGTCCCGTTGAACGATTCCCCGCCTACAAGGTAGGTGTAATGGACGACAGAGGCGGGGATCAGTTGGCTCCCCGTACCTGTTCCCGTGTACTGAAGGCGGTAGACGGGAGTGACGATTCCCCCCGCGGAGATGGCAGAAGTGGGGACGGTGTAGTTCCCGCCCAAGAACCTGAAATCCCCAGTCTTGTTCCACCAATTGTCGGAGAACTCGACGCTGCTGATCGTCCCCGACGGGGAAAGATTCCTGAGATTGAGCGTGACCGTCAGGTTGTCATCGGTCCGTAGGACTCCCACGTCAACAGATCTTGAGGCAAGGAGCTCGACCGGTTGCTCGGCGACGGTTGCGTTGATCGTTGAAATCGCCTCCCCTGCTCCCAGGTCGAGCGTGTAGGATCCCGAGAAGGGGGACATGCTGTTCGAAACTATGGCCCCCTTGTCATTGGATTGCACTATCCCGTCGAGGAACCTCAGCTGAATAACCGAAGAAGAGCTTCTGTTCGAAGCCGCGATCGAGGTGATCGTGCTGGAGAAGTAGCCAACGAGATTTGGCTGCTCTTGTCCATTAATGGCGGAGGTCGACATGGAGCCTATCAACAGCTCGTGGTTGAAGCCGGACACCCCCTTTTGCCCCTCGAGGACTATGAAGGGCGAGTCGGAGCTCATGAAGAAGCTGCTGCTCACCGCTTTCGCGAACCCACCTTCCGACGTGGGGAGGAACTTGAACAGAGTCGCCGGGATCAGGTCGTTGAATGATATCGGGCTATAGAAGGTGTAGGTCCCGGTCCCGTTGGAGAAGGATGCGAACGAAGTCAGAAGGTAGGAGTCCAGAGCGCTGGCCGCGGCGGAGGCGTCGTTGAACGAGTCGGAACCAACCGTAAGGAAGAGCCCCTGGGACGGCACGAACGGGACGGGAAGCAGATTGTAGCCACTCGGCCCGAAGACCTGCATGTCCGAAGTCCAGCTGGTGGTGCTGATGGCGCTGATGTTGTACCAGCTGAGTCCGGGCGAGGACTCGAGCGCAGATAGGTGGCTCGATCCGTTGATCCCCGTGAACGTCATCTCCCACAGCGCAATCGAGCCGGCCGTGAAGACTGTGAGCCTCTCGGTGTATCCCCCCTGTGCCGACGCCGCCTGCACTGGGACCGCCACGATTACCATTAGGGCAACCACGGCGACAGCTAGCACCTGAGAACGCTTCAAGTGAGACGCGGGAGGGCGCTCGGTTCTGACTATAAATTGCTTCTGCAACTTACTCGTCGCGTGAGGGACACCGATCCGCCAAAATCGCCGGGCCGTTCTCAGGAGTAGAACTTGGCATCGTGCGAGACCGCATTTCGAGGCATGGATGGGTCATGTTGGTGTATCAGGGTCGCTATGCGCGGGGGTTCGCATGGTGGTATCTCCGGCTAACAGGCTTCTCGAGAGCCAAAGCGCAATTTGATAGACTTCGCGCCTGGGCTGTTGAACCCTTTGGGGGAGGGAGGAAACACTCGCTCTCATTTCCCTAATGACCTCCTCTCTCATATCGACGGGCATATCTGAGGCGAAACCGTATCCCCCCTTCTGGAACCGAGCTATCCTTTCTTCCATCGTTTCGTTGACCAACGCGTCGCTCACGACCTTCAAATCATCAGGAGGATGTGTCTCAAGAATCTCCTGTTCATTCCTCCAATTGCGATAGCGCCTTGAAGAATCCCAACTCCAGTGGTACTTCTCCGCTATCTTCTTGAACCGCTCTCGTCTCTCCTCAAAGAGCTTCCTCGCAGCCATTTCCTCGTTCCCGCCGCCAGCGTCGAAGGAAGAGAGGTCCTCTCCACCGTAGAAGGGGAACCACGGTCGGTTCCCATCCCGTCTTCGGACCAGTGCGAACACGCCGACTCGGCTCACCCTCGCGGCCTCGCGCACGACCGACAGGGGGTCTTCAAGGAGGTGGAAGACGTGCGCCATCAACGTTGCGTCGAAGCTCTTCTCTCTGAACGGCGTCATTCTCCCATCGGCAAGAATGAGGTTGTTAACACCCTTCGCCCTTGCCTTTTCCATCATCCGCCGGGACACGTCTACCCCAGAGATTTCGTAACCGTCCTTGAGTAGCGGGGCCGAGACCCGGCCTGTGCCGACACCTATTTCGAGAATCGAGCTACATCCGTGCTTCGTCAGCATCTGCCTGATTCCGTCGAGAGCTTCTTCACCGAGTGCCCGTCTCGTCTCGTCGTACACATCGGCTATCCGGTCGAATTCAACCGTCGACATGCCTCTTCCTAGGATTGGAGCGCTCTTTCCTTCCCTTATTTTGTTTGCCGGAAACTCAAGCATAAACGAAACAGGCCCCGGTTTGACGAACCGCAGAACATGCGGAGGGTGAAGGTTGACCGATGGCCACACGCGATGAGACGACCCTGTAACCGTTGGCAGGTCGCTTACTTCTTCCGGGTTGATTCTTCTGGCGGGTCGTCTATACCTCTCTCGTTGAGGACGAAGACTGTGTCCCTCTCGGGGTGGTAGGGGCTGTCTACCATCCTTGCGATGCGATTCTTAGCGGCCTTCCGGAGATAGATTCTGTAGGTGCTCGTGTGGGCGACGACGTGCCCCCCGGTTGGCCTTGTGGGGTCGCCAAAGAACGAGTCAGGGGCTGCCTGCACCTGGTTGGTCACGACCACAGCGATGTTGTAGATCTCTGCCGTACGGAGCAGCTGGTGCATGAACTTGTTGAGTCTCTGCTGTCGTTCGGCGAGAGTCCCTCTTCCTAGGAACTCGGCCCTGTAGTGGGCGACGGCGCTGTCTAGAATCACGAGCTTCACCTTGTTTGGCTCAATTACCCTTCCCAGGTCCTTCACTATGAGCTCCTGATGGGCGCTGTTGTAGGCCCTTGCCACGGTTATGCGTGAGAGAATCTTCTCCGAGTCCAGTTCCCTCGCCTCTGCGATTTCTTCGATTCTTTCAGGCCGGAAGGTGCCCTCTGTGTCGATATAGATTGCTCCTGCGTCTAAGCCCCCTTCTCCTTTCGGCTGTTGAACGGTGACGCAGAGCGTGTGACAAATCTGGCTCTTACCGGAACCGAATTCACCGAAAAATTCTGTCATTGCCCAAGTCTCGATTCCCCCACCAAGAAGGTCGTCAAGGTTCTTCGACCCCGTCGAAATCCTGTCTATGGCCTTGCGCTTCACAAGCAGTTCGGCGGCGTTCATGAAATCAGGCTCGAGACGATTCATCTCGACGAGCTTCTTTCGCGCCTTATTGTTCAGGTCAACGGCCTTCGAAACGTCGATGTCCACCGCTTCGGCAATGTCCATGGGACCTGCCGTCGCGAGATCAAGGATCGTTTCTATGCCCGCGTCCTTCAACTTCGTCTTCGTAGCAGGGCCCACGCCCGGGAGCGTGTCGAGCTCGAGCTCAGCTGCATCGGTCTCGGTCAACAATTCGCGCGAGCTTGTTCCACTAGATAAGTGTGCCCTAGGGGGAGATACGTGAAACTGTCCTGGGGAATAAACTGGCTGAGCGGATGTGTTTGAGCCCCGCTATCCAGCGGGTACACCTCTCTACTCCTATCCCGAATCCCGTGTGGGGCGGCATCCCGAACTTCCTTAGCTCAAGATACCAGGAGAATGATTCCGTGGGGAGGTCTTGGCTTGCGATCCTCGACATCAGCTCTTTGTAGTCGTGAATCCTCTGTCCTCCTGTCGCAAGCTCCCCCACCCCCTCAGGGGCGATGAGGTCGGCCGACATGGTGACCTTGGGTCTGTCAGGGTAGGTCATGTGGTAGAACGACCGGGCGCTCAGAGGATAATCCGTAATGAAGAACGGAGATTCCTGGGTGAGGCTAATCGCCCTCTCGGCCTCCGTTGGGAGGTCCTCCCCCCATTCGAACCCAAGTCCCTTCCTCTCCGCAATCGACCTTGCCTCGTCGTAGGACATCCTAACGAAGGGGAGCTCGGGTTGTTTCAGCGTTCTTCCCAGGATCTTCATCTCCGCCTGTCTCCTTTCTAGGACACGCTGCACCATCATGGACAGCAGCTCCTCTTGGACCCGCATGTTCTCCGGTTGTGTGTTGAACGCCTGTTCCGCCTCTATCATCCAGAATTCCGTCAAATGCTTGGTCGTCTTTGACTTTTCAGCCCTGAAAGCGGGCTGGAAAATCCACACCTTCTGGAGTGCAGGGAGGGCTGCCTCTTCGTAGAACTGGGCGCTCTGGCTGAGGCTAGCCTTCTTGCCGAAGTAGTCTACAGTAAAGAGGGTCGAGCCCCCCTCGACTGCAGCCTGGACGAAGGTTGGGGCACTGATCAATTGGAAACCGTTTTCTCTGAAGTAGTCGAACGCAGCGCCTATCACTTCTGCCCTGATCCTCATAGCCGCTATCGCCTTGGGGCCCCTTATGCTCAGGTGTCTCTTGTCGAAGAGAAAACCTGGAGAACGAGCAGCCGTGCGAGTGATCGGCCAGCTTTCCGCGGGAGATACGATTTCGAATCCGACGGCCGCAATCTCCTTGCCTCCGGGTGCCCGCCTGTCGTCTCGGACGTCCCCTTTGACCACGACGGCGGATTCTCTCGTTGCTCCCCTTGCCGCGTCGTAGGCCTTGTCCGACACCCCCCTGCGGGCAGAGACCTGAACGTAGCCGGTGCCGTCCCTGATGAGGGCGAAGAGCAGCCCTCCGACCGTGTGCTTGCGTGCCACCCACCCCCTGAGCTCGACCTGGGACGGCGACTTGCCCGCGAGCACCTCTGCCGCCGTCGAAACCAGGTAACTTTCCTTCACGGGGGAGGCTCACTCCGGTCGTGCTAAAAGCGTGATGCGCCCCAACGGTTAAAGGAGCAGGGGGAGTCGCCTGAGAATCCAAGATGTCCTCCTTGGGGACGACGATCTTGCGATGGACGGGTCGCGGGAGCCTCGACGGCCTGCGGTCTTCCGTTACGTACGTTCTAGGGGTTGAGGGGGTGAATGCACATGTTTCGAAGCTAGGAGACTCCTTGACAATTGTCGGCGCAGAGCCTCTCCGCCTTGCCGCGCTGTTCGGGAACATGCCCGGAGTATCGTGGGTGGCAGTCGGGCTCACGGCGCGTTCGTTTCGGGAGCTGTCCTTGGGGGCGGGGGAGCTCGCACGGAAGTACCTGCGGAAGGGGGACCGCTTCTTGGTAGAAGCTGAAGGGACGGACGGAGTTCTCGCTTCTGACATCTCGGGCGCTGTGACATCGGCGGTGCTCGACGCGGCAAAGGGGGCGAGGGTGTCGAACGAGTCGCCCAGAGTCAGGTTCAGGGCCGCCTTCGACGGGGAGAAGGGTGTAGCGGGGGTCGAAGTGAGGAGGGGACCGGGAGGCGCCTCCACCGGGAGGGAACAGGTTGTATGCTTCGTGTCGGGCGGAATCCACAGCTCGGTCGTTGCATGGGAGGCGGTCGTACAGGGATTCAAGGTCCGACTGCTCCACGCTAGATACTCGGAAGAAAGTTTACGGGCAGTCGCGAGGCTTTATTCGGAGCTCTCCTATCGTGCAGACCCAAGGGGCATGAGCCTCGAGGTGCTTGAGGGGGAATCGGTCAGAGACGCCCTTTCAAGATACGCGGTCACCTTCAGGGGGAAGGTGTTTGCGGGGTTCACTCCGGACACGCAGGGGAGGCATCTGCCGACCGTCCTTTCCCCACTCTACCTTCTGTCGGAGGAGAGATTCGCGACGGAGCTCGAAGCTCTAGGAGTCAGGAGCTTCGAAGCACCCGAAGACTGGGACAGGGAAACCGGGGACAAACGGCTCGTGAGAAAGTTCGTCGGTAGGCGCGCTGACGTCAGCGGAGTCCTAGACGGAATGAGATAGCAGGGGGCCCCTCCACAGGGCAGCTTAGGAGGACCGACGTAAGAGTCAGACGTCCGTTGTGTCGATTTGCACCACTTCCCCCGCTGGCGACGTTTCTGCGAAGACCTCAGCCTGAAATACCTCGACCTTCGTGTCTTCCTTAAGCCAGGAATCGAAAGGAAGACCCGCCTTGCCGCATGCCTCCGACAGGAAAGTCTCCTGGTCCCACCCCTGTTCGGTCGCGACCTGCGGAAGGAAGAGCCCCGAGGTGAACGAGTTAGACACGACCAGTCCGTCAACGCCGAGCCTGATCTTCGACGGGAGGTCCTGCCGCCTGAGGGCGCGAATCTCCTGAGGGAGGGTCAGTACACTGACCTCGACTACAATCCCATCGAGCTCCTCCTGCGACACAGGGTGAGGGAAGCGAGGATCCTCGGACGCGTAGACCGTGACGTCCTGGACCGCCTCCCAAAGGGGCTTAATCGGCTCGGGGTATCCTATGCACCCCCTCAGCTCCCTGGCGTCTCCCACGAGCAGGTTGAGGGTGACAAAGACGCCTCTGTTCTCTGAGAGCACGCCCGATGGGCGCGGACCGGGCCGGTGCGCCGTCCCCCTAACATGCGACTCGAGGGTCCGCCTAGCGAGCCTTACCGCGGCTCTTCCTTCGTCCAGGGACAGTGCCATGTTCCTTCTGGTCGAGCCGCCTGGCCAGCGACATTAATCTCTTCCAGTGACTCCCCCGCCAGTAAACCTGCCCGCATGAGTCGCAGCGGAAAAAGAGCCGGTGGCGGCTGCTCACCGACCGAGGGACCTCTCCCGATACTTCGTTCCTCCTGACAGCACGCAACTCCCCTCCGCAGAGGGAGCATAGAGGGTCCCCCCTCACCAGCCTGACACCTGCGGCCGTGGCACCCCGGGCAAGAAAGCCAAGCCTCTCCCCGTCGGAATCACCGATGAGAAATATCGTCCTGATTCCCCTGGCTTCTGCAGAGGCCGCAAGCGACCTGTCCGCTGTTAGTATGACGCGACCCTCACGAAGGGCGAGCCTTAGCAAGCCCGCGTCCTCACCGGTCCTGTAGTAGGCGGCGTCGAAACCGAACGCCCTCAGTTTCCTCGCGAGCGAGCCGAGCATCGCATCCACTAAGAACCGGGTTCTCCCCCTGGCCCTGGCGGAAGACCGGGGACCCCTGGCCCCTCTATCTTGTGGTCTCTGCCACTCTGACTGCTTCGTAGAGCTTTCTGGCATGCGGGTCCTTCACGAAGTGCTCCCGAATTGGCGAGATTATCCCGTCCAGGGCGTCGCCTACCCCCCTCTTCAGATCAGCCGGATGAAGACCCCCGCCTACGTAGGCCTTCTCCAATTCGTCGGGCGTGAAGAACTCGACGTTTCCCCCGTACTTTTCGGGGCGCTCTATTCTGAGGAGCTTTTGCTTGCGGAAGACGATGTATCTAGAGTACTCGATGAGGGCGTTCCCTTCCAGGACCTTGGGAGGGCAATAGGCCGAGTTCACTTTCCTCATTATCACCTCGGCGCTGTCGTGGACGAAGATGGATGTCTCCGGCTTACTCTTGCTCATCTTGCTGGAGATTTCGGCATCCACTGCCCCGTTTTCGTCGAAGCCCTCGGGCTCCTTCCTCCCCTGGAGGCCAATCAGCATGTGGTGATGGACAGCGACAGGCTTCTTCCACTTCAACTTGTCGGCAATCTCCCTGGCCAGTATGTTCGCCCTACGCTGGTCGACCCCGAGCTGGCAAATGTCGACTTCGAGCCAGAATATGTCGGCGACCTGCATCATTGGATAGAATAGCTGGGCGGTCTGGATCGATTCCTTGGTTGTCCTTCCTGCGATGGTGAGTGCACGCTGCGCCCTTGCCAGGGTGGAGTTCTGGGCGACGGTGATGACTCTCTTCCAATACTCTTCCTGTTGCGCTGCATCGCTCGTCCAGAGCACGTCGACCTTGCTCATGTCTACGCCGGCTGCCTTCCAAACCTCGACGAAGTAGTTCCCCACCTCCTTGATCTTCTGCAGGTCTCCACCCATCTTGTTGTTGACCCAGGCAAACCAGTCGGCTATCCAGAGCTTCATCCTCACCCCGGCCTTCATCATGTCATCGACGAGGATCGGGCGGAGGACGCCGAAAGGAAGATGGGCCAGCCCGCTCGGCTCGAAGCCGTCGTAGGCGGTGGGATGATCATTAGTCTCGAACAGAGTCCGAAGCTCTTTCTCGGTGATTATCTCCTCGCCCACTTGGCGCACGTACGCGAGCCGCGTCTCGATATCCAACGCTGCCTGTAGCCTTACCTAGTGTTGTTAAATCCTTCAGGCAGGTCTCTTGGCCCTTGCGAAGGCGGCCACGGCCACACCGAACGTGAGTATAGCCACGCCCTGGTGCGCTGCCACCAGGAGGGACTCCTCCTCTTGGGCGATCACGATCCCTCCGAGGAGCACCTGAGCAACAATCAGAAGCATCGCAACGTAGACCATCCTTTTCACCACCTTCTCAGCATCGTGTGACCGCCAGAACGCTATCGTCGAAAGCAAGAGGAAGAGCGTCGAGAGCGCGGCGAACAGCCTGTGCGTGTACTCCATTATGGGCGCAATCTGTAGAGGGGGGAAGAGCCCTCCCAGGCAGGTGGGCCAGTCCTGGGGGACGCTCGAACCGCAGGCATCCCCGTAATTGGCCACAGTGACGTAGGCGCCGACCACGATGGTCGTGAACAGAGAGGCAGCTGCCAGCAGCAAAAGGACATATTTTGCCTGCATCAGCGGGGCCCCCTTCCAAGGGACACTTATGGTTCTATGCGTTCTTGACCAGGGCGTCGACCTTTGACTTCAGGACAGAGGATGGAACGGCACCAATGACTATGTCTTCCACCTTCCCCTTGGAGAAGAACATCACCGTTGGGATACTCATTATACCGAACTGCATCGCGAGCTCTTGGTTCGCGTCGGTGTCGACCTTCACGAACTTCACCTTCCCCTGATACTCCTCAGAGAGCTTGTGGATGACTGGCTCGATGATCTTACACGGCCCGCACCAGTCTGCGTAGAAATCGACAACCACCGGCTGGCTCGACTTCACGACCTCGTCCTGGAACCTGCTCCCCTGTATCGGCATGACTGTTTCAGCCATTTCGATTTCTCTTTGAACTCGGTTCTTGCCTGCTTATAATTCTGCTTGCTGCGACTGGTGTCGAGGTTCTTCTCGGGCGCTCATCTAGACCGGGACCTCGGGTGCCGGGAGGGCCTGTGTGAGGGGGGAGACCTTCAGACTGTCCCCGGCAGGGTTGTAAGTGACCAGTGAGGCTCTTGCGACCGACCTCCAGACCAGGTCCCTGAGCCCGAGCCTCGCTACCCACTCTGAGACCTCTTCCGGCCTCACCCTCGTCCTGGGGTGTCGAGTGATGATCGCGCAGCAATCCTTGTAGTCTTCGAGGGAGAGGTCGAAGGTGCCTATTCGCCGCGCCATGCCGATAATCTCGTCCTTGTCATAGGTGAGGAGCGGTCGCAGGATCGGAAGTGTAGATCCGTCGTCGAAGGAGGCAATGTTCCACAGAGTCTGCGAAGCAGCCTGAGAAAGGGAGTCCCCAGTCGAGATGGCTTTCGCGTTGAATCTGTGGGAGAGCCCCTCAGCCGTCATCCTCATGAACCTCCTGAAGAGGGTGGGTTCCAACTCGGCTGGCACTCCCGTGGTGGCCAACTGGTACTCTGCGAATGGGACGAGCACGAGTGTGGTCTTTCCTTCGTAGGTCGAAAGGACTTTCACGAGCTTCGTGATCTTGCTTTCGACCGCGGCCTGGGGGGTCGGGGCCAGGTAGAAGTGCATGTAAACGGGCCTGGTGCCCCTCTTCATTAGCAGCCACGCAGCCACTGGGGAATCGATCCCTCCGGAGAATAGGTGCATCACTCGTCCCGCCGTTCCAAGTGGGAGCCCACCGGGTCCCTTCAACTTCGCCGAGTAGACAAGCGCCCTTCCTTTGACGATGTCCACATGAACCGAGAGATCAGGATGGGACAGATCGACCATCTTCCCGGTCGCCTTGACCACCTCGGCTCCCAGCCTCGCCCCTAGTTCCTGGGAACGGATGGGGAACGTCTTGTCAACGCGCCGGACGGCTATCCTGAAGGTCCGCGAGTTCGGGGCGGTGGAAGAGGCCAGCACGCATTCAAGGATTTTGGGATACTCCGCTGGTACGACCTTCACCGGGGCGAACCACGTTATTCCGAACACCCTCGAAAGCCTTTCCGCCACCTGCTTCTCCTCGGCGGCGGCCTCGATGATGAACCTCCCCTGTGAATAGGCGACGGTGTGTTCCAGACCCCCGAGAGTCCTGTTCAAACCCCTCCTGAGGGCCCTCACGAACTCGGGCCTGTTGTTCCCCTTCAGTGCGACTTCAGAATAGTGGGCCACGAAGAGCATGGTCGAGTTCCGCATGCCTCGATGGTGTATCCGAGAAAAGGCTTGCCTGTGGCTCCTTCAGGCGTTGAGCACTGCGGCCACCATGACGGCCAGAAAAACTATCGCAAGGTACGGACTCGAGAACTTGAAAGCCAGCCAAGCGTTCGACTTCGTGGGCTGCCTCAGGAGCTTGACGTTAGTCCAGAGGAGCAGGCCGCCGAAGACTGCCGCAACCGCCAAGTAAACGAACAGACCCAGCCCGGAAAGGTAAAGGGCGAGAAGGAGACTGACTGGAATGAGCAGGAGGGTGTTGATCACGATGTACTTCGAGGCAGCTTCCGGCCCCACTACAGACGGGAGCATGGGAATCCCTACGGCGGAGTAGTCCTCCTCGGTGATTACAGCCAGGGACCAGAAATGGCTGGGAGTCCACACAAACACAAGAGCCCCAAGGATCCATCCGACTGCGGCCCCACTCCAAGTAACCGCGTACCATCCCGCGAGTGCGGCGCAGCTCCCCGCGAATCCGCCGAGGACGATGTTCCAGCTCGTCCTGGGCTTCAGGAAGAGCGTGTACACGGGGACATAGACGAATGCTCCGAGGGCGATGAAGAAGGTGCCAAGGACGTTCAGCGTCAGCGCTGCAACGATGACCCCCAGTGCCACCAGGCAGAGGCCCAGAACCAAAGCGTGCCTCGCCGGGACAATCCTCCCCGAAGGGAGCGGCCTCCCCATGGTCCTCTTCATCTTCGCGTCCATCCCCATCTCGAGGTAGCTGTTGAGGGTGAGAGCACCGGCCGAAGCCATTGCGCCGCCGATCATTACCCCGACGAGCACAAAGGGGGAGGGTATCGCCTTCGCCGCTACGACAGACGACCCAAGGGCCGCCATGAGCAGCAGGGGCACAATCTTCGGTTTGGTCAGGGCGACATAGTCTGAGAACGCCAACGGTGGGTCTCCGGTTTGTTATTGCTCACCCCTGCATGTATTTTAGTCATGCGCGGCGTTCCTCCGTCCCCGATTCTCCACGGGGAAGGAACCCCTGGGTGCCCAGAACCAATTTAAGGCGGCGCGGCCGAGTAGAGCTGAAGTGCAGAGTCGGTTTATTGCATCCCCTAAGCTGGCTTTGGGCGCCTTACTCTTCGCGCTCGGTTGCGGATGGGTGGCGCTCGACTCTGCAACATGGTATTACGGCCAGAACCTTTACGCTCTCCACGACCAGCAGTCTATTCTCTCTCTCGTCGAAGGATACTACACGGTCGAAGCCCTTGCGATTTGTGCGGTGATTGTGGGAGCGTACCTGACGTACAGAGGAATGAAGCAATGGAAGAGCATGGATAAACCAGATTCGATCCGGTTCATTCTCGCCGACTCACTCGCCTCTCGCAGAGACCTGAGAATAGGGATGGTGGCCGGAGGATTGTATGCGTCGATTTATCTGTTCGTATCCGGTATCGTCATCTTTCAGCCCGGCGTCAACTCGGGGGCCTGGAGCGGGTTGTCTTCGCTCAGTTGGAACGCAGCCGCCTGCTGCGGATCGGTAGGGACGGTCCCAGCCGTCATTGTCTATCTCGCCCCGCAGGCGCACCTCGCGCTGCAGATGGTGCCCCTCGACGCTCTCTTCGCTGTGGTTGTCCCTTTGCTCGTTGGGTTTAATGTGGCAGTGGCGGTCCATGCTGTTAGGAACAGGGATGTGAGGGAAAACGCGCGATGGGTGAGCACCGTCGGCGTTCTCGTCGGGCTCTTCACCGGATGTCCGACCTGCGCCGGGTTGTTCCTCGCAGGGGTCTTCGGAGGGGTGGGGGCAACTTCACTGGCCGTTGCGTTGGCCCCTTACCAGATGCTGTTCGTAGTGATTAGCATACCTCTTCTGGCCTTGAGCCCGCTACTGATCGCTCACAACGCACGGAGAGCCCTTCGCACAGCCTGCCACATCAACGCCCCTCACGATTGACCGCTCAACGGTCACCTCCCCAAGCGTATTCAATTTCGAAGGAGCCGGGTAAGAGCCTAAATATTACATATGTTATATTGATGCTTGAATGGGACCTTCGAGATGGTTCCGTGCAGTCGTCATCATGGTCGCCGCGGTGTCAATCGCTGGCGTCCTCGTCTGGCAGGGCATAACGGCGGCCGGAAACCCGGACCCTACCGTCCCAGGCACTACACTCGCTTCGGGTTCGCTTGACATTGCGGTGCTCGTGTTCAGGGAGGGGCTGGAATCAATCCTAGTGCTCGCGGCGGTCCTTGCGGGCCTCAGGGCGAAGAACCCGGTCTACAGACAAGCAATCTACGCTGGCATGGGGGTCGGTTTTGGGGCTGGAGTCGCCTCGTGGTTTGTGGCGGTCTCGATAGTCAGCGATCTGACAACAAGCTACGGAGCGCTGGCGGTTCAGGCGACTACCGGCCTTCTAGCGGTGGTGGTCCTCCTAGTAGTGATGAACTGGTTCTTTCACAACATATACTGGTCGGGGTGGATAAGCATGCAGAATCGGCGGAAGCAGACTATGATCGAAGAGGCCAACAGGACGGGAAAGGCAATCCGTGGTGCCCTTGTTGGCCTAGGGGTGCTCGGCTTCGCCTCCGTCTACCGCGAGAGTGTCGAGATAGTTCTCTTCCTCCAGGGCTACTATCTGCATCTGGGTAGCCTCGTAGTCTATTACGGAGCGGCCGGGGGCTTGGTCCTGACCGCGGCGACGGGGTGGCTGACGCTTGTAGAAGGTGACCGACTCCCGTACAAGAAAATGCTCGTCGCGACCGGGGCACTCCTAACCGGGGTCCTCTTCGTGATGGTCGGGGAGCAGGTCAACGAGATGCAGATCGCCGGCTGGGTCGGGACAACGAATATCCCATGGCTGCAGGGAGTCCCAGCATGGGCTGGCACCTGGTTCTCCATCTTCCCCAATGTTCAGACCTTTGAGGGTCAGGCGCTCGCGCTTCTCATAGTAGCCGGAAGTTACACCCTTCACAGGTTCTGGACTTTCAGAGGATGGAACCCCTCCGAAATCGACATGGGGGGTCCTCCGAGAACCTTTCCGGCCGTCAGTTCCAGCACCGTCGCGGCGGATGACCGCGAACCGAGAGTGTAATCAGGGAAGGAACCTGGGCAAACAGTCGTCGCCTTTGGTGGCCCCCGAAAGACACTTCGCCGGGTCCGAGATGACTGGTATCATTGCTACCTTTAGTACTCCGGATGCTTCGGGCATAGTTCCTGGCATGGACTGTTTTGAGGCAGACCAGAAATAACGAACTGACGGACATGAAACGCTTAAGAAATCTTGAGAAGTCGGCCGCACGTCCCGCAGTAGCTCAGCCTGGTAGACCCAAAGGGGCCACAAGCTTCCGGCTGTAGAGGTCGGCTATCGGCTGACCCGCTCAGCCTACTCAGGCCACAGTCACCGGAGTGTCGTCGGCTCAAATCCGACCTGCGGGACGGTCAAGCTAGCAAAGCATATGGAGAAGCTCGTCTCGGAGGAGATCGTGAAGCT
>DASPPO010000021.1:0-57921 GCA_035625455.1 Nitrososphaerales archaeon | reverse complement strand
GGCGGTATGGTCAACTAGCAATCAGGGTTCACCTGTACCTCGAAGGTATGTCCCAGAACCCGTAAGCCCTGGTCCCGCTTTGAGGGAACCTCCTCTCGACCTCCACTTCCACCACCACGGGAGAGGACGAGCTCCTGGCTTCATCGAGTGTCTTCTTCAACTCAGCGGTCGTGGACGCCAGCAGGTAGCCAGCGCCATAGGCCTTCACCAGCTTCTCGAAGTCTACTCGAAAGGGTGAGCCGTCCTTCTTCGTGAATTCCGTTCCTACGGTTCTCTTCTCGAACGACCTTATCTGAAGGTCGCGGATTGACACCCACCCCCTGTTGTTCAACACGATCACGGCGAGCGGGATCTCGAGCTGCACCGCTGTGGCGAGCTCTACGCTGTTCATCATGAACGAACCGTCCCCTTCGACGGCCGCGACCTGGACACCGGGCCTGGCCAGTTTTGCGCCGATGGCAGCTGGGAGTCCGAAGCCCATGGTCGAAAAGCCGCCAGAGCTGATGAAGGTCCTCGGACCGTAGGCAATCCATTGCTGCGACATTATCTCCTGGGGGAGTCCTGCGCTGACCGTGACTATCGTGCTCCTGGGGAGCCTTTCTCTCATGATTGAGACCACGTTCGGGATTCCCATGGGGGACTCCTTCCTCATGTCCTCCATCTCCTGCTCCCACTTCGCCTTGAGCGTCCTGAACCGCTTCAGCCATGCGGAGGTCCTCGGTCCCCCTTTCCCTCGGAGGTTCTTCATCGCCTCCAGCAGGTCCAGGAGCGCGACCTTGGCGTCGGCGACGATTCCTATCTCAGTGGGGTAATTCTTTCCAAGTTCGTGCTGGTCTATGTCGATATGGATAAGCTTCGAGGGCGGGATTTCGAATGTGACGCCGGGGGAATAGGAGCTCGTCGTCTCGTCGCTGAAGGTCACCCCGACAGCCAGGATCACGTCCGCGCTCCTCGCCACTTCATTGGAGACGGCGTTCCCTATGTTCCCAGGGTGGAAGCCATACAGCTCGTGGTCCTCGGGGAAGCCACCCTTCGAATCCCCTCTGAAAGTGCAGAGTGCTGGGGCTCCAAGAAATTCCGCAATGTCCACTGCCTCTTTGCTTGCGTCAGACATCACGACCCCTCCCCCGACAAGGACCACAGGCCTCTCGGCCGAGAGCAGGAGCTTTGCCGCCTCCACAATCTTATCCGAATCGGGACGTATCCTTCCCCCAAAGAGGTGGCTTCTCACCCAAGGCACCACGGCTCCGGTCTTCTCGACCTGCACGTCCATGGGGACATCCACCAATACCGGGCCGGGCCTCCCTCCAAGCGCGACCCTGAATGATTCTGTCATCACCCTCGGGAGCTGCGCGGCGCTGGTGACGGTCCAGGAGCCTTTGACCAGGTGGTCCATTGCGTTTGCATAGTCCACCCAATGGCGTCTCTCCACCTCCTGGAAGATGCCCCTGCCGAACAGGTAAGTCTGGATCTGACCCGTGAACGCCAGAAAGGTGGACGAGTCTACATAGGCCGTCGCAAACGCTGTTGCAAGGTTTGTAGCCCCCGGACCCACCGAAGTCGTGACAGCAGCGGGCCTCCTTCTGTTTGCCCTGAAGTAGCCGTCCGCCATGTGGCCCCCCCACTGTTCATGCTTGACCGCCACCACGTTCAGATCGGGGGCCATGTCCCTGGCCGCATCGAATATCGAGACATTGCCATGACCTGGAATCCCGAAAAGATACCTGACCCCTGATTTTTTCAGGAACTCAGCAATGAACTGTGCCCCGTCCCGGGGGGCGGATCGCATCGTTCCGTCGACTCAGGGGGCGCTATTTTAATCGTTGGAGCCAGGCCATCCCCGAAGAACGCTTTTCTAGCGCCCTGTCCCGTTCGACCGCTCTTGAACCTGCTGAGGTTCCTTCTCAGGCGCCTCGCTTTCGCTGTGTTCGTTCTTTTCTGCGTACTGACACTCACCTTCGTCCTCTCCCACCTGATTCCGGGCAACGTCATACAAGCCTGGCTCGGAAAGGAGGCCGAGCTGTACCCGGCAGTCGCCAAGGCCTACGCGGCGAAGTATCATCTTAACGATCCCATCTACGTCCAGTACCTCTATTACCTCAGCGGGATGATACAGGGGAACCTCGGTCTTTCTCCTTCGAGAGACTTCGCGCCGGTCTCCAGCGTGATTGCCCAGACCCTCCCAGTGACCCTTCAGATAGTCTTCCTCGCTTTCGTGATCTGCGTCGTCCTTGGACTCGGACTTGGGATCTTGGCGGCGAGATATCATAACACTCCTGTCGACACGCTGATTAGGGTGTTCTATCTTGGAGGGTACTCGTCCCCGCCGTATTTCATCGGAATCGTAATGCTTGTGATAATGTCGCTGTACCTCAGAATCCTTCCGACGGGCGGGGCCTACAACCCGTTGCTGGTCTCACCCTCGCCGGTCATCACGGGATTCCCGATCTTCGACGCGCTGATACAGGGGAACTTCTCCTTCGTCGAGAACGCATCCCTTCACCTCATCCTCCCCTCCCTGACGTTGGGCTTGGTGACCTTCGGGGTCATCACGCGGGTAGCCCGGAGCTCCCTTCTGGACGTCATGCAGATGGATTACATTAGGACCGCCAGGTCGAAAGGGCTGGACGAGGGAACGGTGTTCTACAGGCACGGACTCCCCAACGCGGCTATCTCCCTGATAACCATCTCTTCACTGGTGATGACATTTCTCCTGACCGGCTCCGTGTTCGTGGAGTATCTTTTCAGTTACCCCGGGATGGGGCGCTACGCATTCGTCGCCCTGCAGGGCGACGACTATCCGGGCATCATGGCCACCGTCCTCGTGTTCGCAGCGATAATCGTGTTAACCAATCTGGTGGCGGACGTCCTCTATGCCTATGTGGATCCGGAGGTCAGGCTTGGCTAGTCAGGCTAAGCCGACGGTCGAAGGTCGCATCAGGGGCACTCTGGCACTGATGACCAGGAACATAGAATCGAAGGTCGGCTTCTCGATAATCCTCATCTTCGTCGTCACGGCGATATTGATGGAGATTTCAGCCCTCTTCAACTTCCAGATCACTCCGTATCCTGCCAATCCCCTCCCCAACCAGGCGAGCGCAATACTCCTCCCTCCTTCGCTCGCTCACCCATTCGGGACCGACAACCTCGGGAGAGACGTCTTCAGCAGGATTCTTGTCGCGACCCCGTACGACTTCATGATAGGATTCGTCGTCGTAGGGGCGGCGGTGGTCATCGGGGGTCTCCTGGGAGGCCTTGCGGGGTTGAGGGGCGGGCTCATGGACGAGTTCCTGATGAGGGTCACCGACGTCTTCTTCGCTCTCCCCGTGTTGCTCGTCGCCATCGTCATTGGGGCTGTCCTCGGCGGCGGGATCGTCAACATGGGCATAGCGCTCACGATTACGTGGTGGCCCCCCTACGCCCGGCTTGCCAGGGGAGAATCCCTGAAGGTCGCCCATCAGAACTACATCGAGGCCGCTCGACTCTCTGGCCAAAGGCCCCGGAGAATACTGTTCCGCCACGTGCTCCCCAACATCTCCGGGACGATGCTCGTGTATGCGACCCTCGACATCGGCACAGTCATCCTGGTCTATTCGGGTCTGACATTCCTCGGCCTCGGGAACCGCCCCCCCGCCCCTGACTGGGGCCAGATGGTCGCCGCATACAACGGATACGTCCTGACCGACCCCTGGTTGGCAATCATTCCAGGGATCATCATTTCAGTGGGAGTGATTGGCTTCAGCCTGCTCGGGGACGGCATCAAGGACACCCTGGGGATAAGATAGGCATGGCAACAGTCCTAGAACTCGTGGATTTCAGCGTCCACTACCGCACCTCCGGAGGAGAAGTCAGGGCCCTCGACTCGGTCAATCTGAAGGTCGAGGACAGAGAATTCATCGCCCTCGTGGGGGAGTCGGGGTGTGGGAAGTCAACACTTGGACTGGCAGCCATTGGGCTCCTTCCCTCTCGGGTGGCCACGATTGAGAGGGGCACCATCTCCTACAAGGGCGTGAACCTGACGAAACTGAGCCCAAATGAGATGAGGAAATACAGGGGCTCAGAAATCGCGATGATCTTTCAGGAGCCCCTCACGAGCCTCAACCCTCTGAGGCGGATAGGGGAGCAGATTGCCGAAGCCGTAGTCCTGCGGACTCAAAGGGAGAATTCGAGTTTCCCGATGAAGGGTGCTCCGAGGCTCCCAGGGAGGAAGTGGAAGTTCCCCCCCGAGCTCAAGAGGGAGGTTGAGCAGATGCTGACGCTCGTCAGGATCCCCGACCCCGCTCTGATCATAGACCGCTACCCCTTCGAGCTGTCGGGAGGGATGAGGCAGAGGACTATGATCGCCATGGCTCTCTCCCAGCAGCCGGAGCTGCTCATCGCCGACGAGCCCACGACAGCCCTCGACGTCACTACCCAGGCCCAGGTCCTAAAACTGATGAAGGAAATCAAGGACAAGCTTGGGACCACTATAATGCTCGTCACCCACGACCTCGCGGTGGCGAGCCAGGTAGCCGACAGGGTTATCGTGATGTACGCGGGGAAGATCGTGGAGGACGCAGAGGTGCATGAAATTTTCTCGCACCCAAAGCACCCCTACACCCAGGGACTACTTTCATGCATTCCCACTGGTCGTAGGGACGGCAGAGAGCTCACTCCCATCAAAGGGACAATACCCGATCTGACGCTGAGGAAAGAGTGGTGCCAATTCCAGCCCAGGTGTCCACTCGCCATGGATGTGTGCTCCAGTAGGGTACCTGTGCTGAAGGAAGTTGGAGAAGACCACAGGGTGGCGTGCTTCAAGTATGGTGAATGAGCTCCTGCTAAGGACGGTGGACCTGCGAAAGTACTACACGTCCACCAGAGGGATGAATCCGTTTTCCAGGGCCAAAGAAAGAATCGTGAAGGCCGTGGACGGCGTCTCGATAACGATCCCGTACGGAAAGACACTGGCCGTGGTGGGGGAGTCAGGCTGCGGCAAGACCACGCTCGCCAGGACACTGGCGCTTCTTACCCCACCCACGAGCGGGGAGATACACTTCGACGGCCAAAGAATCGATGACGGCAGGGCCAAGGACGCCGAAGTCTACCAGAAGCTGCAGATGGTATTCCAGGACCCCGACTCCTCCCTTGACCCGAGGATGAGCGTTGTGGACACGGTCGCGGAACCCCTGAAGGGGCTAACAAAGATGGGAAATTCTGAAATTAGATCAGCGGCCTTCGAGAGTCTACATGCGGTTGGCCTCTCCGACGACTTCGCTGAGCGCCTTCCAAAGCAGCTCAGCGGCGGACAGAAGCAAAGGGTCGCCATTGCGAGAGCCCTCTCCACGAGGCCGAAGCTCGTGATTCTGGACGAGCCGACGAGTGCCCTCGACGCTTCGGTTCAGGCGCAGATCCTGAAGCTCCTCGTCGAACTTCAGAAGAAGTTCTCACTCGCGTACATGCTAATCACCCACAACATCGCGGTCGCATCCTACCTCTCCGATTTGATGGCAGTAATGTACGCGGGGAATGTTGTGGAGTACGGGCCAAGCTCCGAAGTCCTCGGGAAGCCGAGGCATCCGTACACCATCGCCCTGATGAAGTCTGCGCCGACCCCGGATCCTTGGAACAGAACTTTGCTGGAGACCGAGATAACCGGGGAGGTCCCGAGCGCTATCGACCCCCCGAGCGGATGCAAATTCCACCCCAGATGTCCCTTCGCCGAATCGGTTTGTTCGGTCGAGGTCCCGCCCCTGAACGGGGTCTCCGAGGGGCGCATGGCCGCATGCCTTTTCTTGGAGAAGACCGCATGACCCGGCTCTTCGAGAAGGTATGTCCGCGATGGAATCGCGACCCTTAAATAATGAACCTCCAATAGTCTAAGCAGTCGATTATTTGCAAGTTTCCTCGTCCTATTCCAGGGGTATAGGCAGAACTGTCGTCGCCGTGGTCGTTGTTGTTCTGATTGTCCTTGCGGCGGGCGCCGCATATTACTTGGCATACGTGGCACCTTCGTCATCAACCACAAGCTCCACCACTTCTACGACCTCGAGCAGCATTACCACGACAACCACTTCGAATTCGACAAGCACTTCGAGTGTCGGCGGGGTCACAAGGAACACCCTGACCATTGACGAGGTCTTCTGGCCGGCAGGGGACCTGAACCAGCTGAACGCCCTAGGAGAGATTCCATACCCCAACTGGCTGACCTACACGGTTTACCAGCCCCTGGTGACGCTGGATCCCAACGCCCTCTACAACTCTGGCAAGATTGTTTACGTTCCTGGGCTCGCGAACTGGTGGACCCAGTCATCCGACGGGAGGACATACACCTTCCACCTCAGACCTAATGTCAACTTCTCCGACGGGAACCCATTGAACTCTTACCAGGTGTGGGCTGAGATGTACGGCTTCTACTACCTCTCTGGGAACAGTTCCTCGTTCCTGGAGTCGTACAACGTGTTCAACTTCTCGAACGTCACCTTCGGGCCTACTCAGATCAGCATGCTAAACTCGAGCGGGCTCATCAACCCCAGCTCCCAGGCGCTATCGATGATGGAGAACACCAACTGGCCTATCTACGTCACCAACTCCACCAACATCGTATTCCATCTGGCGGCACCCTTCAATTACTTCCTCGGGACTCTCGTAGTCTACGTCGGTCTTATTTTCGATACCCAGTGGTTACTTGACCACGGAGGATTTGGCACTGCGTCAGGGTACAACACTTACTTCAATCAGCACCCTATCCCAGGGACCGGCCCCTATGTCGTGACTCAGGTGTCAGAGGGGTCGTTCGTGAAGTTCGCTCAGAACCCCAACTACTGGGGGGATAGTCTGACCGCGGCTCAGATCGCCGCGGATCCATACCTCGACCCAGGGCACGCCAAGAACGTCGTTGTCCAGACCATCCCCACCGACACTGCACGGTTCACAGACCTATCGACGGGTGCAGCCCAGATAGCGGGAATCTTGACCGCGGATTACCCCGCGGTGCTGAGTAACCCATCCACCTATGGCACGTTCAACTTCCCCGACTCGTCCGCAGTGTTCGTGGGAATCGCGATGAACACTCAGAGAGCGCCAACCAACATAACTGCGGTCAGGCAGGCGATTGTAAGGTCGATTAATTATACCGACATCTCCGACAAGGTATTCTTCGGCGGTCTCGGGCCCATGATAGGCCCGGAGTACCCTGTGTTCAGCCAGTTCTACGGACTAGGAGGGGCCACGCCTTATCAGTACAACATCACGGCTGCCAAGGCAATCCTCTCGAACGCAGGGATCAATCCCGCGAATCTGCCTTCGATGGACTTCAGAGTGGTTCAGGGGTGCGATTACTGCGATTCCACCGCCCAGATAGTTCAGAGCGACCTGGCCCAGATCGGGCTCAAAGTGAACATAATCGTTACACCTTCGGCTCAGTACGCTTGCCCGCTTACGGGAGGGACCTGCTCGTACAGTCAGGCTCTGAGCACTGCAAACGAGACTTCCCAGCTGACTTGGTTCGGCACAGGGACCTTCGCCCCTGCGGCTGACACCCCCGCCGATGCCTGGCTTCTGTTCGTCAACAACGCCACCTCTTCTAACAACTGGGCCATCTACTCGAACCCAACGGTGCAGCAGTGCGTCGACGGATTCACAACCATATCAAACACGACCCAGCTCCTCAACCTCTGCACGGCGGCATACACCCAGGTCTACAACGACGCGCCCTACATCTGGCTAGGCACCATCAAGCCATTCTTCGGATCGGGCTCTCTGGTTTGGCAGAAGAGTGTCGTCAAGAACTTCTATGTGGACCCGGTCTTTAGCGGCCAGTCTTCCACAGCGATATTCAACACGGTCACCTTTAACAGCTAAAGAGGGCCTTTTTTCGCCATTTGTCGGTGTCCAAATTGAAACTATCGTGCAGTGCCATTGCGTGGGGAAAAATCAATGACGTCCCTTCGTTCCGTAGAATAGCCGACTCTGTGGCCAACGCAGGATACAAGGGAATCGGCATAGAGTACAACCTGCTCCCAGAAGAGCTGATGAAGAAGCCAGAAATGGTCAAAGACATCGCAAGGTCGGCGGGCCTTGACGTCCCGTCAATGGCAATCAATGACAACACAGCCTATCAGGCCGAGGCGGCCCATCGCATGGGAGCGGAATCAGGTTGGCTCTGCCTCTTTGCGAAAGACGCTGCTGATGCAGCGGAAGTCACAAGGATGCATCTCAGGGAGTTCGGGAAGAGAGGCCTCAAGGTGGGCCTTCACCCCCACGTCAAGAGCAGCGTTGAAACCACCCGGCAGCTTGACGAGCTCATCGCCGCATGCAAACCGGCGTCCCTCGACGTCTGCTTCGACTCTGCGCACCAGGAAGCTCTGAGTATGGACCTTCCCGCATTCATCGAACGCTACACGGACAGGCTATGCCTGGTGCATCTCAAGGACCTAAAGACGAGGAAGGCACCAAAGGACATAGACTACGACAACGATTTCGTTGATCTCGGAGAAGGGCTCTGCGACTTCCCCGCGATTATGGGGGCCCTGAAGAAGGTCAAGTATCGTGGCTGGCTGATGGTCGAGGTCGACTTCGCCCACACAACGACCGTTGAAGAGTCCATCAAGAAGAACCACGACTACCTCGTCCCGTTGATGTGACCTATTCCCTCTCCAGAGCTATGGGCTTTCCTTCGGCTATGGACGCTCGCGCGGCCAGGCCGATTCTTAGCGCCTCGCGTCCGTCGCCAATACCGACCCTGACCTCCCTCCCGGTCCGTATGCAGTCAACGAAGTCCGCTATCTCGTCTCTGTAGGCCTGAGCCCACCTGGCGGCGAACCCTTCGAAGTATTCGTTGCTTGTCCCTGCCGAGGTTCTGACGTGAGCGAAAGACTTCTCTCCGATATCCACCGAGACGGCTGCCTTCGTCCCTAGCATCTCGAGCCTGGCGTCGAAACCATAGACCGTGTTGTAGCAGGAGTCAACGTAGGCGAGTGCGCCGCTGGCGAGCTTCATCACCACGGTGGTGGTGTCGAAGTCTCCGTTCTTGCGAAGGTCCTCGTAAACGAGGGCGGCTCCCTCGGCGTAGACCCTGACCACTTCGCTCCCTGAAAGCCACCTCACGGCGTCGAAGTCGTGGCTCGTGGTGTCCAGGAATATCCCCCCGCTCTTGGCCGGGATCGTCGACCAACCGAGTATGGGTCCCGGTGGGTCCCTGTTATGCTCCTTCAGGAGGAGAAGCTCCCCCAACTCTCCTGTCTCCATGGCGTGCTTCGCCTTCAGGTATGAGGGATCGAACCTCCTCTGGTAACCGACCTGGAACCTGATCCTGCCTCTTTTCACAATCTCCCCCATCTCGTTCGCATCATCAAGCGTAACAGAGATCGGCTTCTCACAGAAGACAGACTTCCCTGCGTCCGCCGCCTCCTTCGTAATCTCCATCTTCAGAAACGGGGGCGTACAGACGATGATACCCTCGACTGAGGGATCCCTGATCATCTCGTGGAAGTCAGAATACACCTTGGCATCCCCGGCAACGGACCTCGCCGCCTTCTGGTCGATGTCCGCAACCGCGGCGAGCCTTGCTCCCTTGATGCTCGTGTGTATGTTGTTGGCGTGGACCCTCCCAATGGCCCCCGCGCCTATCAGCCCGAGGCCTAGTTCAGATGTCATCCATCAAAGGGCCGACGGCTGAGGCTTTTAAGTTCAGAAAATCAAACTAGAGGACGGCAGCGGAAACCTTCCACACCGTTTCAATTATGTCTCCGACGTCCCCTTCGCTAAGCAGCGGGCTGATGTCTAGGTGAACGGCTCTCGTCATCAGGTCAAGGGACCTTTTGTGTCCTCTGATGTTCAAGTCTTTGATTATGTGCCCCCAGTGCATGAATGTGTGGCCATCCACGACTCGTGGATCGTAGACGACGGTCGGGTAACCTCCACTTGTGGTTCTGATGTTCTCCGCCACAAGCGCGTCCTTGAAGAGACGTGCCTTGGCAGGGCTTTCGACGAAGAAGACTAACGATATCCCAGATTCCCCCTTCTCGTCGTTGGATCGCCTGAACCGAATTCCCTCGATGTTTTCGATTCCTTTCCGGACCAAGGCGTTCTTCTTCCTTATCTCGCGTACGACGCCGTCCATCTTCTTGAGTTGTTCCCTGAGGATCGCCGCTGCGATCTCGTTCATCCTGTAATTGACTCCTGGGAAGGGCTCGATTTCGAACTTCACTCCCTGACCGGAGAATTGCCTGTAGGGGGTCCCTATGTCGTGGAACATCACGCACCTTTCATACGTCCTCCTGTCGTCGGTCACGAGGGCTCCGCCCTCTCCCGCCGTGATCATCTTGTTGAGTTGAAAGCTGAATGTTCCCACTTCCCCGTAGCTTCCGAGCTTCCTGCCTTTGTAGGTGGCTCCCGCCCCCTGTGCGACATCTTCAATCAACGGCACAGAGTTGCGATTGGCAACCTCCCTCAGGGTCGTGAGGTCGCAGGGGACGCCACGCGCATGAACAGCCATGATCGCCTTCGTCCTTTTGGTGATTCTTCTCTCCACGTCCATTGGATCGATTGTCATGGAGTCGTCTATGTCCGCTAGCACGGGGATGCCGCCCGCAGCCACGACGGCATCAGGGCATGCAACCCAAGCGTAGGTAGGAATTATCACCTCGTCTCCATGACCGATTCCAAGCGCCACCAAAGCGGTGTGGAGAGCGGCGGTTCCGGAGGTAAGTCCGAGGGCATACCTTCTCCCTTCATAGTCTGCCAGGTCTGATTCGAAGGCTCCAGTGACGTCCCTGAAATCAGGTCCATAGAACCTGTAAAGTGATTTGCTCCGAAGCACCGCGGTTACGGCTCTGATCTCCTCCTCCCCGATGGCGGTCCCTCCGGGATGCATTACGGGGAGCGGCTTTGTTCTTACCGGAGAACCTCCATAGAGAGCGAGCTCTGGTTTCCTCGCTCGAGGTTTATGACGCATCTTGCCTGCCTGCAACCTCGAGGCTACGTAAAGACTTCGATTACAGCAGGCCGCCGACTCCCACTCGAAAACCCTTCCGAGGGACCCCTGCGATCAGGCGATTAGGGCGATTATGGCCGTTCAATGTTAGCGGGGGCTCCAACGGAGGAGTCACGAATTCATCCCTTAAATCACCACCAACTGGCGCAGCGCAGGGATTGAACTACTGCGTATCACACGTGAAGGACATCGATGGGATTAGCGCAGCAGCCTTGACTAAAGCGGCCACCGGAGCGGAAGTGACCTTAACAGACTATGGGCGAGTATTGGAAGACCTGCGAGCGGTGCCACGAGAAGCAAAGAGGCTCTTCATTTGCGACCTCGGGGTGGATATTTCTGAGACGGGACCTTTCATCACCACAATAGTCTCTCTTGCAAACCGGGCACACGTGACATACATCGACCACCATTATCTCCCTGCCGCTGCGAAGACAAGAATCAGGAAATGTGGGGTCAGGCTCGTCCACCGCGAGGGAGAGTGCGCCAGCATTCTGACCTATCTCACCTTTAGGAACCTACTGCGGCCACCCTCCCAGATCCTGGCGCTCTATGGCGCCGTGACCGATGAAATGGACTACACGCCCGAGGCGTCGAGGCTCATGGAGATGACGGACAGGCACTTCGTTTTAGCGGAGGCGTCGCTTCTTTCACAAGCCCTCTCCTTCAAGGCCGGGAGGGATGGCTTTCCCGACATGTTGGTACGGGAGCTGTCCGCCGGCAGGCTACCCCACGAAATCGAAGGGGTTCCTGAGAGTGCTCTGAAGCAGGTCGGATTGGAAGCGAAACTAATGGATGAAGTGAACAGGCGTGGGAAGCGGGTGGGGGGGCTCGCCTACATGGACACCACAGAGTATTCGAGTGGCATCGTGGCGAAGCTCCTCCTCGGGGCGTTCAAGGTGCCGGTCGGTGTGGCCATAAGGGAGAACAAGCCCGGCGAGCTGGCAGTGGAGCTTCGGGGGACCTCCGAGTGCCGGGTTCATCTTGGTAGGCTCATCGGGGAGATGAGTTCGAAGTTGGGGGGGTCCGGCGGGGGGCATAGTCTTGCATCGGGCGGCATTATTCCATCCGACAAGGAATCGCAGTTGCTTAGGATGCTCTCTAGGAAGGTCTAGTGCCACCGTCTGATTCGCGACCCGAGCCGCAGGTGACCGGAGACGAGGTATTCCAGAGACCCCTCTACCCTTTGGTCCCGCCCGAGTAGAGTCCCTTCAGAAGGTATCCCTGGGCGATGACTGAAAGTATGATGACCGGGACTGCCAAGATTATCCCAGCCGAGGCAAGTTGCGTCCAGACGTTGTTGCTGATAGTGCCCCCCGTGCTATCGGGGTCGAAGAGAATCGCGAACGTCGTGACAGTGTTCGACCCGACGGGCGGGAAGCTGAAGTTGTAGCTAGTCTGCGAGAGGACTAGGGGGAACAGGAGAAGGTGCCACGCGAAGATGAAGGCCACCATCCCCGCCGCTATCAGCCCGGGCCGGGCGAGGGGCATGACTACCGAGAAGAAAGAGCGTAGGCGCGAGTAGCCGTCCACCTGCGCGGCCTCTTCGTACTGCTTGGGAAGGGAGTTGTAGAAGTTGCTCATGGTCCAGACCACGAACGGAATTGTGAAGAGGGGTTCGGTCAGGATCAAAGCAAGCCAGGTGTTGAGAATGTTCAGCCTGGAGATAATGTAGAAGGCCCCAAACACAAAGACTATCGATGGCAACGAAAAGATGTAGATCATGATTCCGAGGAGACCTCTCCTCCGTTCTCTTGCGATGGTGTAGGCGGCCGGAGCTGCCAGTAAGATTGTCAGCACGGTGACAGCGCCTGCAACGGCCAAAGTGGTTATGATCTCAGGAGACGCCTGGCTGACCGTAGTGAGAAAGACATCGGTGATTATCTTGCTAGGATATATGATTGGAGGCAGGAGATAGTCGAGAGATTGCGGCCGGAAGGCAACCAGGACCATCCAGTAGACGGGAAATAGGATGAAGACAGATACGAGAGCACAAACGATGTAGATCAGATACTTGAATGGGGCCTTCGGAAGGCGAAGGAGGGTTGGCCGACGGAGATGTAAGCTCGGCATGTGTAACCAACTGAGCAGCCTGGCCTTGCCCCGGTTCGAACCTCCGAGGGTCGTCCTGACGAGCAGAAGGCCCGGTATGCTCGCCATCAGGGCAATGAAGATAGCAGCGGCTAGTCCCTGGGCTGTATAGGGGCCTCCTACATAGAACATCTCGGCGAAGGCGTAGACGACGAGGGTGGCCATTGTAGTCGGCGGAACACCACCGGCTCCGCTGATTATGTAAGGAAGGTCGAAGTTCCCGAAGGCGAGTATCAGGGTCATTAGAAACGCAGTCATGATTGCCCCCTTGGCTAAAGGAAGCGCCACCGAGGAGTAGTAGTCCCACATCTCCATGCCATCCACCGAGGACGCTTCTTTCACCTGCTTCGGAACAGAGGTCAGCCCCGCCAAGATGATGAGGAACGCAAGGGGGATACCCGCCCATACGCTCACCAGGGTGAGCGAATACAGTTGTGTCGAGGGACCCAGCCAGTCGATTGCAGGCAGCCCCACCGCCTTTAGAATGGGATCGACGGGGCCGTATCCTGGGTTGAACAGCGTAGCCCACACCAGGGCGCTGGCTGTGAACGGAATCATGTACGGCAGATAGGCAATTAGCGATATGACACGCTTGCCCCGTCTTCTGCTGTCTACCAGGATGGCAAAGGCTGTGCCGATGAGTACCGAAGAGACGGCGGTTCCCACGGCGAAGACGAGAGTGTTGTAAAGAATCCTCGGGAAGTCGGTCATCTTGAAAAGCTGAACGTACGAAGAGAGGTTCGAGTTGGGAGCAGACAGGGCGATGGATATCGCCATGGGGACCAGAGCAAAGAGAAAGAGGTAGACGACAGCTGGAATGTAGAATACTCTCTTAGAAAGAACATCCCCTAACTTGGATATGCTATCTCGCCTCCTTCACTAAGACATGTAAGGCGTTTCTCTGGACGCCGAACCGAACCTTCTGTCCTACCTTCAACCCGCTGGCGTCAGGCACAATCGCTCTGAGCTCAATTCCCGCAATCTTGAGGTAGACCAGGGTTTCCCTGCCTGCAAATTCGAAGGCCGTCATCTCTGCCTCATTGGGCCCAGTGCCCAAGACCAGTCCCTCCGGCCTGACCCCCACGTTGAATGTGCCGTCGGATAGGCCGTCGAGGGGAAGTACGATTGGAGACGAGATGCCCCCTGTGACGTTCACGCTAAGGACATTCAGGGGCGGGCTTCCGATGAACGTGGCTGTGAACTCGTCTGAAGGGGAAGAATAGATTTCCTTGGGTGTCCCGACTTGGTGGATTCTGCCGCTACCCATTATGGCCACCCTGTCTGATATGGAGAGAGCCTCGGACTGGTCGTGGGTCACGTAGATTGTGGTTATCCCAAACTTCCTCTGAACTTCCCTAAGGAACTTCCTAGCCGAATACCTCAACTGGGCGTCGAGGTTTGAGAAGGGCTCGTCGAGGAGGAACACATCAGGGTGCTTGATTAGGGCCCTGGCCAGAGCCACCCTCTGCTGCTGTCCTCCTGAAATCTGGCCGGGCCTTCGGTCGAACGTCTCGCCAATTCCGAGCAACTCCGCAATCTCTCTGGCCTCCTTAATCGCGTCTCCCTTATTCACTCCCTTCACCCTGAGCGGGGAGATGATGTTGTCCATGACCGTCTTGTTAGGGTAAAGGGCATAATCTTGGAAAACCATTCCAATGTTCCTCTTCGCGGGGCTCAGCTTGTCCACAACCCTAGGTCCTATGTAGACGTGTCCCGAGTCCTGAACCTCGAGACCAGCTATAATTCTCAGCAGAGTGGTCTTGCCGGACCCGGACGGACCGACCAGGGAGAAAAGCTCCCCGACAGAAATCTCTAGGTTCACGTGGCTAAACACAGACAACTTCCCGAACTGTTTCGAGATTTCCTCCAGCCTGACGCCAATGCCTCGAGTTTTCCCGGATGAGTCAGGGGGAAAAATCGGGGTAGGCACTGGCATTCAGCCTACGGCCTGTATCCAAGCCGCCTCGGCCGTGTCCAGTGCCTGTTGCGCTGCGGATGTGCTGTTAGTGGTGCCCGTGAGGAAACTGTAAACAGGCTCGTTGAAGGCAGGTATGAGGGTCGAGGACGTTATGGTGAGGTTCGGGGGGTTAGCCCACCCCTCTGCTCCTGTGTTGAACACCTGCTGTATCACGTTCCTTGCCTGCTGCGGAATAGAGCTGTTTGAGGTGAGTATGGCCGTCGCTGCCGCTGAGATGGGGAACTCGCCGGCTATCGTGTAGATCCGTGCGTTGACGCTTGGCGAAATCAAATACTGAATGAAAGCAGCGGCGAGGGCTTGATTGTTGGAGTACTTGTTGATGGCATAGAAGTCGGTCCCAGTCTCAGCGTAGCCACCCGGACAAAGGCTCACCGCGATGGACTTAGAGATGGTCGAGTTTGAAAGCAGTGTCGACGCATCAGCCGTGAACATGAGGGCTCCCCATGCCTCGCCTGTTTGGAGAGGCGCGAAGACCGTGCCATAGTTCACGGTAGTCCCTGCTGGTTGTGGGTCGTACTGCATCAGGTTGTACATCATCTGAAGGGCCTGTGTCCCGGCAGTACCATTGAATGATGGATTGGGGATGCCGCTTGAACCTGCATAGCCGTTGAACATGATGTTATAGTTCAGAAGGCCACCATCGGGGTTGCTGCCACTGATGGACGAGTCGTGGGAGTAGTAATACCCGTAGATCGCCGGATAGGTGTCTATGATGTCGTGACTCTCGGACCCGTCAGTGACCAGGCCGTACGTGACGGTGTGGGTCTGGGTGACGAGGAAGTTGTCCACGTCTAGGATGGCCTGCCAGTTGGACCAGGGTGGGCTCATGCTAAAGCCATATTCCTTCTGGAACTGGGCGTTCAGGGTCGGGTTACTGAGCAGGGTCTGGTTGTAGAAGATGGTGAATGTGGACGTGTCATAGGGGATTCCTATGAGCTCCTTAGTCCCGTTCGCCAGCTGGTAGTAGCCCCCAAAGTTGAGCTGTGGGGCCGGAATGTCAGACGAGTTGAGGGTCACCAATCCGTTCAGGTTCAACACATACTGAGCGAAACCAAGGGCGCTGGTCGAGGTGTCCGTAATGATATCGTAGGTAGAGCATTGCGCCTCTAGGCAAGTCTTCTCCGTGGTAGTGTAGCTACTGAACCCCTGGGGTGTGATTGTGATCTTCACTCCAGGGTGGAGTATTTCGAACGAGTCCGCAGCTGCCTGAAGCCATGCGTTAGACGGGTCGGTAAATGTGATTATGTTAAGCGACCCGGATAGATACGTCGTTGTAGACACACTCGTCGCCGTCGACGTGCTCGTTGAAACACTCGTCGCCGTCGACGTGCTCGTTGAAACACTCGTCGACGTGCTTGTTGCCGTTGCCGTGACCGTAGTCGTCGCCGTGGTGGTGCTCGTCACAGTGACGGGGGTCACCGTGGAAGCGTAGTAGGCCGCGGCGCCGGCCGCGGCTATGATGATGACGATGATTATGGCAACATTGACCGCAGTGCTGATTGCTGTTCTTGTTTTCTTAATCAATCAGGTGGCCTGAGCTGCATTTTGCAGCGTTAAATGGGTTTCAATGAAGTTGACGAATGAATGGGCATGCCCCTTCAACGAGAAATGAGATGGATGGCCGGTGACCATGCGAAGCTGGATACGGCCCTCCCAGTGATTGCCTGTCCTGAAGGTTACACGATCGCCGAGGTCTTTCTGCTGCCAGGAATCCCGTAGAAAATCAGAGCCTCCTCTGGCATCCGCGGAGCATCCCCACGGGCCACTGAAAATTGATGTGGACTAGAGCTGGCTCTTCACTAGGCGAGGACTTGCTCTTCTCGCCCTGAATTGCACTATCAACACCCCAACTAGGACGAGGGTCATGCCTCCCACCATGAATGGCGTTATGGTCTCCTGCAGGAATATGAAAGCGAAGATGGCAATCTCCACGAGCATAAGGTCCTGAAACACCGTGAGCTCGTAAGCCGGGATGGACTTTAGTGACCAATTCCACATGAAGAAGGCGAGGGCGGTGTTTGCTGTCGCAAGCCAGACGATGATCAGAATGCCACTCAACGTGAGGGGTGCGTACTGGCCGGTGACCAATGTCAAAACAACCATCCCAGCCACCCCGATACCCATGGTCGTGGTGGTGAGCCGAAGTGAGCGCATCCGCCCCGATCGCTGGAGCACCCGCGCCACCACGACGTAGCAGGCCCAGCCCAGGCCGGAGATAATCACTACGAGCACGCCAAACACATTGCCTCCCAACGCCGCTTGCTGGCTGAAGAACGCCCATGCCCCGGCCAGAGCAAGCCCCACACCCCCCAGCTGAGCGAGCGACGTTCCCTCGCCAAGCAACCCAATGCTTAGGATAAGGACAAAGAACGGGTTGAAGTTGAGCAGGAAGCTAGTGGTGACCGCAGGGAGATAGTAAAGGCCAACAAACTGGAGCCCCTGGGCGATTGTGTACCCGCCAAGACCGGCGATGACAAGCAGCACGATTTGCTTCTTGCCGCCCATGTCACTCCTCGACGATCCTCCCATCCCCGTCGCCAGGTCGAACGCCAAGAGAATGAAGAAGGCAAGGGCGTACCTGACAGTGGCGAAGTAGAGCGGAGGGATGTCAGCCAGTCCCCATTTTATCAGCACGTAGGAAGAGGACCAAAGGACTGTGACAACGAACGCTGCGGCGTACGGGGCCCCCTGCGTCCAACTGTTGGTTCGCGTCATTATTCCCAGGCCCTATCGGCTAACGTCCGCAATGCATAATCGGGGGAACCTGCGCCTTTACGCCTTTACGGTTACCTCTCTCGTCAGGAATGACGAGAACCACTGCACACAACGAAGTTTCATAACCTGCCTGTGGTGTCAAGCGACCCAGCAAAGCAAGGGAACACAAGACGAAACACCTGTCGGCCAGGAAGCTGACAATCGAGCTTAAGGTCTGGTAACCTTCTAGAATGGTGTGGGCGGGAAAGGAGAGTGTGCCATTTGCAAAGAATGGAGGTATATCACTGAGCATCACGTGAGAGAACCGCGCGGACTCACGATAATGATCTGTTTGGACTGTCAACGACGAATAGAGGAATACCTTAGGCTGGCGGGCAGGCCTCAAGGTGAGGCCTCCACTCGAAAGTAAAGAACCGGATGGCCGAAGTGTAGCGAAGTGGTAGCCTAAGACATAAGGGACGTCCGTCCCGCCCTCAGAGACGCATTGGTCGACTTTAGCTTCCTCTCAGTGAACAGGAGGGAGAAAGAAGTCTTCGACGGTGTGCTGGTCCTTCTTGACACGGTGGCCAAGACTGTGGACTCTTTCGTTGCGAGTGTGCTCGCCTGGGGCGAGGGAGACACAAAGTCCGCCGCGGACTTGGTCGAGAGGGTATTCGAGGGAGAAACGAAGGCGGACGAAATCCACAGGGACCTGGGCCTGAAGATTGCCGAGGGGGCCTTCTTTGGGGGTGTCCGGGAAGATATACTCAATCTACTCGAGAAGATAGACAACATAGCCGACAGCGCCAAGGACGCCGCTCGCTTCATCTCTTCCGACTCGCGGCTCAGGCTGGAGGCAAAGGACATGCTCGCTTCATCCGAGATCAAGCAGTTCCTTAATGCCCTCAAGGCATCAGTGGCTTCCCTCACCACACTCGTTGAGGCGCTCAAGAAGGGGAAGAAGGAGGCGCTCTCCAAGGTGCACATCGTTGAAGAATTCGAAGAGGAAGCAGATTCACACAAGGATGCCTTCCTGAAGACCCTCTTCTCGACCAACGATTCCATGAACCCTGTGACCGTCATCCAGCTGAGGGACTTCGTTTTCGTGGCCGACGACGTCGCCGACAACGCTGAAGACGCCAGCGACGTGATTTTGGTCCTAATCGCGAAAGGGTATGGATGAGCTCCTCATCGGCCTGGCCGCCGTACTGAGCTTCCTGTTCGGGTGGAACAACAGCTCCTTCCTGATCGGGAACCTTAGGGGATCGGGCTCTCTTCCGTTCGCAGCCGCTGTTCTGATTTCGGTGATAGGCCTCTTGGTGGGGACTTTGCTGGAGGGCTCAAAGATGGCCGCAACCCTCGGCGGCTCACTCGCGTCCACCACAACGTCCACGATCTTGCTTGCGACTCTGGTTGTCTCGGTGGTCCTGACGCTCGGCCTGACGTTGATCAATCTTCCTGTCTCATTCAGCATGATTATGGTCAGCGCATTCCTCGGTGCGACCTACTCCTCCGCCATCCCAGTAAACGCCCTCAGGTCCGAAACGGTAGTTGCTTTCTGGTTCGTTGCCCCCGTGGCCACAGGCTTGCTGACCTTCCTGGCTTACACCTCATTCGCACAGTTTGTCGCCAGGTTCGGCATTCTTACGATTGACTCCCTGAACAGGGCGGGGGCACTTGTCAGCGGGCTCGCCGTCTCCTACACCTTGGGTGCTAACAATATCGGCATGATTTATGCCAGCACACTCGCAGGGGTTCCAGTCAGCATCGATGTCATGCTTCTCCTCGTCGTAGCCGCGACCATCGGGGTGGTGACGTTCGGGAGGAACGCCCTTGGGGGGAGCATAGGCGACAGGATGCTCAGCCTCAGTCCGCAGGGAGTGTTCTCGGCCTTCGTTTCAAGCTCCGTCATAGTGTGGCTCGGGACGCAGTTCGCCCTCCCAGTTTCGGTAAGTCAGTGCCTACTGGGTGGAATGCTCGGGGCAGCCTACTCCCGCGTCTTCTCCGCGGTCAACAGGCGGCTCGTCGATGAGACCTTGGGTCTATGGGTGGTGGCCCCGCTGGTCGCCTTCGGCCTCTCGTTCGTCCTGACCGGCCTCCTCTAGACTACTCGCGGTCGAATTCACTTCCATGCACTGGTTGGGGGAGCCTATATGCCTCCGGTTTTTCGAGGAACATGGGTGGGAGCCTGGGTGGGTCAGGATGATCTCCGGCTGCACTACAATGGTCACACCTCATCAACTGAAAGTCGGATTGAAGTAGCTGGACAAGGATGGGGTGGATCGATGAAGGTCTTCGAAGGTCTGGAAGGGATAGGGATGTCGGAGCGTGCGACCAGGAAGTTTCTGACTCAGAGCAGATCAAACCTTCTATTAGCCACAATCAATGCCGATGGGACTCCTACAATACACCCGGTCTGGTACTACTTCGACACCATCAGGACCAAGTTGTATTTCTACACAGGGCCGACCCTGAGGAAGGCCACTAACATCAAGAAAAGAAGCCAGGTCTATTTTGACGTTGACGACGACAGTTGGCCCTACAAGGGTGTGAAGGGGAAGGGGAGTGCCAAGATCCTAACTGCCAAGCAGGAAGCCCTTTCCTGGGGCGTGAAGATTCTCGCGAGGTACACCAAGAAGGGCAGTCCCTTGTTCGAGACCGCTCTTGATAGGATGAAGAATGGTGGATATGTGATAATCGAAATCACCCCGGCCTACTTTACTTCCTGGGACTTTGCGAAACTAGAGCGACAGACGGGAAGTCTTAGGGACTCGATAATTTCCTGACTTCACTCCGAAGTCAAACGGGTTCGGGGACTCCCCGTCGCGTGACCCCTTTCAACTGGTTTAGCTCCACTGCTTCGAGAAGAAGCGCCTGCAGGGCGATCTCATCAACCGCATCACCTTCGTGGAAGTCAATGGCGCGAACAGTGTCGCTTTCTAGACGGGTGTTGAAGAGCTTCTTTGGATCATTCATCTGAGCGCCCTTCGGAAAAGTCAGCCTTACAGCGTTCTTGAGCGTGTTTCCAATGCAGATTATTCCGTCGTGGGACCAGACTGGAACCCCCATAGGGTTAGAGGGTTTCTTCCACTTCACTTCTTCGACTACAGCAGAATCAGTTTCCTTGATCAGAGCGCGTAGCCGTGATAGGGTCGCCCCCCGCCAGTCTCCCGGCCTCCTGATTATGGCGTCTATCTGCCGGGAGGCAGAATTCTGGGAAACACTTGGCTTCGCCTTCTTCATCCTCAGCTCTGCTGCTCCGGGAGGTAGAATATCGAGTCAGTATATACTTGTAACTGGCCCACGAACCGGGGTGTGTTCTCGGGAGCCCAGTGAAAAGTTTGGGCCGACGCACCTGACCGTCGAGCCTACACTGAGGAAGGAAGAGCCTTGATTCCCCAATCGCCGCATTACTCGGAGTCTTGCGGCAGACTTCGGACGAGTTGAACCCACAAAGGTGGGCCTGTGTGGGATTGAACAACAGAAATGGAACCATTGCGAACGTGCCAGTGTAAATCGTATAAGGAAACCTGAGATGGGCCAGGGCTAATTGACGTCCCAGGCACCTGGCTCGTTGTTAGAGCGCACTGCTGCTAAGCTCCTCAGGAACGTAATGAAGGTACAGGAAGGGGAGACGGTAGCAATCACCTGCGACACAGAAAGTGATTGGCTCTTCGCCACCGACGTCGAAAAAGCGGCCGTTAATCTCAGAGCCAAACCGGTACTCGTTCGGAACAAGGCGCCACCGCACGTCGGAAGGGCAGCGGAGCCCTACTTGCCTGTCGAAAGCCTGACAGGTGTTGTCACCGGATCGGATGTGTGGATAGAGCTGAACGCCAAGTGGCTTCTTTACTCTTCCGTGTACGAAGAAGCACTTAGGCGAGGACGGACCAGATACGCCTGCCTGGTGGGCATGAATAGGGGAATGGCGGTGAGATGCATCGGGAACGTTGATGTGCCGTCCGTTCTGAGGTTCCAGAGAATTCTCCAGGGGATAACTAAGCAGGCTCACTCAATGCATTACACTACTCCCGGTGGGACCGACGTATCATTCGAAAACGAATCGAAGCGACCAGTCCTGGTGGAAGGGGATGTCTCGGGGCCAGGCGAATACATGCTTCTAGGCCAAGTGGACTGGGCGCCTGTTGAGGAGACGATAAACGGGACGATTGTCTTTGACGGGTCGGTGAACCCTCCTGACGAGCTGGGTCTGCTGCGTGAAGGACTGAAGCTGGAAATCAGAAACGGGAGGGTGCAGAGAATACACGGGAGTGAATCTGCCAGAGTCTATGAGCGATGGCTCGCGAGCCTCAAGGATGAAAACATGTACATCCTCGCCCACCTGTCCTACGGCTGCAACCCGGGAGCCAAGCTGACGGGAAATGTCTTGGAAGACGAAAGGGTGTGGGGGGTTCTTGAGTGGGGCCTCGGGAACCAAGCCGACAGCTTCCTAGCTCTGAACACCAAGGCCATCTCGCACTCCGACGGAATAACTCTGAGACCCACCTTGGAAGCTGATGGTCAGGTAATAATCGAGGGAGGGAGGTACGTCCATCCGGCGCTGAAGAACATGGCGAGTTCTCTGACCAAATCTTCGGCACGGCATCGGTAATGAATACAAGGGCCGAACGGAGATGAAGATGCTGTGACGCTCCACCATATCGGCAAAGACACTTTCCACTATAAGTGGGGCAAGGCCCACAAGCCCGCACTGTCCGTGAAGCCAGGGGACACTGTAGAGTTCGAAATTAACGACGTTGGCAGTTGGCAGATAACAAGCGATTGGAAGTCGGAAGACATGAGAAAATTCGACAATTCAAAGCTCTATCCGCTTTCCGGACCCGTCTTCATCGAGGGAGCCAGACCTGGAGACTCTCTAGTGGTAGAAGTGCAGGAGGTCAGGAACGGAGACTTCGGATGGACTTCGATCTCGCCCGGATTCGGTGTGCTTGATGGGTTCAACGAGTACTATCTGTACAAATGGCAGCTCGACAACCCGAGGTTCGCCCGATTCGAGAAGGGCATCAAGATACCAATCAGGCCCTTCTGTGGTGTGATGGGCGTCGCCCCTCCGGAGGAGGGGTTCTTTGATGTCGCTCCTCCGGGAAGACATGGCGGCAATCTCGACGTGCGGCACCTGACGTCAGGGAGCAGGCTAGAGTTGCCCGTGTGGGTAGACGGTGCCCTTTTCTCTGTGGGTGACGTTCATGCCGCCATGGGGGACGGAGAAGTGTGCATCAGCGCAATCGAATGCGCAGGAACCGCCAGGCTGAGGTTTTTACTAAAGGAAGGTTCGAGTCCTAGGTGGCCAAGATTCTACACAAAAGGAGACCAGAGGGCCAAGAGAGGGTATTACACCGCAACTGGAATTGCTGGTGATCTGATGGAAGCCACGAAGGAGTCCGTCATTAACATGATTGAGTATCTTACCGACGAGTATAATCTATCCAGAGAAGAGGCTTACGTCCTCTGTAGCGTGGCCGCCGACATCAGGGTTCACGAGGTCGTTGACAAGCCCAATTGGGTTGTGGGAACTATGATTCCGCTCGACTGCTTTCCCTAGATCATCGGGGGTTGCCGCGGCTACAGTGCGGGTGTGCTGTGTGCAGCTGTGATTACTTCAGGAAGGTCGTCCCTGGAACTTTCCTCGTCTTCTTTCCCGGTCGTCGATAACTCGCCCTGCTCTGCCTGAACTTCGACATCACCAAAGCCTGTGTCATGCTCAGTGCAGCAATCGATGGGTCGATGATTGGAATGTCTATTCTGGGTGCAACCACGTCAACGACTCTGGAAAGGCCCGTGCATCCGAGGATTATGACATCCGGTTCGTCCTCTTCCTGCATCTCCTTCGCCGCACGCACAAGTTGTGTCGCAATCCTATCGGTGTTTTCCGGAATACTCGCGACCGTGAATCCTGCCCCCCATTCGGAAACGAACCGCTCCGAAAGCCCGAGTTGCCTGACTCTGGAATTGGGAACGTAACTCTTGTATCTCTTCGCCGAGGTTGACAATATGCTGAACGAGTCCCCCAACGTCATCGAAAGCAACATCGAAGCTTCTCCCGGCCCGACGACCACTATGTCTGTCGCTTCCCGTGCCGCTCTGAGCCCCGGATCAAGAAAGCAGTCTATGATGGCAGCGTCATAACCTTGCCTTTCTCCTTCTATGACTTTGTCGACTACAAATGGTGCGCACAGTGTGTCATCGTAGTCGCCCTCTATCGTCTCCACTCCATTTGTAAGGCTCCTAATCTCCACGGTGAACTGGGGTCCGGCCCTCGCCTGGAGGAACTTTTGGTCGAATTCATCGAAGACGGTGGTAAGGATTGGATTGACTACCATTATCTTGTAGTGTTCCTTGTTCATGTTACGCCCGCTCCTGATTCACGAACCTCTCATCGCGCCGACCTTTGCAATTATTAAAATTTGGGATAAGAAAAGCGCCGCTCCTAAACACATGCATCTGGTTCTCCTCGTTACCATGAGCGTTCGATGACCGGGATGCGTGCAAGTGGTGAGGTCTTTCTCTACCGCACTTTGGATTGGTGACGCGGGAAGTAGGTGCATGCCGAGACTCGAAAAAGCATTATCAGTAGGACGATTCCAGATGCGCCGAACGTTTGCTATCGGTCACTGGACTTTCGGTTGTGACTAAGGAGACTTGGGCTACTGGAGGATGTCCAATCTAGAATGGGCTTAGCTGGTTACATTGTTCGCAGAGCTCTTTACTCGATTTTGCTGGTTGTTCTTTCGGTGCTGCTCGTCTTTTTCCTGACCCACTTCTTGTCCCCAAATCCGGCAGCGGTCTGGGCTGGTCCACACGCCGCCCAGTCGGTCGTCCAGGCGATTGTAAAGGAATATCACTTCAACGACCCACTTTACGTCCAAGCTTACTATTTCGTCACAGGTGCCCTCACCTTCAATTTCGGCATTTCTCCCTATTTCAAGCAGCCCGTAGCGAGCCTGATCGCCACCTACTTTCCCAGAACCCTCGAGTTGACGTTCGTCGCCATGGCGATATCAATTCTCTTGGGCGTTTTCACCGGAGCGTTCGCCGCAGCCCACCGAAACAAGAAGGGAGACTACTCTGTAAGACTGTTCTACCTGATAGGCTGGTGCGCGCCTCCGTTCCTCATTTCCCTCATATTGCAGTTGATTTTCGCGTACAAACTGAACTATTTCCCCACCTCCCTCTTGGCCAACCCTGCCCTGACCACACCTCCATTTGTCACCGGATTCCCACTCATTGATGGGCTTCTAGCTGGCGATTGGCCCTATGTCGAATCGCACCTTATCCACATGGCCTTGCCTGTCCTGGCCCTCACTTTCATCTCCTTTGGGCTGATAACACGGATCATGCGATCGTCGATGTTGGAATCCCTCAAGGCCGACTATGTCCGCACTGCAGTGATGAAGGGGGTTGGAACGAGGAGAGCCATCTACATTCATGCCCTCAAAAACTCTCTGATCCCGGTAATCACCGTTATCGCTCTCACGTTTGCATACTTAATCGCGGGCGCCGTGGTGGTCGAGTATGTTTTCGGTTACGAGGGTATGGGTTACCTGATTACAACGGCCCTCTACAACTACGACTATCCGACCCTTGTCGGCTGCACTATGGTAATCACGATCTCCGTGGTAGCAATCAATCTGGTCGCAGACGTGATGTACGCCCTTGTCGACCCGAGGGTGAGGCTGGGGGATTAACGGCCCATTGGGGATACGTTCGAACATCGGCAGCCTCCTAAGGAATCCGGCCTCGTGCGTGGGCTTGATTATTGTCGTCGCCTTCTACGGTTGGTCAGTGTTGGAAGGGGTGTTGCAGTTCGCGGGCATGGCCTTTCACATGTCTTCGCTAGGGTGGGTGCTCCTTCCCTCGGACCCATTCAAGATTTCGCTGAATCAAGCGCTCCTCGGGCCGAGCCCCGCGCACCTGATGGGGACGGACGACCTAGGCAGGGACATCTGGAGCAGGATTCTGTACGCGGCGCCAGTTGATGCCGGCGTCTCCGTATTAGTGATTGGAGGAGGGCTCCTGGTGGGTAGCTTGGTTGGTCTCCCGGCGGGCTACTTCGGAGGGTGGACAGAGGAGGTCAGCATGCGCTCCACGGATCTGTTTCTTGCCTTTCCTGCCCTGATTCTCGCTCTTGTAATCGAAGGCACCTTGGGGAGAGAAGCAATCTACGCAGTGGTGGCCTTGGTTGTGGTCTGGTGGCCCTCATACGCAAGATTGTTCAGAGGAGAAGCCCTACGTGTGAAAGGCTTGAAGTTCATAGATGCTGCACGCCTCTCTGGCATCTCAGGATTGGGAATAATACGCAGGCACATGGTGAGGTCAACATTCAACACCATAGTGTCATACGCAACGATTGACCTCGGCTCCTCTATCTTGGTGTATTCTGTCCTGAGCTTCCTGGGCTTGGGTGTCCCTCCGCCGGCGCCTGAATGGGGGAGCATGGTTTCGTTCGGCCTTGAGTATTTCCCGCAATCATGGTGGTACTCCCTATTGCCCGGATTCGTAATCACCGTCGTCGTGATAGGAACAGCGTTGCTGGGGGACGGCTTGAGAGATGTCATCGCAGGTGAGCATTAGCTTGGGGGACGTCATCACCGTGAGCGATCTTTCGGTTGATTATCGAACGGCAGGGGTAGTTCATGCGCTGCATGATGTCTCCTTTGGAATCCGCCCTGGGGAGATACTCGGGGTGGTGGGAGAAAGCGGTTCAGGAAAGTCAACACTGGCTCTGGCGGTGTCGCGGCTGTTGGCAACCCCTCCCGGCTATTACACCGGAGGCAAAATCCTGTTCGAGGAAACTGACATGCTAAAGGCCCGTCCTTCGGAGATAGACTCGCTGAGGGGGACTGGCATGTTCATGGTCTTTCAGGATCCTATGATGAGCCTCAATCCCCTCATGAGAATAAGGGACCAAATCATCGAGGGAATAGCAGTGCGCTGCAGGCGCAGAGGAGAGGCGTTCGTGAGGCCTAGTGCTGAACAGGAGGTAAACGAGCATCTGACCAGCGTCAGAATCGGCGATGCAAGTGATGTCGCTTCACGCTACCCGCATCAACTGTCCGGAGGGCAGAACCAGAGAATCATGCTCGCCATTGCGCTCGCGGAGAAGCCGAAGCTCCTCATAGCTGACGAACCTACGACGGCCCTTGATGTGACCTCGCAGGCTCAGGTCCTGAACGTCCTGAAGGGAATTGTCGTAGAGAGCAAGATGGCCATGATGTACATAACCCACGACCTCGTTGTCGCGGGCTCGTTCTGCGACAGAATCGCGGTGATGTACGGAGGAATGATTCAGGAGATCGGTTCGGCCGAACAGGTGATGCGGCGCCCCAATCATCCCTACTCGAGCGGGCTGATTACCAGTCTCCCATCCCAGCGCAAAGCCGACGGCCCCTTGGCAGGCATCAGTGGAACCTTCAGCTGGGATGAGATTGGAGGGATCTGTGCCTTTGCGCCCAGGTGCCCGCTGGTTCACGAAGACTGCAGGAAGGGCGTCCCACCACTGGTTCGAGTGGGCCCCGGACTCGTGAGGTGCGTAAACTACGGTGAGAAGCCTGACAAATGACCAGGCCGTCCTGGTAATCTCAGACGCGGTGAAACTCTTCCCGGTGGGGAAGAGGAGCGTCTGGGATCGCATAAGGCGAAAGCCTCAGAGATTCGTCCATGCGGTGGACGATGTCAGCATTCACGTCGCCAAAGCAGAGACGCTTGTCTTACTGGGAGAGAGCGGATCGGGAAAGACTACACTTGGGAGGCTAGTTGTTGGGCTTGAAACGCTGACCTCCGGTCGCATTGTCTTAGAGGGTGATGAGGTCAGACGTCTGAAGGACAGCGGCAGGCTTAGGGGGAGGCTCCAGATGGTATTCCAGGACCCTACCTCTTCTCTGGATCCTTTCATGAAAGTTGTTGACTGCGTGGCGGAGCCCCTGCGGAAGAGCAAACTCGTGAGGGAACAGATAGCCGCCAGGGCCATGGAGTCGTTGGGGAATGTTGGGCTAGGGGAAGAGCTGGCGCAGAAGAGGCCCTCGGAGCTGAGCCAAGGTCAAAGACAGAGGGTAGCGGTTGCACGCGCAATAGTCAGTAAGCCGGACGTGATCGTCCTGGACGAACCCACTTCGTCGATCGATGTATCTCTCCAGGCGCAGGTCCTCAATTTGCTTGTGAAGCTCCAGAAAACTCAAGGCTTCACTTACCTCCTCATCACCCACGATCCAAATGTGGCTAGGTACATGGCAGACAACATAGCCGTCATGTATCTCGGAAAGGTGGCGGAGTACGGTCCGGCGGAGTCAGTCCTCCGCAACCCCCGGCACCCATACACGCAGGCACTACTCGCTTCGGCTCCGAAGCCGGATGAACTTAGTCTTCCAAAGCCACTGAGCGGAGAGCCCCCCAGCATGGTCTCCCTTCCAAAGGGTTGCCGTTTCGCCCCGCGGTGTCCCTATGTCATGGAAAGATGCAAGGAATCGCAGCCGCCACTGTTTGACAAGGAGGGATCTTTGGTGGCGTGCTATCTGTACGACCATTAAAGGGAGAGGACTGTTAATTCACGTCTTGACTTCAACCTGCCATAATGGTTAATAGACAGACGCGTACGTTACAAACTATACGAATGAATATTGGCCTGGAAAGGAAAGCGATTAGCCGGCCTGTAATCGCTGTCATCGCGATTGTCTTGATAGTAATCGCGGGGGTCGCCATTTACTTCGCAGTCACTCCCGCACCATCTTCTACGACCACGACTTCAACCACCTCTTCGAGCTCTACCTCAAGCGTGTCCTCGGCAACTGTTTCTACGAGCACAACCTCTACTACTTCCACCACACAGGCCATCGGGCCAAGCAACTCCAGCGAGCTCACTGTAATAGAGAACGAGCCTCCCACGTCTATCGACCCTGCAACGGGGTACTTCGTCGGAGAAGAAGAGGTGATGGATAATATCTATCAGGGGCTCGTATTCTACAACTACACCAGTATAACTCAATTTGCGCCGATGCTGGCTTCCTCCTGGGCGATATCACCTAACTACATGAGCTTCAATTTCACTCTGAGGCAGAGCGCATACTTCATGAACGGCCACCCGTTCAACGCTTCCGCCGTTTGGTTCAGCATCAACAGGGCGATGGTGATGAACCAAGTGGGGGCGTCGTATTTTGTAAACACACTGTACAACGCCACCACTGCCGTTGCCACCGGCTACACTCTTCCCCACGGGGTCGACAACGCCTTGGCCGCCAACGGTTACACCCTGTCCTCCACGAACTCCACTTTGAGGCAATCCCAAGCCGCAAACGATCTTGCTGCCATCCTGAACGACTTCAATCCTTCCAACTCCACGGTTCAGGCAATCATGCGCTATCCGGACCAGGCGGTTTCCGTAGTAAACAACTACGAGGTCACTTTCAACCTGCTGAACCCGTACAGGTCGTTCCTGGAGATATTGGCTTCGCCGGCCGCATTCATGATCGACTCAAGCTTCGTTGACGCGAACGGAGGCGTGCAAGCCAACATGGAAAACACATACACGAACACTCATTCGATGGGCACGGCTCCTTACTACGTAAAGAGCTATACTCCGGCGGAGGTAATGGTTCTCCAAGCAAATCCCAATTATTGGGCGGCGAATCTTAACGCCTCGGAGACCAATATTATGCTCACTCCTCCTCACATCCCGGTCGTCATAATAGAGTACGAGACCGAAGCCTCCCAGATGATTCAAGGAATTGAGGATAACAAGGCCGCCCTCATAGAGGGGCCGCCCATCCCTTCGCTTTCTCCAGTTTATCTGGCCCAGGTTGCGGCCTCGCCGGGAGTCAAGATAGTCAGTGAGCCGAATGCGGCCAAATTCACAATCTTGATGATAACCCTCGACACGGAAAAGTATCCCTACAACATAACGGGCTTCAGACAGGCACTCGCATACGCGATTAACTACAGCGAGATATACAGCAGCGTTACAGGCCCGTACGGCGTTCCGTACGTAGGTCCAATCAGCCCAGGCCTTCCGTACTACAATCCAGCGAATCTGCCTCCATACAGCTACAACGTCAGCGAATCAATCGGTCTCCTCGCCGGGTTGGGCTTCCAGCTCAGCCTTCCAAACGGTACGACGATCAACCCCAACGGCCCCGTCTTTTCGCCGACTCTGTACTACGCGAACGACGACCCAGCCGAACTAAAGATAGCCCAGGAGATGCAGGTAATGTACCTGCAAGTGGGTCTAGACCTTAACCTTAGCCCCTTGACCGATGCCCAATACTTCGCCTCAATTTCGCAGCCCGGCACGGTGAGCGGCTACCCAGGGATGCTGATGTGGTACTGGTTCCCGAGCTGGCTGGACCCAATCTATCAGGACCTGGTTGCCCAAGTCAATCCTATCCTGTTCGGTGGGATTGCTGGAGATGTGTCTTGGTTCAACAACACCGAGGTCAATCAGCTGACTTCCACCCTCCCATTCCAAACCAACCCATCTGTCATTAATTCTTCGGTTACCAAGGTCTACCAAATCGTCTACCAACAGGTCCCAGACATCTGGCTGTACGCAGAGGTTCCATACGCCGTCCAAGCTACCTATCTCACCGGCGTGATTTACAATCCGGGCATACAAGGATATTACTTCTCGCTCATGGAATATCAGACCTAGCCCCGACAAGCTTTAGGACTGGAGCAGCCCATCCAACGAGGAAAGGTAGAATTAAACTCCGAGAAGTCTCTCAACAGGTTTGTAATCCCAATTAAAGCCGAAATGTCTCGGCCCGAATAACTCCAGCCCCCTCGAGGTCCTCCAGATTTCAGGCGCCTTCGCGGCGATAGCGGTCAGCCTCATGCCAACCCTAAGTTTGCCGTTTGTGACCGCGCTGCCATCAGCCTTGACAAGGGCCATGAGGTCGGGGGGCATTACCACCGGCTTGTCGTCCCGCCACACCATGATGTGCTCGTTCATGATAGTCGATTTGAGCCTGTGCCCTTTGGATTCCCCGTAACCCTCCAAGATCAGATTCGCTTTCAGGAATCCTCCCTCGTCTCTCCAGTCGAATCTACTAACTCTGCCTTCGAAGAACCTCCACCCACGAAGACCCTTCACCGCCGCCTGAACGGGGTCTTTCCCTCTTTTCCTCGCGTCGATTACCGCCTCTCCAATCTTGTAGCAATGACTTACCGTCCCCGGCAAGATGGCTCTTTTCGCTTTCTCTTTGGTCAAAGGAGTGTCTACAACTGCAGCGTAGCTTTTTGCGATTATTGCCTGCTGCCTTGCTGTCGCCTCGTAATCGTCAACGCTCCCGTAATCCTTGACCACCAGGACGTTGCCACTCTCCGTTGCCAATGCCGCGGGGGACATGGGCATTCCAAGCAGGTGCGCAGTGGATTGGACGAGCTCCGGGGCGGCCCTGCCTACGAGATCCCCATCCACGGCAGGAAGGCCAAGCTGAGAACCTATGTGCAAGGCTACGGCGGTGTTCAAACCCCCGAGCTCGGTCGCCGTGACGGCGTCTATCTTTCTGCCCAGGGTGCCCTCAAGCTCCGTAATCGCCACCTTGATTGGATTTTTTATCCTGGGGGCGGCTTTTCTCTTCGAAGCCGTCGACGCGACCGACCCAACACAATATGGGGAAGCTACCACGGAACCGCTGGGCAACCTGTCGACTTCCACGATTCGTATCGTCTTGCCGCTCCTGATTAGTTCGCCGAGAAGCTGCAGTCCCTCCGCTGGATCTCCGCCACCGCCCGTTCCCATGATCGTGGCGCCCGTGACTAGTTTCTCAGCGTCCTCTAAGTTTCTAATCTCCAATGGGCTTTCTGCAGCTCGAAGGTGTTAAAAACGTTCGACGCGTTATCGACCCTTCCGCATCCGACCAGGTCATGGATGACCGAGATTCCGGAAGTGCTCGAAGACGGACGTTAAGAATTAATTACCCATCGCCATGACGACGTTTGTATCAGATGGCGCGTCCAAGACTTGTGAGCGTCGAAAAACCCAGACCGAAATACGACTTCACTATTAGGAACGGAAAGCTCTACTTCGAAGGAGTGGATCTCAACTCGCTGGCTGTCAGACACGGTTCTCCGTTTTTTGTCTATTCAGAGCGCATGATCATAGAAAACATCGTCCAGGTTCGGAAGGCCTTTGGTGCGAGGTTTCAGAATTTCAGGCTCTTCTATGCCACGAAAGCTGGATCCAATCTCGCGATTCTGAGAACCATCAGGCGGCAGGGCTTGGGCGCAGAAGTTTCTTCAGAAGGGGACATCTTCGTGTCCCTGATGGCAGGGTTCAGCCCCCATGCCTTAGTCTTTAACGGCCCCGCAAAGACTGACAGAGAGCTCGCGATATCCTGCAGGCTTGGGCTGCATTCCGTGAATCTGGACTCTGTTGACGAGCTGGAACGACTTCACGCCATTTCAAAGCGATTGAAAAAGCCCACTAGGATTGCCTTTAGGGTTCGCCCTGATGTCGGAGCCGGAACAAAGCTAATTCAGACGGGGACGGCAAGCAGTAAGTTTGGCCTCGGCCTGGCCGAAGTGGTAGACGCCTATGCGAAGGCGTGGAACTATCACGACTACATCGACATCACCGGCATTCATGCTCATGTGGGTTCCCAGAACACCAGCATCGAGAGCTGGAGCTCTTTTGTGGCGAAACTGGCAGACTTGAGGAAGAGACTGAAAAGGGAGTTGAATCTGGACATCAAGGAGTTGAACATCGGTGGCGGAGTCCCTGCGAAACATGTCACCGATTCCCTCAACCAGCCCACTCCGATCTCCACGAGCCAAGTACCAAGCGATGAGGAGGTAGCGAGTGCAGTCGCCAACGCCTTGGGCGCAGAAGGAATCCGCGGCATCCGCCTTGCCGTCGAGCCGGGAAGAAGAATAATTGCAGGCGCGGCCCTGCTGGTGACCAGAGTAATCACCCAGAAGAGAACGGGCACCGAGAACTGGATCTATGTCGACGCAGGTTTCAACACAGTCCCCAGCGCGTCGATGCCTTGGTATTATCACATGGTGCCAGTCACGAAGGCTGACGTAAAGGCGCAATCTCCTTACCGGGTGGCGGGTCCTCTCTGCGACAACAAAGATGTGTTTCACGACGTGCATGGGGAGGAGGAAGGGAATCCGACCATGCCAGAGCACAGAATGCTGCCCGTAGGGATTCACCCGGGTGATTACCTGGCCCTTCTCGACGTAGGTGCCTACAGCATGGACATACAGGACAGCTTCAACGAACGGTTCATGGCGGGTGGCATCTACATAGACCGGGACGGTAGGTCCAAGACGATGAGAAAGAGACAAGGCTACGAGGACCTTGTCACATACGAGCCACATTCGAAGAGTTCAGCCAAGAGAATTGCGAAGCTCATGACACGGGGCCAAAGATTGCATTAGACGTGGCAGCAGAAAGGGGCCCGTCCCAGGTTCTTCACGCAGACACCAATAAGAGGTTTGAGCAACAGGAACTATCATGAAGATACTTCTGGCGGAGCCACTGGTGGATTCCGTAGATGGAAAGGCTCTGAAAGAATTGAGGCAACTCGGAGAAGTGAAGGTATCGGCCTCAAGTTCCGAAGCCATCCTTTCCGCTGAGATTTCAGACGCAGATGTCCTGATAACGCGAGGCGCACCCGTCACCAAGAAAATCATCCAGTCTGCCAGAGTGCTCAAAGTGATTGGACAGACTGGAACGGGCACCGACAACATCGACGTACCGGCAGCGTCAGAAAGAGGGATACTCGTAGTAAACGCTCCGGAGCTAAATTCTGTTTCCGTCGCGGAACACACCTTCTCGTTGATACTCGCTCTTGAGAAAAACCTCCAGCGTTTCGATTCCGAGCTTCGAGCGGGCAATCCAGGAATTCGGGACGTACTCTTGCGTGAAAACAACGAGATAGCTGGGAAGACGATTGGGATCATCGGTTTCGGAGCCATAGGGTCCGAAGTCGCACGGTTGGCCAAGGCCTTCGGGATGAAAATCATAGGGTTCGACCCCTATATCTCGAAGGAGCGATTCGAAGCAGCTTCGATCAGACGTTCTAATCTCGAGACTTTGCTGGAAGCTTCAGATATCGTGACACTTCATGTTCCACTGGGCAGTGAAACCCGCCACCTCATTGGCAGCCGGGAGCTCGCTCTTATGAAGGAGGGCTCTTTCCTGATTAACTGCTCACGAGGAGGAGTTGTGGACGAAAGCGCACTCGCGCAGGCCCTCGACTCGAGGCACATCGCCGGTGCTGGTATAGACGTCTTCGAGAAGGAATTCGATCCATCAAACCCTCTCTTCAAGAATCCGCATGCTATCGTTACCCCTCACGTGGCCGGGCACACGAGGGAAGCTAGGGTGAGAATCATGGGTTCACTGGTTGCGGACATCAAATTAGCCTTGGGCGGGGGCACCCCCAAGAACCTCGTGAACAGGGACGCACTGTCAGTCGGCAAGCACTCGTGCTGATTTGAGGTGCCTGCCGGGCGTCCAGGAACCTGGAATCACTTTTCGTACAATGTCTCGTGAGCGTCTGACCTGCTGGCGTTGGAAAGCAACCTGTAACCCGACTCCGTCACAGCGAGCGTTTCCCCGATTCTGCAACCGCCCACCTTTAGGTTGTCGAACAGCGCGACGGCCGGCTCAATCGCGAGCGTATGCCCTACGCGGAGCTTCATGGAGGGCTCTCTCTTGCCGGGTTCTGGGGAGAAAGGAGGTTCGTACACATTCATACCTACTCCATGAAGGATTGGTTGTATCCTACTGAAGGAGTATTTCCCAAAACCATGCTCTGTAATGATGCGTTCAGCAGCTTCATGAATGTCGCGCGTCATTGCCCCTGGCTTTGTTGACTCTAGGGCGGCGATGAACGAATCGTACGTCGCCGTGTAAACTTCCTTCTGTTTCTCGCTCGGCCTTCCGACTATCGTAGTACTCGTTATGTCTGTGTTATACCCTCTGTACATGGTAGCGTACCCCAGAATCAGGAATTCGCCGTCACGTACTACTTTTTCTGAGTCATGGCGCAGCATGAGACCCGTATTGAGACCTGAGAACGTCGCGAGGCTCCATGACATCCCTTCGGCTCCCAGCATCCGCGCGGCATATTCGCCTTCCGCAGATATCTCATATTCGTGCATTCCCGGCTTGGCGCTGGCCAGGGCAGCCTTGATTGAAGCTTCTGTAACTGCGGAGGCCGCCTGCATTAACTTGACCTCCTCATCCAGCTTAACCGCCCTTTCATTGGCCACCTCCTCGGCCGCGTTCACCAGCTGTACGCCCTTTGCCGCGGCACTGAGCGCAGCATGGTCTTCCAAGCTCAATTGATCGTATCCGATTCTCGACAACCTGTACTGTCTGAATATGCGTGCGAGCTCTTCGGCTCTCCCGGCTTGATGCATCACTCTAATGTCTTCAATCCAAGGCATGTAATACTCCGAGCGCATGAAATCCCCCGCAACCGTCAGAAGTATGGATTCCCCTCCCGAGGTAACAATCGAGGAGTAGCTGCCCTGGAACCACAAGCTCACCACCGGCCTGAAGTCTGTCGAATACCTTACATTCTCTATCCTGTTCAGCAGCAGGGCATCAAGTCCTTGCCGCTTCATCACCTCCATCAGTTTGAGGGTTTTCTTTCTCCTAAGGGCTGCGCGGTGGACTCCGCTCGACCGCCCGGTTACCCTGGCCACGGGAACACGCGACCGCCTACGGTCTATAAAGTGCTCTCGGTGATCTTCATTCAATCGCTGTCGAATATCCAGCGGCGGCATACCTCCTTTCCAGTTCAGAGGTGAATTCTGCTATCAGCCTGTCCATAAGGGCAATAAATTCCTCCTCAGAGGACATAACGAGATTCTCATTCTCGTCTATCTCTTTCTTCGCCTTCAGTAGGAACTCGTCGGGCTTAAGCTCGTCAGTCTTTGAATAGAGGCTAGCGAGCCGGCTAACGCCTTCTACGAGCCTAAGAGGACCGTAGATTTGGGGTTCCCCAACGCACCCCCTGGCCGCGGTGAGCAGGTAAAGCGAAAGTTCAAAGATGTACTGCTCAATTGAATCTAGGGCTACCTGTCCCTTTGGCTGATCGGTCGCTGGATGGGACATGCAAAGCTAGCCTCCGCTCTGGGGTACTGCCCATGGTCGACCGAATCTGTTGGCGTAGGTCCTTGTGGCCCCCTTCCTTCTCTTCAGGGGCTTCTGTTCGTACTTGGCCGGATAGCCGATGGAGATCAAGAGCTCTGTCCTGCAGCTCTCGGGGAGGCGCAGGAGCTTCGAGATAGCACTCTCCGAGTACGACCGTATGAAGCTGCCAGCGAGCCCAAGTGAATAGGCCGCCAGAATGACGTTCTCGGCGGCCGCCCCCGCGTCGATGTGGGCGATTTCATTGAGCGCATCGCTTCCGCTCTTCTTGGCAACGTCCATATCTGTGCAGATGAATATGGCAACGGAGCAATCGCCGAAGAAACCCGGGGATACTAGTCTTACCATCCTGAGCAGTGTCTGGTCGCTCACGACTACTACGAAACGGTAGGGAGCGTTCCCACCGGTTGGTGCCCTGTGAGCCGCGTAGACCAGCTTGTCTAGGATCTCACTCGGGATGGGCCGAGGGTCGAACTGCCTGCAGGCATGCCTCTTTCGCATGATGTCGAAGATGGCCGTTGCTTGGGAACTCGAGACCGTCTCCCTTTCCGCCAAGTTATACTGACAGCAAGAAATTCTTCCAATTTGTTATAAGGATTCTCCCCTGACAGCTGGACGAGCTTGTAATTTTCAAGGTCTTGACGGTCAGGTATTCTGTCCAGAAGAGAACTCGCGGCCCGTCCCCTGGAATGTCAGTGTGTTGGCCAAGAAAATCTAGTCGAACAGCTGATATGCCGGGCCTTGATTGCGGGGTCTGATAGTCGCACAATGATTCGTTAACGGCGCGTTTCTAAGCTTCTAGGTGTGATTTGAACAACGCAAATGGGGCTCACATGGTCAGCACGAATGTTAAGCAAGCGAAAACGCCTCGGGTCGGCTATAAGGTCTCAAGGAAGCGAGCCTCTGGTACTATCACCATTCCGATTGGTTCTCTTCGGAAGTTCACCCGCCGGACGCCCCGCACTACGGGTTCGACCCACCGCCTTTCCATTTTCTGCAGGCCGTAGCTCTTGTGCCAAGGTTCACTCACGCTCGAGCCACAGTGCGGACAGGTCTTCTTCATCGACCGAGCATGTTGGAATCTGCCTGAAGACGTTGCAGGCTCGTTGGGCCAATTCAATCCTGGAAGGGAGGTGTCACCGTAGGTAATCGACTCCCCAACATCAGTGACGCCCTCCCTCCTCCGCGACAACAACGTACGATTCGATGTCAGCGCTCAGCAGAGCTAAACCGCCACCGTCGCAACTGAAGAGAACCCCGGCTCCAAAGCATTAAATAACGACTGCAACCTTTGTCGAGCTATTCGAGTATGGAAGTTTCCTGCCGCGAACGGTCTGCCATCTCGAGGGCTGTTGTCGCCGTCGCTGTCATTGTTGTCATCGTAGTCGCGGCCGTCGCAGTATACTACGCGACGAGCTCGCCGAGCACGACGACGTCCAGCACCACGACGTCAGCTTCCACATCGACCATGTCCACTGTCCCTCCAACTAGTACGACTGCGAGCACTTCGACTGCGCTCCCCAACCAGTTGACAATCGACGAGTACACCCCGGTGGTCTCTCTGGACCCGGGGACATCTCTCGACCTAGCAGGCGAAGAGGTTATCGCGAATACCAACCTCCCCCTGATATTCTTCGGATGCAACTGCCCCCAGTACAACAGCTACATCCCTGTTCTTGCAAAGAGCTGGTCGTCGAGCCCCGACGGCATGACGTATACCTTCAACCTGAGGCAGGGAATCTTCTTCAGTAACGGCGATCCCTTCAACTCCTACGTCGTCTGGTACAACTTCTACCGCAATATCTACATGCTGCAGGCGCTCGACTATGTCTATCTGGTGTATGCTAACACCACAGGCGTCACCGTTGGCGATCTGAACTCGTTCGACAACCCCCAGAACATGCCGAACTCCACTTTACTGTCGGTCATGGAGAATCCGAATCTCTCTGCGACCGTCCTCAATTCGACCGCCATCCAGTTCCACCTCTCGATCCCGTTCGTGGGGTTCCTCCCCCAGGTCGCTTCAGGCCCACCGTGGGATTTCGCTGATCCATACGTCGTCGAACAGAATGGCGGGGTAGTGGCGAATCAGCCCAATGCATACATGGCGGCGAACGGGACTGCGGTGTCCCTGGGCCCCTATGTGATGCAGACCTATGTCACCAATGAGTATGTCGAACTTGTTGCCAACCCGCACTATTGGGCCGCGAGCCTCCCGTCCAACGAACTCAACTTCATGCTTGATTCACCGCACATTCCGACTGTTATAATCAACTACAAGGGCGATGAGTTGACCCGCGCCCTCGACTTGACCAGCAACCAAGCGCAGGCGGCTGTCCTCCTTTACAGTGACCTTTCTAGCGTCCTTCCCAGCCACCCGAACATCTACGTCCCTCACACCGGGCTCACTGGCACGCTTGAGTGGATAGCGCTCAACACCTACAAGTTCCCATTCAACGAGACGCTGGTCAGGCAGGCTGTCGTCGAAGCGGTTAACATAACGCAGATTGAGCAGTTAGTCTACCACGGATACTCGTCGCCCATCAATGGCCCCGTCCTGCAGGGTATGTTCGGTTACAACGCCTCGGTCAAGACCCTTCCGTACAACGTAACCGACGCGAAGCGTTTGCTGGCCGAGGCTGGGTTCCCGAACGGCAACGGCCTTCCCACGCTCACGTATGTCTACTACCAGGGAGAGGGCGCCCAAGAGCTTGCGAACATCTTAATCAACGACCTTGGCCAGATTGGAATCAACATGGTCCCCGAGGGACTCTCTACCGGTGCCGGGATTGCAGTCTTCGGCCTCCCGCCCACGGACCCCAAGGCGCCGCTCATGGATGCGCTTAGCTGGACCTACTGGCCAGACTTCACCGCCTATGAGTTCGTAGTCGATGCCCAACTGGGAGTCTACCTCGACTTCAACAACACCGCGATAAACCAACTCGTCAACCAGAGCAATGTCCAGACGAATCAGACGCTGAGGGCACAGGAGCTTTCACAGCTAGTCCAGCTTGCTAACCAGCAGGCCGGGTTCATCTGGCTGGGACAGGACGTCGACACGTTTGCTACAGGAGTCGGGGCAGGTCCTATCGCGTGGAACACATGCCTTAGCGGGATGTTCGAGAACACCGGGTTCATCGGCGTGGACTTCGCTACGGTTCAGTACACGTGCTCTCCCTAGACGACTGCGGAGGAAGGCCGCGAACCCCCTAAGATTTCCGGCCTAGGCAGCGTACCTCACGTACTCAGTCTCACAGGGGTTGCCTCTCGTGAGCCAGCCTTCCCTCTTTTCGGGGATGTAGATCATCGAGTCGAAGGTCTTGTAGATTCCGCCGTATCCCGGACTCTCCCCTGCGTGCCTGCAGACCGAGTCTGGCCGGTTCTTGTGGTCGCGGAGGTAAGCCTCGAGGAGCTCCAGGTCGAGCTTCCCCTCTCCTGAACCGAGGAGCTCCGCTATCCTTGCGCACCTTACCTTCGTATTGTGGAAGCGCTTGCCTGTCTGCTTTCCTATTTCCGCGTCCTTCATGCAAAGGTAGTGGTTGGTGTGATACAACATCCTGTCGGACCTCGTGACCTCGATCTTCTTGGGGGTGGTCTCCACATCGGCAATGCCCCTCGCGTCCCCGAGGACGAAGTTCAACGCGTAGGGGCGCCTTGCCGCGCTAATCAGTTCGATGGCGTCGTCCACGCTCTTCTGATTGAGCATTTCCCGAACGAGACAGAACATCGGGACGCCCGTTGCTACGCGGTCGTAGTGCAGCGCATTGGCGCAAAGGGCAAGCCCCGATGAGTTGATCCCCATCTGGGCTGGTATGCCTGCATAGCTGTAAGCGAGTACGTTCGGTCCTTCGTTCTGGACGTACCGTACGAGGGTCACGCAATCGCCCCTGAGCCAGGGCTCAACGGCGTCATCGTTGTTCTGGCCTACGTACGTCAGGCCGTCGGCGGTGGCCCCGTCGCGTACCGCAAACGAGGTGCAGCCTCTCCTGACGCTAGGGTAGTACAGCTCGTTGAAGGCGGCCAAGACGTAGACTTCATCGACCTTGACGCCGGCCCCCTCGGCGATGCCTCTCACTTCTTCACCGAGGAGGGGAGAAAAGTCCTCGGTCGCTTTGCGGAACCTCGCCGCGCGGCTGAGCACATCTTCTCTTGAGGTTCCTGCTACTTCCACGTAGTACCGGTAGTTCTCCTTCAGGAGATTAAGCAGAGTTCTGCGATAGTGCCCCCCCACTCGCACCCCCCGCTCATGGGGGCTCCCCTTCGCCTCGATCAGGTCATGCCTAGCTGCGCCCACTGCCTTGCCCATCCCTCTTCGTTGGGGTTCGCGATGTTATCTAGTTTCTCATCTGGTTGACTCCCTCTTGATGCGCAGCCGCCCTGGCAATCATACCTTGATTCTGGGGTCAAGGAATGCGTAGGCGATGTCTGCAATAAGGTTCGCTATCACCACTCCCAGGGCGAAGAGAAGCGTGATTCCGATTATTGCGGGGAAGTCGTAGTTGGTGATCGACTGCGTGGCGTACAGCCCTATCCCGGGCCACTGGAAGATCGTCTCTATCACGATCGCGCCTCCGAGCATCTGTCCCAGTACCAGACCCAACACAGTTGTGGTCGGAATCAGAGCGTTTCGCAGGGCGTGTCTGAAAATCACTGTCCTCCTAGAGAGCCCTTTGGCCAGCGCGCTCCTGATGAAGTCCTTCTGCATGACTTCGAGCATCGATGCCCGCGTGACCCTTGTAACGATGCCGAAGTAAATCAGAGAAAGGGCGCTAGCTGGGAGGATTATGTGCCACACGGAATTGGCGAAGTCGGTCCAGTTCGCGGTAAGCAGGCTGTCGAGTATCACCATGCCCGTGATTCTCGTCGGGAACGCGAGTCCCGGAGTGAGTTCGCCTTGGGTGGGGAATATCCTGAGCACGTACCCGAAAACGAACACCACCAGGAGCGCCACGAAAAACGGCGGAGATGAGTAGCCTGCTAGGTATGTGAACCGCACCGCGTGGTCGACCTTCCTGTCGTGGTACATCGCCGAGAGCACACCAAGCGGTATTCCGATCACGATGGTAATCACGATTGAAGCCAGCGCCAGCTCGACGGTCGCCGGAAAGAAGAAGCCAACCTCACTAATCACCGGCTTTCCCGAACTAGGAACGGTTCCCCAGTTCCCAGTAAGAAGATTGACCATGTAGTAGTAGTACTGCACATAGATGGGATCTCCCAAATGGTATCGCTGAGAAAGGGCCGCCAATGTCGCCGGCGAGGCCCGGAGGCCGGCCCAGGCCCTGGCGACGTCTGGTACGAAGACGAACGAGATCAAGAAAGCGATGAAGGTCACGCCCAAAATGACCGGGATCAGCAGGATTAACCGTCTCAGGATGTAGCCCAACATGCCCATGTCAGCGGCACCCTCCACGAATCATGAGGCGTCGCCCTTCCCTGTTGTGCTCGATTGAGGCGGCGCGTCCAGAAACCTCTCGGCGAAGTGACAGGCAGAGAGTCGTCCAGGGCCCACCGCTCTGAGTGCCGGCTCCTCCTCCCTGCAGATACCTTCCGCGTGGGGGCACCTTGGGTTGAAGCGGCATCCTTTTGGAGGATTGACCGCGCTTGGGATCTCACCCGCCAAAGGAACTTCCTCCGCTTTCTTCTCCGGGTCCAACTGGGGGACGGCGGAAATCAGGGCTATGGTGTAGGGGTGGAGCGGCCTCTGAAGCAGGTCGCGTGTCTTACCTAGCTCTACGACCTTCCCCGAGTACATCACCGCTATCCTGTCTGCCATATACTTCACGACCCCGACGTTGTGCGTGATGAAGAGGTAGCTGAGATTCAATTCGCTCTGCAGTCTCCTGAGGAGGTTCAGAATCTGTGCTTGGATTGAGGAGTCAAGCGCGCTCGTGGGTTCGTCTAGGACGATGAGTCGTGGATTCAGGATGAGCGCTCTGGCGATTGCAATACGTTGCCTCTGGCCCCCCGAGAACTCGTGCGGGAACTTCATCAGGCTGTCTTCGGGAATGTTGACCGATTTCAGGACTTTGAGCAGAGCTTCGTTCTGATATCGCTTGTCGAATTCCTTGAATGCCCTGAGAGGCTCAAGGATAATGTCCTTCACCCTCGCACGGGGATCAAGCGAGGAATTGGGATTCTGGAAGACAATCTGCATCTTCTTCCGAATCTGTCTCAGGCGCTCTCCTTTCATTTTTGAAATGGAGTCGCCCTCGAAAATGACATCCCCGCTCGTTGGCCGGTCGAGCATGAGCACGGCCCTCCCGAGAGTTGTCTTGCCCGAGCCGGACTCGCCGACCAGGCCGAGGGTCTCATTCTCGTAGAGGCTGAAGGTCACCCCGTCGACCGCGTGGACGCTTTGACCCTTCTTCCCGCGGAGTCTATCTCCGAGGCCGGTTCCGAGCGGGAAGTGCTTGACGACGTTGGTGACCCTCAGGACTTCCTTCATTGTGGATACCTCAGGAAACAAGCAGCCGACTGGACCGGCCCTGCCTCGACGAGTTCAGGGCGTTCAACCTTACAACGGTCGAACACATACCCGCACCTCGAGCTAAACTTGCACCCGACTAATTGGCTGCGGAGGTTGGGCACCTCGCCCGGAATTGCCTTGAGTTGCTCTTCGTCCTTGAACTGATTTGGGAAGGATCCGATGAGCCCCTCGCTGTAGGGGTGTTGGGGGCGCCGGAAGAGGGCCTTGGCCTCGGCCAGCTCCACGATGTCGCCTGCGTACATCACGGCCACCCTGTCCGCGATTTGGGCTGCTACGGCCAGGTCGTGCGTGATGAATATAATTGATGAATCTATGTCGTCGCGGAGCTGGCGCATGAGCTTCAGCACTTGGGCCTGGGTGGTGACGTCGAGGGCAGAAGTGGGCTCATCCGCGATCAGCAGAGTCGGCCTCTGCACCAGGGCTTGGGCGATCATAACCCTCTGGGCCATCCCTCCAGATAGCTCGTGTGGGTACTTCTCCAGGGTCTTCAGAGGATCCGCTATCTGGACCCTCCCGAGTGCTTCCGCGACCTCCTTAGAGTAGGCCCGCGGCGGCCGATGCCGCCTCAGCCCAGACCCCAGCATCCGCTCTGCAACGCCCGTGCGCTCCTTCGTATCCGGGTCCGTCCTCTCGTAGGGGCCGATTGACTTGTTGGGCTTTCTCTTTTCACGGATTTCGATGGCTTCGGCGATTTGGTCCCCGACCCGGTAGACAGGGTCGAGCGAAGTCATCGGCTCTTGGAAGATCATGGAGATGCTTGTGCCGCGGATAGCGCCCATCTCGCTCTCCCTGAGCTTTAGGAGGTCAGTCCCCGAGAGTATGATCTCACCAGAGTCCACAAAGGACGGAGGACTGGGGAGGAGCCCGATGATTGAGAGGCCGAGCGTGCTCTTGCCACAGGCCGACTCGCCGACAAGGGCCACTATCTCCCCTTTGGCGACCCGGAAGTTGACCCTGTCGAGCGCCTTCACCTCCCTGAACTTCGTCGCGTATCTCACTGTGAGGTTGCGGACGTCCAAGAGGGGTTGGCTCATCCTCTTCACTCCTATCCGAACAGGCTCCTAACCTTGGGATCGAGCGCATCTCTGAGCCCGTCTCCGACGAGGCTGAACCCGACTGCCACGAGGAGGATGGCGATTGCAGGGGCGAGCGGAATCCATGGAGAACTCGTCAGAAATTGCTCCTGCTGGACGGTCATCAGTCCCCATTCGGAAGCGGGTGGCTGTGCGCCCAGCCCGATGAAGCTGAGGACCGAGAAGACAACGATCACGTTTCCGAAGTCCAGGGTCGCATATACTAGTATCACCGGGAGAATGTTGGGTATGATGTGGTGAACTACGATGTATCGGCTCTTGTGCCCGGCAGCTCTGGAAGCTTCAACGTACTGCTGTGTCTTGATTGAGAGCGTCTCCCCTCTGACGAGGCGGGTGTAAGACGGCCACCAGACCGGGGCCAGGGCCAGAATGGAATTGTTGATGTTGGGCCCGAGGGCCGCAGCAATCGCCAGAGCGAGGACGATGCCAGGGAAGGCAAGAAAAATGTCCGTGATACGCATGACGATCTCCTCCACAAGCCCGCCGAAGTAACCCGCAATCGTTCCGGTGACCAGGCCCAGAGCTATCGCAACGGAGAGGACCGCCAAAGGCACTCTCGCGTCAATCGGCGCGGCTGCAAGGACCCTACTGAAGACGTCCCTCCCCAGAGAATCCGTGCCCAAGAGGTGAGTCAGAGAGGGGGCCTGGAGAACGTTGGACGTTATCGCTGTGGGGTTGTAGGGTAGGATGGAATCGTTGGTCAGCCACAGGACAAAGGAGAGACCGAGGAAGCCAACAATTATCACGAGGCCAGCAGTCGTCACGAGACTCGACCGGAGAATGCGCCAGGTGATTGCCGTCTCCTGTCGGTCGAAGATGGACAAGAACTTCCGCTCTGCCATCAGCCAATAGTCAGACGTTCGCATGATTAATACCCATGCATTGGCACATTCGAGCTCGTTTTCTCGAGAACAGAGTGAGAGTCAGACAGGAGGCTGACCGCTGGCAGCCTCAAGGGGCACAGCCTAGATCTGCCAATCACCCTATGTCAACAATCAATTGGTGGGTATGCCCGGGAATACGATCCGGGAACTTTCCCTGCGGACCGCGCCGAGGATGCAGGCAGTCGTGACCTGTGTTCGTGCACGACCCTCTTGATCAGTACTACGCTGTCGAACATGATTCGAGAAATGTGATCCCCCCCATCGTCCTCCACAGTCGACGCTAAGCATAACATACAAGGGCCCGTACGTCGGATGAAAGTTGGCCCGGGCGTCGGACCAGTCAACAAGGTGACCCTTCAGGCAGAGGTATTATGAAACACAATCATGAACGGGCCAGGGCCATATGTCTCAACACCGGCGAGATGCCCGCCATGCAGATACTCGGGGTGCTTGTGGAGGGAGGCGTCTTGCTGGAAGATATCATTCCAGGCTCAAATCCCATTAGAGAAGACGGCCCTGGGTGGGATTTGAACCCACGATCTAGAGGTCCACAGCCTCCTATGCTAACCAAGCTGCACCACCAGGGCCACGAGGGGCGGCAGGTTGACCGACCGTCTTTATGTCTTAGGGAGTTCTGCGAGAGCCCTATCCGAATTTCTCGACTAACCCCTTGATCAGGTCCACGTTCCGGCTCGTCGCTTTCACTTTCAGCCTGGATTCCAAGAACGGGTTCGGCAAGCCACCTTCTCCGCCTCCGTGTGTCAAGCTGAAGAACTCGGAACCCGAGGAGGAGTAGATCACCGCGGTCGATTTGGGAATTGTCAATGGCAGAGACAATGCGGATCTGTCCACCTGGGCCGGCAGCAGAGTCACCAAGAGGCTTGTGCCCTCATTCACGGGTCTGGAGTATCGCTCGACAAGTGCCCTCAGCTCGGTAATCGAGCGTATGGAAACGGAAATCTCATACCCAAGGGTCTTCCGAAGTTTGATTTCGATCCTTGCTCTGACCTCATAAATGTCCGTGTCGTCCGCCTCGAAAATCACGTTCCCGCTCTGCCTGTAGGTCACCACACCCCGGAACCCCAGGGAGGTGAACGCTTCCTCTAGCCTGTCCTTCTTGACGACGTGACCCCCGACGTTGATTCCTCTGAGGAACGCCACAAGCCGCGTCAAGGAAAGGACCCTAGGCGGTTACAACGCTTTCTTGATGGCCTCGAAATCGGGAAGCTTCCCGGGCTCTCCAACCCACTTGAACACGATTTTGCCTGACCCGTCAACGACGAATATCGCCCTGTTCGCGCTGTCGTATCCTTCGACCCCGCCGAGGTTCTTCCAGACCACCCCGTACCTGTTGATGACCTCTCGCTTGAAGTCGCACAGAAGCGGGAAAGTGAGACCATGCTCTTCTGCGAAAGCCTTCTGGGCGAACGGCGCGTCGACGGAGACGCCCACCACCATCCCGTTCATGTGCTCGAGCTCCCCGTACATGTCCCTGAACGTGCACATCTCCTTGGTGCAGACGCCGGTGAAGGCCCCTGGAAAGAACGCAAGTATCGTCTTCTTTCCCTTGACCAGGAACTCCGACAGGTTCCGTATCTTCTTGTCGGCGTCGTAAAGCGAAAAGTCTGGTGCTTTGTCTCCGATATCTGACATTTGGGCACATTCCCTTCCGGCTCTGTATTAACCCTGCGGTATCCGTCCTCCCGACGTTCTCAGGACGCACCCCAAACCATAACAGTCTCCCATGAGCTCGCAAGGCATATCTGCCAAGGGGCAGGACCTGACTCGTGCTGCCTCCGGGTGCCGTGAGACCAGACTACGAGGGGTACTGCCTGTCCAACGTCCCGACGAAGATACTATCTCTCTTCGGAGTACAAGACTCGGGGCCCACGCTCCCCCCAGACGCCCTGGGCAATGTGGAGACGGCCGGAGTCGAGAAGGTCGTTCTCCTCGTCTGCGATGGGTTCGGATACAGGGAGTGGAAGAATCAGGAGAGAAGCGGATTCGTGAAGTCAATCTCTGAAAGGGGGGTCGTCAAGCCGATAACGACCGTCTTCCCCTCCACGACCGCCGCGGCTCTAACCTCAATCAGCACCGGCCTCACCCCTCAGGAACACGGGCTACCAGAGTGGTACGTCTACATGTCCGAGCTGGGGGAAATCATCGTATCACTCCCTTTCACGAGGCCGGGCGAATACGGTCGAGACACGCTCGCGGGAGTGCTGGATCCGAAAACCCTCTTTGACGAGCGGACGATATTCCAGCGCCTGAAGGCCGAAGGAGTCAAGTCCGTGGCGTTACTCAGCAGGTCACTGGCGCACACCGTGTACTCCACACTTTCGAGTGCGGGGAGCGATCTCGCCTCGTACATGACGGCCTCCGACCTTGCGGTCTCGCTCCGGAGGCGGGTCGAAGGATCGCGAGGTCCCATTCTGTTCTATGCCTACTGGCCCTACATCGACACCGTGGAACACACCTACGGCCCGAATACCGAGGAGGCCAAGGTCGAAGCGTCGCTGATTTCCCATGCGCTGCAGGAGGGGTTCCTCTCGAAGCTGAAAAAGGAAGTTTCGAAGGAGACGCTGATTATGGTCACAGCGGACCACGGGCAGGTGAACGTCGTGCCTGAGAATCTGGTCTACATGAACCGCTGGACGACGCTCGCCAAAGCCTTTGCAAGGGCACCATCAGGGAAGAGCATCCTTCCGTGGGGAGGAGCGCGGGACGTGTTCATGCAAATCGAGGATGATCTGCTGGACGAGGCGAAGGGCTACCTGGAGGAGAAGTTTGATGGGTCTGCGTCGGTGGTCAAGACTGAAGAACTGATTAAACTAGGACTCTTCGGGCTCAACAAGCCGAGCAGACGGTTCAGGAGGAGGGCGGGCAATCTGATGATTCTGCCCCACGGAAAGAATACGGCCTGGTACAGATACAGACGAGGCGACTCGCTCAGGGTGAAAGGCCACCACGGGGGCCTAACCTGGGACGAGATGACAATCCCACTGGCTGCCGCCAAGGTCTCCGAAATCCAGTAGACTCTCACCGTAGGCTTCTGAGGTACCCGTCGATCCTCCTCTGCAATTCTGCGTTGACCTCGGGGATCCCCCTTCCACCGTCTATTCTCGCTATGCCGTACTTCGACTCCATCACTCTGAACTCTCTCGCTATGCCCCTTTGGTACAGGATGAAGGACTCGTAGAGGTCGTCTGAAAGTCCCATGTCTGCCCCCGATTCATAGTAGTCCAGGGACCCGTACTTCTGGAAGACCCTGTGGAAGAGCTCCTCAGGCGGAACGTCGAGGTAGAAGACCAGGTCAGGCTTGATGGCGAAGCCGAAGAGATCGTGTGACCAGGATCTCGGTATCCCCCTTACGCTGCTTCTTGCCATCAGAGTGTAGATGTACCGGTCGGCGAGCACTACATACCCCGCGTGCAGTGCCGGGATGATCTTGTGCTCCAGCTGGTCCGCGAAGTCAGCGGCGTAAAAAAGAGCCAGGGTTTTCTTCCCGAGAGGGAGTTTGTGTTTCGCTTCTAGGATTCCCGAACCGATGAGCTCCGATCTCTTGAGCCCGGTCGTGATGACCGCGTGGCCCGCCGCTTCCAGGTGGCTGGTTATGAGCTCGATCTGGCTGCTCCTCCCTGAACCGTCGGGTCCTTCAACAACTATGAGGCTCCCCTTCGACTCGAGGCGCGTGAGGTAGGAGATGCCATCCCCGTAAAACTTCAGCGGGCGCGCTGCGACCTGCTGAGTCACGCGAGTCCGGCCCCCTGCCTCTTGCCCGGTTCTATTGGGACCCTGGTCTTCGACGGTGGGAGGAGCTTGGACACGTGGCGCCTCATCAGGTTCTGCTGTTCCTCTATGTCTAGTGTGCCGTCGATGACGGCGAACCTGTCCTTTTTGACCATCGACTCGTACTGTTCTACAATCCTCGTCTGGAAGATTCTGTAGCTCTCGTACTCATCATTGCTCAGGTTCAGGTCCATGCCCGCTTCGTAGTACTTCAATTTGGGTCGCCCTTCCAAGATCCTGTCCATGGCGATGTCGGGGGGTACCCGGAAGTAGAAGGCGGTGTCCGGCGAGGCCGCGAAGGAATATACCTTGCGAACCCAAGAGGACGTGCATCCCCTTACAACATCCCTGGCCAGGGCCGTGTAGATGTACCTGTCGGCTAGGACGAAGTATCCGGCCTCCAGGAGCGGAGAGATGTTCCTCTCGTAGCGGTCAGCGAAATCGGTTGCATGCAGAAGACTGAAGGTGGTGGGAGTGAGCAGCGCCTTCTTCTTCCCCTTTGACGTGATTTCCTTCACCACGTCGGAGGAGTTCCACTCGGTAAAGAAGACGTTCAGTCCGAGACTCCTGAGCCACTTGTCGAGGAGGTGCAGCTGGGTCGACTTTCCCGACCCGTCGATGCCCTCCACAACGATGAGCTTCCCTTTGTACGCCCTCCCTGAACCTTCCTTCGCCATATCAGCCACCCACCTTGACGAGACCGGCTTGACGTTCTCTCTCCTTCGGGCCAACGTGTATGGTGACGGGCCTCTTGATGACAGAAGAAAGAGCCAGGGTAGCCATCCTGGCGAGTTCAAGGGGGAAGGCGCCCTCGCTATGCGCTACACTGATTCGCAGTCCGCCCGAGTAGGCTACCCTGTACTGCGCCTTCGAGCGGTCAAGCATCTCTATCAGCCTCAGGCAGGCCCCGAGTTTCTTCACTCGCCTCTCTTCGTGGGCCAAGAAGGTTCCATACTTCTTTGCCAGCCAGTTGGCGGCTCGCGGCCTCCTCCCCCTGACCACTGAAAGAGCGGCGAGCAGTTGATCCTCATGTGTCATGGGAAGGTCCTCGCTCATCAGGATTCCGAACGCTGAGTAGGGGTCAGCATCGGCGCATTCCGGAGACCTCCCCCTCCACGCGGCCACGAAGAGAATCTTCTTTTCTCTCTCGTCGACCAGACCGTTCCTTTCCATGCATTCAATCAGGTCAGAATAATCGGCGGAGCCGGGGGGCTGGGCCCGGATGGTCATCAGGCGTTCGATGTCCTCCTTCTGAGCCACCACGCTTGGGTTTCGTACTCCCCCCTGAAGGAACTCCATCAGAATGCCGTCCCTCAGGCCGTGAGTGCTCACAGTCGTCTGCTTGAAATCGAGTTTCTCCATCAACGTCCTCACCACCAGTGCTCCTGCCGCCATGGTCTCTGACCTCCCCTCGCCGATGGCCGCTACTCTGTCCAGCTGCGCGATCTTCAGCTTGAAGAACTCCCTACTCATTTGCTGGACAGAGTCGAACTCGATGGAGTAGTTGTGAACCTTGTCGAATGGGTAGTCAGTACGGTCCTGTTCGTACCTCGCCATCGCCCTTATGGTCCCTCCCGTGCCCACGAGCAGGGCATCGCTGTCCAGCCCGAGCTCGTCCTTCGAAGGGAGCACCTGGGCAATCTGTTTCGCCATCCTCCCGCGATTCTTCTTGGAGAAGGTTCCGTCCTTGCCTGCGAATGCCGAGGTCAGTTTAAGGGCACCCAGAGGCAAGGAGAGAATCCTCCGAATGCGCATCCTGTTCACATAGGTGAGTTCGAGGCTCCCGCCGCCGAGATCGAAGAAGAGGACGCTCGGGGCGTCCATCGACGTCAGGGCTCCCAAAACCCCGTACAGCGCCTCCTCGTTCCCTGTGAGGACCCTCATCCTCAGTCCGATTTCCTCCTCTACCCTCCTCAGGAACTCCTCCCAGTTCGCAGCCTCCCGCACGGGACTCGTTCCAACAAGCAGCACATGCTTGATTGAATCCAGAGAAGCCGTCTCCTTGCAGAGCTTCAGAGCGTCTAAGGTTCTCGAGATTGGCTCGTGGCCTAGGTATCCTGTCCCGTCCAGGCCTTCACCGAGCTTGGCCAGCACCCCCAGTTGCCCATATGACTTCAGAAAACCGTCGGGCTCGACCTTGTACCTCAGCATCTTTATTGAGTTGAACCCGACGTCGATGACCGCGACCTTCATTTTCGGTCAAGCACGGGATTCGTCTTAATCTCTAGACTGGGAGTCTGCAGCTAGGCCATCCTCCTGATCTGTTTCGGGGTGAGGAGCCAGCGTAGCTCTCCCGATATCCTGGGGTTAAACCCTGTCACTAGGAGCTTCGCCAGTCCCCCCTTCTTCAGCGAAATCCTGAAGCCAGCGGAACCATCGCTTCCCCTCCCCGTGATTTCGCCCATCGCTATGGTAAGATAGGGTTCGTGACCCACGCAAAGGACCTTCGACCCTGGCCTGACACTGGTCAGCCTCCGGTAGAGAGCACTCCGGCTTCCTTCAGGACTAAGCTCGGACCATTCTTCCACTCGATTCTTCCGGTTCAGGGCGTCGCTCACGATGCTTGCTGTCTCCTTCGCCCGCTTGAGAGGGCTGGTTGCGACTACGTCGAACGTGTAGCCGAGTTTCGCCATGGCCTTTCCCACTTCTTCGACCTCGTTCCTACCCGCGGCGGTCAGGGCCCGGACAGTGTCCTTGGCGGCGACCGGAATCCGTTTGCCTGCCTCTCCATGCCTCATCAGGTAGAGCTCCACTCACTTCACCTTCTCAAAGGACCTGCCGCAGGGGCACATGAAGGTTCCCCGCCTCCGGACGGTATTTCAGTAGGCACCCTGAATGATATTGTGGTCTCATTACCCCCTATAGTGAAGTAGGCCAAGTATAGTGGTGGAAAAAATGGGAGGCAAAAACAATCAGCTTTTCTGTGCGTCGGGAGAATCGCACAGCATGGCTACGCTGAGAGTCGGCCGCAAGTCCCTCGCGAAAGGATACGCCGACAGGACAGGGGCTTTGCAGAAGATGGTCGCAGGCCTCCCCGACCGACCCTCGCCGGACGAGGTGCACGATCTCAGGGTCGCCGCCCGCCGCATTCAGGTCACGCGCAGGCTGATGCCCAGACCTATCAGGGACTCTCAAGATTCGAAGTCCTTCACCCTGGCGCTCAAGTCGGTCCTGAAGGCCACTTCGCAGCTCCGCGACATGGACACCCTAACGGTCACGCTGAAATCCTGCAAAGGCGTCTCATCCGGGTTACTCCTTAATCTGGAGAACCAGAGGAGCGATTCCGCCGCACGGGCGAGGGATACTATCGGCGCCTTGGCCGACATCCAGGTTCCCGAGCTGGACGTTACAACGCTCAGGGGGAAGAGGCTCTCCAGGCGGTTCAAGAAAGGGGTCCGAGAGCACTCCAGGAAGGCTTCGTCGCTCCTGATCCAAGTACTGAACGACGAGTCGAGGGTGGTGGAGCTTCACTCACTCCGTAAGGAGGTCAAGAAGTTGCGCTACCTGCTCGAGCTCGCGGACAAGGTCCCGGAGCGGCTGTCATCGCTGGCCAAGTGGCAAGAGTCGCTCGGCGCCATCCACGACCTAGACGTCGCCATCGCCTACTTGAAAACGCTCGATGCGGGCTCCGGGAGAGGTGCGATTCTCGACCTTCAGAGTGCGCGCCACTCGAACTACATGGCGTTTGTCCGGGCTTACAGAGCCGACCGGATGCAGGCCTTGGGAGAGGGGGGTGCGCCGTCTGTGGGCGCGCTAAAGCAGGCTAGTCTCGGCCCGGCCTGACCACGACCCTCACGTCAACAGCGAGAATTCTTTCTCGCCTCACGACCAAAGGGTTCACCTCAATCTGTTCAATCGACTGATTGTCTATCATGATACTCGAGAAGGAAGAGACGACTTCGCAGAGCCGATTGATGTCGGCCCCTGGCCCTCCCCTGTAGCCGCCCAGGACCCTCGCAATCGTCTCGCCAATCAACATCCTCCGTGCCTCTTGTGCTGTGACAGGGGACACGGCTGTGCGGTACTCGCGGAAGAGTTCTGTGTATGTCCCGCCGAGCCCCAAGATCACGATTGGGCCGAATGTCGGGTCCCTCATCCCCCCGAGGAGGAGTTCAACGCCACCCTGCACCATCTCCTGGACCAGCATGCCCTCGAACCTGGCATGCTCCTTCGTAGCGAGCTTCTGGAATCTTGTGAATGCTTGCTTGGCCTCTGCAACGTCTCTGACGTCCAACACAACTCCTCCGTGCTCAGTCTTGTGCAAAACGCCTGGCGAAAGCAGCTTGCACGCCACCGGGAAGCCGAACCTCTCAAGCCCCTGGAGGTCCTTCGCCATTTCTACGATGACCGACTTCGGTTCGTCGATGCCGTAGGAACGCAGGAGGCTGCTGGCCTCCTGCTGGCGCAGGGGGCCACTGTTGCGAGCAAACCTCCTTGGCCGCTTGAGCGGGACACCGTCTTCCCAGGCCGCTTTCGTCGCCGCGGCGTACTCGGGAGCAACGGCTAGCGCGTGAACCGCCCTCTCAGGTGTAGGGAAGCTCGGAATCCCCCTCGACATGAGCTCCATGTGAATCCTAGTCGCGAGTTCGGAGTTGCCAATGACGCAGCACGCCACCGCCTTGCCGGATTGTTTGATGACATCGCCGAGCTTCTCTGCAATGTCGTACTGCATCCCTGGGGCGTGATGCGTGGGCAAGACGAGCATGAGGTCGTACTCGGGCCGTGCAGCCACCAATTCCACGACCTTGACGAACTGGTCGGAGCTGACAGAAGCCGTCAGATCGACCGGGTTGCCCAGAGACGCGTTGGCCACAAAGGCCTCGCCCGCAAACGTGGAGAGGATTTTTCGTTTGGCTTCACCCGACAGTGGCTCGATCTGTAGCCCTGAGTTCGCCGCTTCGTCCGCTGCGATTGCGCCCACCCCACCTGCGTTGGTGATGATCGCCAGCCTCCTCCCCTTCGTGGCGGGGAGCATGAGCAGCGAGACGGAGAAATCGACCAGCTCCTGCAAGTCGTGCGCTTCAATTACTCCCGACTGCCGCAGAGCCGCCTGATACACCTCATAATTGCCGACAAGGGAGGCCGTATGAGTCAGCGCCGCCCTCGCCCCTACGCCAGTCTTCCCTATTTTGAATACGACAAGGGGTTTTCTCTTGACCGCCCGGGCAACTACCTCCATGAACTGCCTGCCGTCCCGCACTCCTTCGAGATAGACAGAGATTACCCGCGTGTGCCTGTCTTCCGCGAAGTACTCGACGACGTCCTCCACAGACACGTCGAGCTGGTTCCCGGTTCCAACAATCGCCCTGACGCCGACCCCGCCGGCCGCCAGCTCCTCTGCGACAACTTCCCCCAGATGCCCGCTCTGAGTGATTATCGCCACCTCACCCTTGAGAGGCTTCAGCATCGAGACGACCTCGCTCCCGTCAGGCAACATCTTCGTGGGGCGGAGGAAGAGCGAGTCAACCCCTGACCAAGTGTCGACGAGCCCGATTGTGTTCGGCCCCAGAATCCTCATACCATGCTTCGCAGCCGCTTCCCCAATTCGCTTCTCGACGTCCCCCCTTCCTATCTCGGCGTAGCCCCCGGTAATCATCACTGCGGCCTTCACCCCAGCTCGGGCAGCGGTCCTGATTAGAGCTGGCGTCTGTGACTCGGGGACTGCGACGATTAGAAGCTCAGGGGTCTCGGGGAGCGTGGCTATGGACGGGTAGCAGGGCTGGTCTCCGATTCTGTCGTGAACGGGGTTGAGGGCGTAGACCGGCGCCTTCAGGACGCCCTTCTTCCGGTTCTCGGTCATGTTTGCGAAGATTATCGAACCGAGCTTGTTCGGATCTGTCGAAACACCGGCAACGGCAATACTCCTCGGCTCGAAGAAGCTCGTCATTCCCCGAACGGGTTTCATGGGTAACCCCTCCCCGAGGGGGCCAATCGTGCTTGACTAAAGGTTCACACTACGGCCTGGTTCATGGTGGGACCTCGGCGAGGCCTCCAGTCTGCGTATAAGTGGCATTTCGTAATCGTGCTCGACTGGCAACTTGGTAGGGAGAGAGCTACTGGTCCACTTCGACCGGATGCGCGACCCAGCAAGCAACCTGACTCGTGAAACGGAGCTCTTCGCTAAGGTGGAGGGAGGTGTGCTCCCTGAGGTAGCGCGTTTCTGGATTAACTCCGAGTGCCTCGTTCGCGGGGAGGCGAGGAGCGCGAAGTACGGTTGGTACCGCGAAGAAGTCGCAGCGCGAATGGAGATTCCTGTCCTGACCAGGTCCACGGGGGGAGGCGTTGTCTTTCACGACGAAGGGAATCTGAACTGGAGCTTCTTTCTCCGGAACTCCGGCCCCTTCCCCTCCCCAACCGCAGCTTTCGACGCCGGTTCGGGGTACATTGTGAAGGCACTCGAGAGGCAAGGAATCCGCGCTAAGTTCTCCCCTCCAAACAGGATAGATGTCTCAGGCCGAAAGGTTTCAGGAATGGCTGCACGTTTCACGGTCCAGACCATCTTGGTCCATGGCACCCTTCTGATTCATTCCAACCTCGAAAAACTCAACGCACTCTGCATCCCGCCCGTTGGCTGCCCTCCCGTCTCAAATCTCATCGAATGGCGAAGCCACATTGATGCGGACAGCGTGGTCGACTCGGTGGTGGCGGTCCTGAAGGACTCTGGGTTCCTCGTCAGAATAGCCGATACAATCAGTAGACCCAATGGAGAATGATTCCCTCCATCTTCTAAGTTGGCAGCAGTTAAGAACCGAAATCGTACCAAGGGGGCTGATTGTATCACGCACCTTTCCTGAAATTAATCTCGCAGGACCGCATGAACGGAAGGATGGTCGACGTTGACACGGTCTATGTCTGTCGTTGCGGGGAGAGATTCCCCTCGGAAAGGCAGCTCAATACACACATCTACGACCCTTTCTGTTCCGGCCAGGAGGACATGCAGGCAACTAGTCCTCAGTTGCCCGCCCTATCCGCATGACCTCAACGTCAGGCGATTTTCTTCCACATCAGCGTTTCGCCGGGGACGACGACCATCACCCTGTACATGTTGATGGCGCGGACGGTCCCGAACCTCTTCGAGACCTCCCCGAAGTTCGTCCGCGTGAAGCCTTCCGACGTGAACAGTCCTTCCGAGGGGGCGTTGTCTACCTCGACGCTAGCGTAGACCTCTTTCACTCCTTCCTCCCTGAAGCGCCCGAGCGAATCTTCGAGGAGGAGCCTAGCGATGCCCATCCTCCTGTGAGCCTTGGCCACCGCGATGTAGTAGATGTAGCCGACCTGCGCCTCCAACGTCTTTAGCATCACGAGTCCGACAGGCATGCCGGACGCCATCGCCCCCCTTACCACCTCAAGCTGCTGAAGCTTCCCCTTTGCGTGCCTGAGGTACCATCCTTCGAAACTCTCTTCGAGTATCCTCTCCAGGGCACCCCGATCTTCGGGCTGGACGTCAACAACTACGACTCCCTCGGCGGTGGTCAGAGCCCGAACACCGTCTCTGCGTTGCGCCAGAGTATCATCTCCCTGTCTCCTTCATCCACGTCCAGCCTCTTCACCAAGCCTAGGGCGTCCGAGTAGGCGGTGATGGGGTAGTCAGTCCCGAAGATGATTTTCTCGGGCCCGCCGGCAAAGTAAATCGCGTCACTGATCTTTCTGGCTAGCCAATCTGCGAACTTGTCCGGATAGGCGCCGCCCCCAGTTGTAAGTCCGGAGATGTCTGCGTAGACCTTGGGGTGCTTGTAGATGAGCTCTGCAACGTCCTCGAACCAGGGGTTGCCGAAGTGGCAGAGGACTATGGTCAGTTCTTCCCGCCTGTTAGCTAGTGCATCGAGGTTCAGCGGATGCGAGCTAGCTAGGTCACCCGTGCTCGTGACGGTGTCCCCCGTATGGAACATCACAGGCAGGCCGCCCGACTGGGCGTAGTCGTAGAGTCTTTCGTACAGAGGGCTCACCGCGGATGCTTTCACGTAGCCGAGTCTGACCTTGAATGCCCTGACCTCCTTCCTTTTGCTCTCAGCCAGCCCTATGGCTGCCTTCACCTCCTTTGCTGAAGGTTCTACCGTGACCACGGGCGAGAGCATGCCTTCGCTCTTCCTACAGAGGTCGATGATCTTCTCGTTGGGGAGAGCGACGCCGCTCTTGAGGGGTGGGCTGAGGAGGAGGCCGTGCCTCACACCGTTCTCCTTCATGCTTTCAAGAAGCCCCCCGAGAGTGTAACGTAGGCTGTTCATCTCGGCGAACCGGACGAGGGTGTCATCGGGGCGCTCCGACAGATGTATGTGTGCGTCTATTATCCTGGGCAAGAATCTGATGCGAGGCCTGATTCTGAATAAGTGTTGCTCCTTCTACGCTCGCGTTCTCGCGATTAAATCGTACCCCCCGGTGGCCCTGGCATGCGCTACAGGCTGCGGTGCCTTTCGTGTAGGAGGGAATACCCGATGGTCTTCCGGAGTCAGCTTTGCGATGTCTGCGGTGGAATCCTGGAGATCGGGTATCTGGGGAATCCCGGCGTCAGGAAGCTCCGCAAAGACTTCTGGGGTTACGAGCCCCTGCTCCCGAAGGGAGAATACAGACACTACAAGCTTGGAAACACCACTCTTCTGAAGTCGGCGGAGGAAGGGCTCTTCCTCAAACTAGAAATCGAGAACCCGACGAAGTCTTTCAAGGACAGGGGTTCAGTGATAGAGATCGCAAAGGCACTGGAATACGGCTACGATGAAGTTGTCTGCGCATCGACTGGCAACATGGCATACTCTGTTGCCTACTATGCCAAGCTTGGAGGCATAAGGAGCGCGATATTCGTTAGCAGAAATGCAAACTGGCTCAAGATAAGGAACATCCGGGAGACCAGGGACGCCGACATCCACAGGGTCGACGGAGACTTCACCGAGGCTCAGCGAAGAGCAATCAACTATGCCAAGAGGAAGGGGGCGTTCTTGGTGGGGGACTATGGGTACAGGAAGGAAGGGCAGAAGACACTGATCTATGAAGTTCTCTCCGAGCTGCCAGGCGTCAAGAACATCCTCGTTCCGGTCGGCAACGCCACCCTCTTCAGTGCATCGTTCAAAGGGCTGACGGAACTACGCAGGTACGGGCTTTCACACTCCTCGGTGCGACTCATCGCGGTACAGGCATCACTCACGGATCCGCTTGCAGTAGCGTTCAGGACGGGGAGACGAGTGAAATATCAGCGGCCTCTCACAGATGCGGGCGCCATAGCGGTCGGCTACCCGACCTACGGGGACCAAGCGGTCGAGGGGATCAGGGCGACCCGAGGAACGGCAGTAGACGTCACAGACGACGAAATGGAAGAAGAAAGGAAATCATTCTACAGGCAATACGGGCTCCAGGTCGAAATGGCAGGGGTCGCTTCCATGGCTGCGTTTCGGAAGGTTTCGTTGAAAGGGAAGAGCGTCGCGGTGATAAGTGGCGCAAACACGCTCAAACCATAGATGGAAAAGACCGGTTGCATCCAAACCGGTTAGTTTAGGCTCAGGGCTTAGACGGATGGTTGCTTTGTCAAATGGTAGAGATGTCACGTAGTGCCACCCTCGCTCCCCCCTTGCCGTCCAGATTCAGCCTCCATACGCGTTATTTGCGAGAACGCCCTTAACCTTCGACGATGTTTAGAGACAAGCAGAAACTAACCCCGTCTACCCAGAAGCCTACGCTGCAGGACATGTGCGACGAGATACAGAAGATGGGCGACATCCTGGCTTGCTATGCTATCAACAAGGACGGGAAGCTCCTTGGAGCAAGTTACGGTCCAATCGTTATGGATGACAAATTGAGACAAGACTTCAACGTCCTAGGC
>DASPPO010000020.1:0-33745 GCA_035625455.1 Nitrososphaerales archaeon | reverse complement strand
TCTCTGAGCGCCAGCATTATCTGAACCGCGGGCGTTGCCAGGTACATCTTCGGGTCGTCCATTATGGGCTTCCATCTGAGGAGATTGAGATACCACCCCTCTATTGGTTTCACCCTTTTTTGGAAGTATCCGAGGAGCTCGTTGGAAACCGCGATTAGGACAGCCCCCGGCGGCGCCGCAATCGCTTTCTGAGACGCTGTGAAGACGATGTCTGCACCTAGCCTGTCGAAATCGAGCTCTTCTCCGGCAAGACCGCACACCGAATCAACCACTGCGAACGCCCCAGCATTCTTGCACTCCGCGACCAACTCTCTGATAGGATTGAGAACGGCGCTCGAAGTATCAACGTGCGTTATGAAAACGGCTCTGAAACTGTCTTCCCGGAGTTTTCTTCCGAGGTCATCAGGGTCGGCATGAGTGCCTATCGGGTATTGTAGTTGGACAACTTTGGCGCCGTGGACCTCGTTGATGCTCGCCATCCTCTGCCCGAAGTACCCGGTGTCCAGCACGAGGACCTTGTCTCCGGGTTGAACTGTGCTGACAACAGATGCCTCCATCGCCAATGTCCCTGAGCCTGTGAAGGCAAATTGGCTGCCATCGTTGTTTTTGAAAGCGAACCTTGCTAACTTCAGCATCTCCCCAAACTTCTCTGTGAAATCTGGAGACCCATGGCCCTGCTGCGGCCGTGACATCACATCCCTAACTCTCTCGGAGATGTTTGTGGGGCCAGGAATCATCAGGAGAGATTCAGCCATATGAATTCGGTCCAGATTTCCGCGGTGATGGCTTAAATGGATTCTCCCTTACATTACGGCCCCCGGGAATTGGAAGGCTCTGGGGCTATGAATCAGCGGCCGCCCCACCCAACACAATCACCAGATCGTTGACGTTGGTTCCTGTGGGACCGGTTACGATGAGATCCCTGAGCGTCCTGAAGAACGTGTAGGAGTCGTTAGACTTTAGTGATTCCGAGGGGTTTAGTCCGAGAGTTCCTGCCCTTTTGCAAGTGGAGGTGTCTGCGATGGCGCCTGCCGCTTCCGTCGGTCCATCGATTCCGTCTGTGGCGAAGGAAACGAGCGTAGTTTCCCGTTCACCCTTCAGCGTCAATGCAGCGGACAGAGCGAGCTCTTGATTCCTCCCTCCCTTGCCCCTTCCCCTCACCGTCACGGTAGTCTCACCTCCTGCCACTACGGCCCATTTCCCATGAGAAGTGTTGGAGGTTGAGAGACCGGCTAGTGTCTTCCCAACGAACCTCGCTTCCCCTGTGATAGGTTCTTTCAGATACTTCACCTGGTAGCCAAGATCCTCAAGCGCCTTTTGTGCAGCCATGCACGCATCTGAGTTGGATCCGATCACGAAACTGTGAACCCTCGCGAAGGCGGGGTCCCCGGGCTTAGGAGTCTCCTCAATCCGTCCATCGACACCTGACTGAATTACGGTTTTGACTGAGAGTGGCAGGGAACCCCATATCTCATGCCTTTCTAACACGTCCCTTGCCATCCTGAACGTGGTTGGGTCTGGGACCGTCGGACCTGAAGCCACCGAGGCCGGATTGTCTCCCACGACATCAGAGACTATAAGGGAAATGGCTTCGCCCGAGGTTCTTTCAACCAGCCTCCCCCCTGCGATCCGGGAGATGTGCTTCCTGACGCAATTGATTTCGTCTATGTCTGCTCCTGAGTTGAGCAGCAATGTCGTGACGGTCCTGAGTTCCTCCAGAGTGATACCGGATGCGGGCAAAGGCATCAGAGACGAGCCGCCTCCCGAGAACAAGAAAATCACGAGGTCCCTTCTGCCAACTCGGTCGAGGGTCTTGAGAGCCCTTCTGGCCGCGAGAACCCCCTTCCTTGCTGGGAGTGGATGTGACGATTTCTCCACCCTTATCCTCTTCAGGTTGATGAATGAGCCCTGGGTCTCTGGAACTATGACGATTCCTCCATCGATTCTTTCTCCTAGTATCAGCTCCACCTCTGCTGCCATCAGACCGGATGCCTTTCCTGCTCCAACAACAGTTATCTTCCGGTAGTCGTCAAGCGGGTACCTGCGACCACCGATAGACAGCCCATCACCATCGAATGTGAGGGCCCTTCGTACAAGTCTTCTGGGGTCGGAACCTTCCAGCGCCGCCCTAATCGCATCGAGAGCGTCTCTTCTATGTCCTTCCGTCCCGACGATTGTTTCAGCGAGCAGACTGGTTGCCCTTGATTCAAGAGTCCCAGGTTTGGATTTCCGGGGCGCCGGACTCCCGTGTCGCACTCGCGCATCTTGAGACTAGGGTTTTTTGATATTTGTTGTTACTCGAAGTTTGCCTTCCTTAGCTTCACCTTCTCCATCCCAGGCACCCCAGCCTCCCTCGAGTCTTCCCCGTTCAAAATCGCTTTACCCTCCCGTTCAAAATCGTGGTTTGATAACCAGGCGTCGATACCCCGAAGCCGAAAATGAAGACCAAGTTACTGGCGGCTATAGTAGTCGCGGCATTCCTCGTAGGAGGGGGTGCCGTCTTTGCGGCCACGACCACAACCTCTACCCTCGCTCCATCAAGTTCAACGACCTGTACGACGCCTCAGACAAGCACGACAACCCAGACAACCTCCACATGGACCTTCCCCTCCAAAGCTCACTTCACCTCCCAGTCGGGTCCACAGCTAACAGTTGGGTGCACGATCACATTCTCCAACCTGAAAGGGATCGCAGTAACGTCTCCAATGGCCAACCCTACCGATAGACTCAACGCGACGGGCAGCTTCACATTCACCGTGGCAGGTGTCTACCAGTGGGGCTATTCCCTCACCATCACTTCCGGGACTGTGACAATCGGCACCACCACATACACCGTCTCCAGTGGGAACCTCGTCCTCAGCGGCCGTGGCATGTCGGGCACCGGCCAAGGGACCTTGAGCTCAGGGGCCACGTTCCTTGTCCGTCTGACCGGGCTGAGCATCGGCTCCAACGGAAGCGTGTCTGGGCATGTGGCATTCGACATCACTTCAGGGGCGAGCCAATGGCTCGTGAACTTTTCTCTTGGCGGGCAACAAACTCATCCAGCCGCTTGGTTCTGGCGATTTAGAGGCCCACACTGGGGTCTCTAAACCCCTTTTTCTACGCGCCGTCGAGAATCTGAAGTGTTCTGTGTGAGTCGGTACTCATGTCCAATGAAGACATGCGGGAGAGGTTAGCCGGCCCCAACGGAATTGCCGACATCATTCGCCCGCTATCGCGGCTAAGATGGAATCCGGGGTTGCCGGGACCAGATTCACCTGCGCCCCTGGACGGACATTCGATAAAGCATCGTTTAGCGCATTCATCACCGCTGCGTATCCTACAATGGTTCCGCTCTCGCCGACCCCCTTGGCTCCGTTGAGGGCATCTGTCGAAGGCGTAATCTCGTGGTATACTTCGATATCGGGGCTGTCTAGAGAAGTTGGGATGCAATAGTCCATAAAAGTGGTGGTCAGCAGGTTTCCCTGGCCGTCGTATCCGAGCTTCTCAAGCAGCGCCCCTCCGATTGCGTGAACCACTCCTCCGTGAAGCTGCCCTTCGACTACCTTCTTGTTGATTATCCTTCCACAGTCTTCGACCACGACGTACTTGACAATCTTGGCTTTTCCTAGTTCGACATCCAGTGTCAGGGCACAGAGATGGATCCCGCTTGAGTAGTTCATTGACCGGACCTTGTAGATTGATTCGGCGGAGAGTTCGGCCAGACCCTGTTTTTCCAGTGCTTCGGCAATGGTTGGTAACCCAGACCGATTGGTAGAAGCGTCGACCAGGGCCCCCTTGCTTATATCGGCGAGTCGAGCCTTGAGCTTGCGAGAGGCATCTACAACTGCGCTCCCTCCGGTTACAGCGGACCTGCTCCCGAAAGTGCCTATCCCCATCGGGACCCGCACCGAGTCCCCCCAGACCACGGACACCCTGTCAAGTGGGACGTTGAGCTCCTCGGAAGCGAGCTGAGCGAATGTGGTCTCTATTCCTTGGCCATGGGGTGAAGAGCCAGTGTAGACCGTCACATTTCCTTTCCTGTCCAGGGTCACTCTTGCGTACTCTGACTCGAAATCAAGCTCAGCGCCGCCATCTCCGTCTGATCCGCTCCAACTAGGCGAGCCGCCCTCGCTCTTCTCCTCTGAGTTCCATCCTCGAGAGTCCTGGCTGTTCTGTTGCCACTGGTCCGCACCCCCCTGTGACGACCAGTCATCTGATCGTCCTTCGGGGGACTCCTCGCTCCCCCAACCCTCGTCTTGCGTCTCATCGCCGCCGAACCCGCTCCTTCCGCCATATGACACCCCCAGTCCCGCCACGAGATTGGAGTGAGAAGGACCTTGCAGCGTGTATCTGGAGTTAACCTCGCTCTTCCACTTCAGTAGTTGCTCGTACCCGGCCCTGCCAACGAGGTCATTGATCAAACCTACGTGGTCCTCCTTCCCAGGCTTCTCCGCCAGCAGGTTGCGCCTCCTCAGTTCGAGAGGGTCGAGTCCCATCTTCCGCGCCATAATGTCCATGGCTCGCTCAATGAAGTAGCATCCTTCCGGGGCGCCCGCTCCCCTCACGGGCCCAAGTGGCATCTTGTTCGTCGTATACGCGGCCATGTGTACCTCGACGTTAGGCACTCGATATTGGCCCAGCAGCGTCCACATGGACAGCATTGACATGTGGTTCTGAGTCCCCGTAACGCCCACATCGCACTCCAGGTTCGCCCTGATTGCGATAATCTTCCCATCCTTGTCGCACGCCAAGGTGATGTCGCAATACTCGTCCCTCCCCGACGCGGCCTCGAGGAACTCCTCTGTCCTCGTGGCTGTCCACTTCACTGGCAGCCCGGTCCTCCGGGAGAAGATACAAGCCAGAAGAGGTTCGGGATAGGATTGGGCACCCTTGCTTCCAAACCCACCCCCCATGTCCATCACCTTCACATGAAATTTCTTCTCTGGCATGCCAAGTTCTGAAGCGAGCCGTTCGCGAAGGCCGTGCACTGATTGGACGGTCGCATAAACTTCGTAGACTTCTTCTTCCTTCCTGTACCTTACGAGGGCGGAATGCGGCTCGATTGGTGCGGATTCCTGTCTTGCGATTCCTTCCGTCGCCCTGATGACATGGGGCGCGGAAGCGATTGCCATCTCGGCGCTTCCCCACTTCTCATCGCCGCTCTGTGACAGGTTGTTTCCCCACTCTTCGTAAACGAGGACGGTCCCCGCCTTCGACTCTTCGATGGAGGTAACCGCTGGAATCGGGTCATAGTCGACCTCAACCAACTCTAGCAAGTCTTCCAACGAGTTCTTCTGCCTCACCAAAATCGCAGCCACGGGTTCTCCAGTGAATCTTACCTTCCCCACAGCCAGGTGATACCTCCGCGCGGGTTTTTGGGGTGGCCACTGGTTCTGCATTACGGTAGTCACACCCTCCTTGATTAGGTCCTCCCCCGTCAGAGCGGCGATGAAGTCGGGTGATGATTGGGCCTTTGAGAAGTCGATTCCTCTGATTCTCGCGTGCGCGAATGGGCTCCTAACTATTCCCATGTAGGCCTGGCCCTCGAACTTCAGGTCGTCCACGTACCTCCCCTTCCCCATAAGGAGCCGGGGGTCCTCCACCCTCCCCTCCGGTTCTTTCTTACTCAGCTCCATGATGGTGCTCAAGTTATGGGCTGCCCTCCTTCCTCGCTTCTGACAATGCCCTGGCAGCAGCTCTTACCGACTTCACCACGTTGACATAGCCCGTGCACCTGCAGAGGTTACCCTCGATTCCTCTCCGGATGTCCGCCTCTGTCGGATGCGGATTCTCTCGCAGGAGGGCGAGGGTGGACATCAAAAGGCCAGGGGTGCAGAACCCGCATTGGAGGCCGTGGTTCTCTGTAAACGCCTCCTGGATTGGGTGGAGCTTTTCACCCTCCGCCAGGCCCTCGACTGTCAGAATTTCAGCGCCAATGGCCTGAACGGCGAGCACCATGCAGGACTTCACGGCCCTGCCGTCCACGACGACCGTGCAGGCTCCGCAGTGCCCGGTATCACATCCAACGTGGGTCCCCGTCAGATTCAGTTCGTCCCTGAGGAAGTAGACGAGCAGGGTCCTTGGTTCAACCTCTCCTCTGTACTCCTTGCCGTTTATCCTCATGGACACCTCCGTCAACTCGTCGGCCTTTGCTACTCTGACGTTCCTCCCGCTCATCGTTCCACCTCACCGCCCGTCAACCCAACCCTGCTCAAGGCGAGCCTAAGCGACCTCTGCGTCAGCACCTTGATCATCTTCAACCTGTATTCTCTGCTTCCGTGCACGTCGGACGGTGGGCTCGCACCTTCGATCGCCCTCTCCGCGGCCTCTGCGATAGTCCCTTCATCCAGGGGCCTCTCCCTGAGATACTGCTCAGCAGAGGCAGCCCTCACAGGAGTCGGTCCTGCCGACCCGAATCCTATCCTCGCTTCTCTGCACCTCTTTCCATCTCCTTCCATGGTGATGATTGTGCCGACGTTTGCGATTGCGAAATCAGCCTCCCGAAGGCTGTGCTTGAAGTAGGCAGACCCCGATCGCTCCGCGAGATACGGGACTTGCAGCTCCGTGAGAATCTCGTCGTGACCTACAGCCGTGGTGAATAAGTCTACGAAGAAATCCCGCGCAGTTACTATCCTCTTCCCGCCCTCCCCTTCAATGACAAAACGCGCGTCTGCGACCAGAAGCGCAACGGGGAGGTCAGCGGCGGGGTCTGCGTGACAAACTGACCCTCCAATCGTGCCAAGGTTCCGGACCTGCTGGTCTCCTATTCGGGCAACTGCGTCGTTTATGAGGGTAAACCTGTCCTTGATTGTTACGTCGTGCTCGACAGCATCGTGCCCGGCGAGCGCGCCAATGGCGAGGTAATTGCCTTCATCTCGAATATAGGAGAGGTCTGCGAGCTTGGAGATGTCGACGAGAGCGGTAGGCGCAGCCAGTCTCAGCTTCATCAAGGGCAGGAGACTCTGACCCCCGGCGAGGACTTTGGCTTCCTCATTCTGTCGTAGAAGCCGGATTGCTTCTTTGAGCGAACCGGGGGAGTAGTAGTCGAACTTCTTAGGAATCATGCGAGAGGACCCTTTCGGTTGCTGAGATTCTTAAGGATGCACTTCGTTACACGAGCTGCGGGCAGATCTTCCCCGTCACATTAGCCAAGTGGATAGAATCCGCCGAGAGAGGACAAACAGCCAGAGTTTTTATGACTCCTGGCCCGGGAACTTGCCATGAGCCTTAAACTCGGAGACCTGAAGGTCACCAGTCCCGCCTTTAACACGCTAGGTCGGATGGACAGGAAGTACGGAGGGGACGCTGGGAACCAGTCCCCCCCTCTGGAATGGACAGGCGCACCGAAGGGGACGAAGGAGTTCGCACTAATTTGCCACGACCCCGATGCGCCGCTCCCTGACGGGTTCACTCACTGGGTGGTGTACGGCATCCCTGCGAGCGTGACGAAGCTATCTGAAGGCCAGAAGCCGGGCGCCTTCACCTCGGGGGTGAACGGGACTGGAAAGCCAGGCTACATGGGGCCTTACCCGCCGAATGGGCACGGGGTCCACCACTACTACTTCTGGGTCTACGCCCTGGGGGACGAAATGAAGCTCAAGTCTGGCCTCGATAGGGCCCACCTTCTCGACGCGATTTCCAACCACATTCTCGAGCAAGCCCGTCTCGTAGGGACATACGAGCGATAGGAGCAATTCTCTCTTAGTCGGAATCACATCACGGCACACGCATGCCTAATAGTCGTCGTTCGTCAGTTCACGTAGTTACTCACAAGAATCTATTAGAATGTCCGGCAGTGGCGGATATCAAATCCAAAATTGGAAGAGATTTGGAAGAATGCTGATATAACAGATTAGGGTACAATTCGCCTAAGACTCATGGTGAATTTCAAAACTCTGACCGCCGTGTTCGCCGTCCTTACCGTGGTTTTCATCGCCACCACAGGTTATTTCGCCGCAACCACAAGTTCTGCTCCAGCTTCGGTCACGCAGACTGTGACGTCAACTTCTACGATAACGACCACCCAATCCTCTGGCGGAACCACGGGCCTAGGAAATAGCCAAGGAACCACTGCGATAGGGATTGCGTACAGTAACTCCCTCGGCTTCTATCTTACAAACGGAACGGGATGGACGGTTTACCTCTTCACCAAGGATACACCAAATAGTGGAGTAAGCTCCTGTTACGGGCAGTGCGAGACATTCTGGCACCCTTTTCAGGGTTCGATTGGCAGTCTCTCCCTGCCTCCAGGGCTCAACGCGTCCAGCTTTGGAACAATCACAAGAACGGATGGGACCAAGCAGATAACCTATGACGGCTGGCCCCTGTACTACTACTCCGGGGACAATGCGGCCGGACAGACGAATGGACAGAACAAGGACAACACGTGGTTCGTGGTGAACGTCCCCAGCATCTCGATACCGTCTACGACGACGTCCACAGCGACAAGCCAGACGAGTTCGTCAACCACGCAGACGAGTTCAACGAGCACAACGAGTTCACCCGGATACGGATACTAACTACTGCGAAGAACAGTCTTGGCAGTGATTCTTCATGCAGAAGAGTGACATCCTGGCCCACTCGGGCGGAGTACTCATGCTAGGGGTTCTTGCGATCAACGTCTACATCGGCATCTATGATACAAACCTCTCACAGATTAGCCCGCTCCACTGGGACCTTAATTGGGTGATAGCCGCGGTCGATCTGGCTGCCGGGGTCATACTCATCGCGAATCCCGAGGGGATCGTCTGGAAATCACTTGCCGGGGTCGTCTGGCCGGTCGTCTACGTGGCCAACCTTTTCATTGATGTTGAGACGCGGTTATGTCTTGGAACGTCGGTCTCAACCTGTTCTCCGACGGTCTCTGATGCATACCGGTACCTGATCCTGGGGAGCGCGAACGAGGAATGGGACCTGTGGCCTTACACCATACGGTTTGCAATCGCTCTTGTCACCATAACGTTGATTCTGGTGGCGCTCTCGCTCTACTTTGGAAAAAAGTCGGTCAGCATCACGACCCCTGAGGGCAGGGTGTAAGGAAGCACCTCTAGGCGTATGAACCCAACGCACAGCGAAAAAAGGCATTTCAAGCCATCCGAACCTTCTCTCCGTCAATGAGTTCTGATTGGGACGAGGCGTATCGCACTGGTCGGTACAGAAAGCACTGGGATTACGGTGCCCCTTCCCAGGAAATCGCGGCCTGCGCCGCGCTGGGAATATTCCCTCGAAATGGAGTAATCTTGGACATAGGCTGTGGCTCCGGGTCCGACGCGGTCTTCCTCGCAGCTCTCGGCTTCCAGGTCAAAGCCCTGGACATCAGTCCCGCTGCTTTGGAACTGGTGAAGGAAAAGGCAGACAGAGCTGGCGTAAGTGTCGAGACACTCCATGGGAGCGCAACGAGGATGCCGGTAGACTCCGCCAGCATCGAGTTCGCCCTTGACCGTGGGTTGTTACACAATCTTAGCGACATCGTAGGAAAGGCGTACGCAAAGGAGCTCGCACGCATCCTGAAGCCAGGGGCTGGGTTCCTCCTCCGAGGGGCTCGAATCAGCTACGATGGAAACTTCAATCCGATTACTTCAGAGCGCCTACGAGCCACATTCTCAGGCAGGTTGTTTTCGATTGGTCCCCCGATTCCAATCGCAATGATTTCTGACGCTACCGACCGGACACTTGACGGAGCCATCGTATTCATGCGACGCAAGTAGTAGCGTTCTCTCTTGCCCGACGCGGGAGCAAAAGAACCTGAAGCCCGCGCTCTCCAAGACCTCGTAATGCGAACTCAGGGTTCTTCTGCCTTTGCCAACATTCATGTCCTGAAAGGGCTCCTACTGACGTGCTTATTATCGGCAGGCGAGCACAGCCGGGCGTGAAATTCCGGTTCTACTACAGCGGTATCAGGGTAAGGGATCTCAAGAAGTCGCTGGACTTCTACACAGAAGCACTGGGGATGAAGGTGGTTGGGAAGGGGACCATGCCGCACGGCGGGAAGTGGATTCAACTGCGAGGAAGGGGGTCAGAACAAACACTCGAGCTGAACTGGTACCCGGAGGGATCAAGGTTCTACACCGGATACTCATCTGGAGAGGAACTCGACCACCTGGCTTTTAGGGTGAAGGATGTCAGGAAAGGTTACCAGCAGCTCCTTAGCAAGGGTGCCACGCCCGCGGTCACCCCGGAGCAGTCGAAGGGGACTGAAGTGTACGTCAAGGACCCAGACGGAATCTGGATTGAACTGCTCGGGCCCTAGGCATTTTCCTTCATACCGAGGTTGCTGAAGGGCCGCTCGAAGACGTTGGGTTCCGTATGTCTGTTCCCCTTACGTATGACATGAGCCCCGCCACAGCCAGAACAGCGAGAGAGACCTCAAGCGCCACATGAAACCCCTGGATATACGACGAAGTAAGGCCACCGAGCATCTCGGTCGTGCCGATGAACACCTGATACGCGACCGATCTCGGCAGTGCCAACGACAGGACTGATATCGCGAGGACGTAGCTCCCAAGCGTCCCGATGTTCTGGAGGGTCCTCAGGAGCCCCGACACAACCCCATAGGAGCCTCTTGCCGCGTTTGCCATTACCGCGCTGTTGTTGGCGGGGAAGAACATGGCGCCGCCGATGCCCGAGACCGCCATCGAAAGCGCCACGATGTAGTACGGCGAAGCCAGTCCCACGGTCAGGAGAAGCGCCGTGGAGACCCCGATGCACCCCAGGCCCGCCGTTGCTATTGTCCTGGACCCGAACCTGTCGGTCATCCTTCCGGTAAATGGAGCCAGGATGATGTTCATGATTGAGCTGGGGAGGAGGAGAAGCGAAGCGTCGAGCGGGCTGAGTCCTCTTATGCCCTGCAGGTAGGTCGTGAGGAGCAGTGCGATGGAAAGGACTGCAATGTTCTGCAGGAATGCCGCCATCAGGGAGTACCTCAGCACCCTGTTCGCAAACTCCTTGATGTCGATCATCGGGTTGTCGTGTCCTCTCTCGAACTCCAGGGTGACCGCGACGAGTGCGAATCCCCCGAGCAGAAGCAGGCCGTTGAAGTAGGTGAGCCCAGAGGCAGCCAGGTCGACGGACGAATAGGAGATGACCGACAGTGCGACCCCCAGGAGAACCATTCCCGTCATGTCAGACCCCACGTGAACCCTGCTTACGTCCTTGAGATACCTCGTGCCGAGGAAGACTCCGACGACCCCGATTGGGATGTTGATGAGGAAGATGAAGCGCCAGCCGAGCAAGGTCGTGAGGGTGCCGCCGAGGATGATTCCAAGGACTGCCCCGCTGTTCCACGCCATGGTTATGTATCCGAAGGTCCTCCCCAGTCTGTTTCTCGGGAAGGTGTCCGTCAGTATTGCCGCACTGTTGGCCACCAGCAGCGCGGAGCCGACGCCTTCTGCTGCTCTCGCAGCGATCAGGAAGGATATCGTGGGGGCAAGGCCGCAGAGCAGAGAGCTCACTGTGAAGACGGCAAAGCCCAGGTTGAAGAGGCGTGCCCTGCCGTGTATGTCCCCCGCCCTCCCGAATTGCGTGGTGAATACTGCCAGCACCACCAGGTACGACATGATTATTCCTATGGTCCCTACGAAGTCCGAGCCCAGAAATTCAACTATGCTAGGAAATGCGAGTGTCACGATCGTCGAGTCCACGGCAGCCATGACCGAGCCCAGTGTTACGACCAATAGGACTTTGTTCGCTGCTTCCATGCTGTCCTGTCTCTTCGAAGGTCGGCAAGAGCTGCGCACTTAGTGATTGACCCTAACGTGTTTCAGTGCCAGCGTGTCTTCCAGCTAGCGTCACCGACGGAGAACTGCAAATCGCCTGATTAGCAGCCAAGACACTTGGATTAGCGAAGTTAATAGGAAACTACCAGCATCATGGCGTTCTGGTGGACCAGACCGTGGCAGACATCAAGGCCTTGCACGTGGTGTACGCAACATGGTGTCCGCACTGCAGTCCAACGATAGTGGAACCCATGAAGAAAGTGGCCACGGAACTCGGGGTACCCTGTTACTTGTACGACATCGACAATCCCGAGCAGGAGAGCAAAGCCGATCAGCTCGTCCGGAGGTATGGCGACTGGTCAGAGGATTATCTAGTACCACAGGTCTTTGTCGAGATGAACAGCGGAGAGACGCGCCACGTCCTGACGGGAAACCCGCAGGGCGTGGAGCTGACACGTCGTGCTGTAGAGAATCTGATGACTGGGTCCATGTTCAAGAAAGCCGCCACTCATGCCAATGAGTAGGTAGTACCGAAGTTCGGGACTGGGGAGCTGGTGAACCTTCGTCGGCTGGCAATCAGCCGTACTTCTTGATCCACCAATCTGCCACGTCTACCCTCCGGGCAATCCACACGTCCTTTTTCTTCGACGCGTATCCCAGGAACTTCTCAATCGCCTTGGTCCTCCCCGGCCGCCCGCTGATTCTCACGTGTATTCCCACGTTCATGAGCTTGGGGCGCTTCGCTCCTTCGTCGTACAGTACGTCGAAAGAATCTTTGAGGTAACCGTAGAATTCGTCCGAATTCGCGAACCTATTGGAGAAGTAGTGGAAATCGTTGACGTCCGGTGTATATGGTATGAGCAGCAAGCGTCTGCCTTTTCCGCATCTCACGAAGTAAGGAAGGTCGTCATTGTACACGTCAGAATCGTAGAGAAAACCCCCCTCCTCGGAGATCAACTCGATCGTGTTCTCGCTCGGTTCCCTGCAGTACCACCCAACAGGGCGTTTGCCGGTGATTTCTGTTATTGATTTGACGGCGTCTCTTATCACCTTCTTCTCCTCTTCTTTGGTCAGGGTGTAGTGTTCCACCCATCGGAGACCGTGACTGCACACCTCGTGCCCTCGCCTTACAATCTCCCTGGCGGCCTCCCTGTTTGCTTCGAGCGTCCTGGCCGTCGCGAAGAATGTCACCTTCACCCCGAACCTGTCGAAAAGGTCCAAGAGCCTCCAGACCGCCGTTCTGGTCTCGTACTCGAAGACCGATTCAATCCCCAGGTCCCTCTTCGGAGGAGTGCCGTATGACGCGAACTCTCCGTAGGTCTCCGGACTGGCGTCGCCGTTGACCACCGACCGCTCCCCTCCGGCCTCGTAGTTGACGGCTATCGTGAGCGCGAGCCTCGCCCCTCCAGGCCACCTAACTCTCGGGGGGTTCATCCCGTACCCCACGAAGTCCCTGTTCCCAGCGGCGGCCACGCCAGATGTCAATTCCTGTGTTGTCCCCTCTCATCCTTAGCTAGCAGGAAGTTCTTCACCTTTGTGTCAGGGCTGGGTTCACTCACATCGGTCGTTCGCAGTCAGCGGGTAGGATATCGAGAAATAGACCCGCCAGAGTCGCACCGTCATGAGTGAGAAGGCCCGCCCGAAGTACAGCTTCTCCAGGAAGCTCGGAGGAGGCGAGTTCCTCAACGTGGCGGTGTGGCCAGGGAGGTCGAATCCAGAGGACGAAGTGGTAAGCGTCCAGCTGAGGAAGTTCGACGGCGAATGGAAGACCCGAGCGAGGGTAGCTCTATACAGGACGAAAGATGGGACCTACTCCGAGCTTCCGGAAAGAACGCCGACCCAGGACGAAGGGGTCTGACCCAAGCCGGACCAGGGGTTCTCGGGCTCTGGCTGCCGGGGTTCACGTTGGAAGGGCTCTGGCACCATGTGCTCCACACGTGTCCTTTTTGCGGGGTCGGCTCTTAACCAATATGGACTCTGGCTCTATCCGGACGTTGGCGGCTGTCTAGGAGATGTGGAAACCGCGCTAAAAGCGACGAATAGTACAGGGTACTTCGATGGCTTGTGCGACGGGGCTCAAGGTGCTCTAAAGTAATGTTTCGACGGCGGCGGTGATGATTGGTGGGCCCCCCTCCGATCAAGAAGGGTATCTATAGCGTGTCATGTGGTCTCATGTGAGTCATGATTTCCTTTGGAAATCGGTTAACTACTTGCTGGCCAGATTCCAGGCTATGCCCGGAGCCTCAAGCGTGAGTTCAGAACGAGCTTCCACCATCTTGCGTGAAGTCTCTTCCGAGAAGGCGTTCTACTTCTACAGAGCAGTTGGTAGTCCGCTGAACGTCTCCGCCAGCAGCCTCAAGGAGTTTCTGCAACGGATATCGACAGTTGAGCCTGTTTCTCTCGTTCCATTCCGACAGAAAGGATTTCGAGAGCTGGGTCTCCATGCTCGGTGACGTCGAGCTATCAACGAAGCTGGCGGGGATAAGGGGCGCTAGACTGCGGGACGAGCCCCTAAGGACGAGGCTGTACGGTACGACCAAGACCAGGTTGAATCAGCTCACCCAACTCGCCAAGAACAAGTAGTTAACCACGGTAAGTATGGCGGACCCGTGGGGCGTAACCCATACCTAACAGGCAGGCACCGCCCCTCGGCGATGCTAGTCAGACAGATAGCTGTGGGGCCCATGCAGAACTTCGTTTACCTTCTCGCTGACAAACCCGAGGGAGAGGGGCTGGTGGTCGACTCCGGATGGGAGACGGGGCCCATCATAGATGCCGTGAAGAAGGCCAATGTCAGGGTCAAGTTCGCCGTCGCCACGCACAACCACTTCGACCATACGTCGACGCTGAGTGAGCTGGCCGAATCTCTGGGGGCGAAGGTCGTGGCTCACCAGCGCTCCCCCGTCGAACACGAAATCTCGGTGGACGGGGGAGACGTCCTCGCCCTCGGCAAGGCGGAGGTTAAGGTCATCTACACCCCGGGGCACACCGAGGACAGCATCTGCCTCTACGACGGCGAGGACCTCTTTACAGGGGACACGCTGTTCATCGGGAACTGCGGGAGGACGGACCTCCCCGGCGGGTCTTCTAGGGAGCTGTTCAGGAGCCTACACGACGTCATCCTGAGGCTCCCCCCATCAACCATCATCTACCCTGGTCACGACTATGGCGACGTGCCCTACAGGAGCCTTGGGGAGGAGGCCCTGTCCAACCCGGTCCTCTCTGCGAGGACCTTTTCCGAGTTCTTCGGCGTCCCGTGATGGTCTCTCCAAGCAATGAGGTCCCGGTCGGCTCAATGAAGGCTCGGGGACGGACTCGGGGGGGACTGCGAATTCCTTCTCTTCCCACATGTCGTACGCGGTCGCCGACGATGAAGCCTGAGTTATGATTGCCAGGGCATTCCCCACGTGCAAGAGGCTCACCACCTCAACGTAGATTGACCCAAGCGACAAGATGACACCCAACCCCAGGACGATGCCCAACACTCCCTGGAAGACAGCAAGATACCATGTGGTCTTCGTTATGCGCTTGATTCTGACAGGACAAGATGTGCGGCTGATGTTCCGGTATATGGTGAAGGCTAGGCCAAGAATCACGACGGCAATCACAACGTGGACGGAGAGATTCAGCATGTCGCTGAGCGGCGAGAAGAGGATGAACATGATCTGGAAGAAGGCGACCCAGATTACCAGATACATGGATTTCCAACTTTCCATGGTTTGCAAGTCGCGTTTTCAGAATTTAAGCCTGCCACCCCGATTTTGGTTGACTGGGCGAGAGCGTCCTCGCTACTGTACCCTGAGCTGAACCCCGAGTCGCTTTGACAGATTGCTCAGATCCTGCGCGACGTAGAAGAACGCCATCCAGGCGAACTTCCCCCAGCGGCGCAGCCCCTCTTCCTTGACCGCTTCGACGGCTTCCCTTGCATTGTCGGGCTCGCGGCCAAAGAAGAGCCTCCCGAAGACATCAACCGACCAGGCGTCGATTGGGAAGCCTCCGTGCGGGTTGATTATGTCCGCGGCATAGTCCCCGACCCCCGGCAGCTCCATGAGTTTCTTCTTAGCCTCGTCCGGTGGCATGCTCATGATCTGCTGGGTCTCCGGAAACCCCTTGGTGATCATCTTCGCCGCTCCCACCAGGTACTTCGCGCGGTAGCCGAGGTTGCACTTCTTGGCGAACTCTTCTGGCTTCAGCTTGGCGATTCTCTCGGCCGAAGGCTCCACAAGAATCTCCCTGTGGTCGAACGACACGAGGGTCCCGTAATGTCTGTTTATGGAGGCCATCATCTTCATGCTCCTGTCTAGCTTGGCCATCTGCAGACAGATGCTCAGCACCACCGAGTTGAAGAGGTAGGCGGTCTGGGTGTCGTGCATGCCGTAGAGGTCCTCGAGGGTGTGCCTCAGGATGTCGTCCTTTCGTGCCATGTCGTAGAAGTCGTTCAGGTCCTGGTCCGCGCCGATCAGCGGAACCAGGGTCTCTCTGATGCCGGTCAACTCCCGGTTGGTCAGGCGGTCCGCGGTGAAAATGGTTACGTCGATGCGCGGCTCTTCCACGGTGCCCACCGAACGGAGCTTCATCCCGAGGAGCCTTTCTTCGAGCCTTGTAGCCGTCCAGAGGGTATTTGTCTCGTAGATCTCGCCTGTGTTGAAGAGGCTCCATTCTGCAGGTTTCTTCACTGTGAGCTTGAAGTCAAAAGGAGCCGTTGGTGTGAGGGGAAACCTTGACGTGTGCACGAGTTCCAATACGAACTTACTCTCTGTGAGAGCTCGGGAGAACGCTACCTAAGGCTTGTCCTGCAGTTCCACGTTTTCACCGTCGAACGAGGGGACATCACGTCCACCGACTTCTTGTGCGCCAAGTTCGAAGCAGACCTCTACGGGTCAAGAACTAGGGGTTGGCACTTGGCTGACCCCCCGGGTTCGGGGCAGCACGCTGCGTTGCTGGCCTGCGAGAGGCCAACTGAACCCAAAGGCCGGCCGCGGTCAGCGCTGCAGAGATCAGAGTCGACACCAGCGGATCGAGGCCGAAGTAGACGAGGACGTTGAAGAGAAGGAATCCTCCGGCTACCGCGGTGACGACTTTGAGGACCTTGCTAGATAGGGCCAGGCCGACGATGAAGAAGACGACCCCAGCGACGAGGGCCACTGTCGAACTCAACCCGAACCCGAGTGAAATGATGTAAGCGGTGTAGCCCACGACCAGGCCAACTCCAAGGGACAGTAGGGCCATTCCCAGTAGGCCTCCAATGACGAAGCCGAGAAGAACCCCTACCAGATCCCATTGAGGAGAAATGTACTGGGCAATTATGATTCCTCCGAACACCGCCCCCAACAGGCCCACCACAATGAAGGCGAGGACTTTTGCCAGAGTGCCTCCAGCGAATATCAGCGCCAGGGACACCACCAGCAAGGCTAGGAACAGCACGTCCCCTGGGACGTGGGCCATTGCAGGAACCACCGAACTTGGTATCGAAAACATGGTCAGCTATCTCCACTGGTCCCCTAGCGGGCGGATCTACTGTCTTTTTGCGGCCACATAAACGATGGGATTTGAACAGAGGGTGTTGACATGCCCTTCGTGACCTGGCCCACGCCGAGCGATTAAAGTCCGCGCCGGCGTGGAAGGATGGGGGATGCTTCCGCTCTGTGCGTACGAAAGGGCGCCCAGAAGACTAAAGAGTTCCAAGTTGCAGTTAGAGTTCCATGACCGTCGACTTCGTGATGCGAAAGGCTCCCGAATATAGGGTCGCGACCCGGACTCTCACGGGAAGGTGGCCAGGGGACAAGGGGCTCCGTGCTGAGTTTGAAAAGGTGCAAGCCTGGGCCAAGGAAAAGGGACTCCGAACAGGGAAGTGGTTCTTCAGGGAGTTCGGCGACGACGAGACGCCAGATGCTAAGTGGCGCTGGGAGACGGGCGTAGAAATCCGCGGGACGAAACCCGTGCGCGGAGGGAAGGGAATCGTGATGAAGATCTTGCCTTCATCCACAGTTGCAACCGTGACATTCGACCCGGACAAGATCTCGCCAAGGGTGATCTACCACGGATTGGCGGACTGGCTGCGGGCGCGCGAAAGGGCAGGGGAGTACAAGGAGGCAGGTCCCTACAGGGAGGTCTACCTCGGAGACCCATGGAGTAACAAGAGGGCGTGGGCAAACACCCAGGTCCAGATTCCCGTCAAGCGACTCAAAGCCTGAGCTACCCCGGACGTAGGAGAAGTGAAGCCACCGATGCACCTGCCTTCACGAACGACACGTCCGCCTTCCTCCGGCTCTATCGGCAGCTGAACTCTGGGGCGCAGCATCGCATTGGGATTGTCTCACTCACGGCACACCCAAGCACAATTCGTTCAGTCACTCGGGCGGGAGCTCCCTGGAGAGTGTAGAGAGATCCAGTCCTTTCCTCCTGTGATAATAGTACGAGATTGCGTAGGTTGCCGCAGAAACAGCGATTATTGCGAGAATCACAAGCCTGGCACTGAGGGCGCTGGGGCCAATTGCAGGGTTGGTTAATGCGTTGTAGCTCAGATAGCCTATGACGACTATTGAAACAATGCCTATCCAAGATATAACAGGAAAGCCGGCGAACCTGGTTGTGTTTTGGGATCCCTCAAAGATAGATTTGCGTCTAAATGGAAGTACAACCGCTGCAACGGCCGAAATGAGCCATACCAGTGTGAAGAGGAAGGCGCCGTTTAGCTGAGTGCTGATGAAGGATGTAAAGAAGACGAGATACATCGGTATCATCGCTAACAGCACCGTGAGGAGTATCGCCGTTGTTGGCGTGTGGAACCTGTCGCTCACGTGAGCCAAGCCTGCCGGGCCGACCCTGTCCAGTGCCCAAGCCATCGGAATCCTACTGGCGAAGACAAGGGCGAGCCACCACCAGCCTATGTTTCCCACGAAGAGGCCTACAGTGATTATCCATAGCAGGATTTGGTTCGGATAGAAGACCATGGCAAGGGCGGACGGGACCGTCGAAGAGTAGTTCTGGGTGACAGTATAGGCTTCAAGAAACGAGATTCCAACGGCGTGGTCGAAGGCGTAGGTCATAAGTACAAAAATGACAATCGAGATTAGCTGGGCCCCGACCGTTCCATAGAGAAGCGACCTCCTCACGTTCCTGATCTCACCCCCCACGAGTTGCATTGTGGGATAAGGCCCGAGACTGACGAAGATTACCGGGACAACCAACCCCAGCGTCGCCAGGCTGTACCCCGGCGAATATCCCGAACCGGCGGCGGCCTTGAGAACAGCTTGAACTCCCCCAGTGAAGTACTTCGCGTAGTCAGAGGCAAAGGTGGACTGATTGTTGAGAGAGAACATCGCCATCACGGCGACAAGGCTGATTGCCCCGTAGGCAAAGAACCCGTAGATTATCATTCTGAATATCCTCCCTCCAAGCATTACTCCGATTGCACCAATCACCAGTAGGAGGAAACTCGCCGCAAATAGTGTGACTGGGCTTGAGGTCGTCGCGGGGTTCAGAAAGTTGCCCAGGTTCGTAATCCAAGGGGCACTCAGTATCTGCCCGGAGAGAGAAAGCTGGAGCCCGGCCTCAGAAAAACCCCAGTACGCCCCTGTCGAAGCGGGGTCGGTAAGGAGGGCCACATAGAGGATGAAACTCGCGACAAAGCCCACAGCTGGGGCGATGGCCCGTGAAGCGAAGACGTAGTCACCCCCCGAGCGAGGCATCGTGCTTGTGAGCTGCCAATAAAGGACCACGACGACGATTGCTGTTATCGCCCAGACCCCGAGAGCAAGATAGTAGTTGACGTTCTGGTAGTAGTCAGGGGTAATCCAGAACAGGCCGGACCAGCTCGTCAGCCACGGGAAGAATATGATGAACCATACAAAGACGTCTATCCAGGTAAGTTCCTTTACTAGTCCGGTGGCCGAACGTACGAAGTTCGGATTTTCTGGTCTGGCTATGGCCATGAAGCCACCCCTGGAATAGTTTAATGTTGCTCATGGTTCGGGTTGCAGCCTCCCTAGGCGAGTGATGAGGTCCGTTGAGGCGGTCTCAGACGAAAAGAATCAAGGTTCCGTGGGCTGCCGCACCCGTCGTGGGCGTAGCCGACGCTTGTGCAACCCATGTTGCGATCGAGCCTGCCGCCACTATTACGACTGGTTACCCTCTTTCCCCAAGGACGATTCTGATACGGTCGCTTACATCCCGAAGCGAGGTTCCGCCCGGCGGCGTCACATCCTTTCCGATGCCAGAGTGAGCTTCTCCGACAGCCATGGCAGTGCTTCGGTTATGAAGCTGGGGCCGTGGTGTGCAAGGAAGTCAAGTGGACCCGGGACCAAGAAGTACGACCCACTCTTCACCGCGTCCATTCCTCTCCATTTTCTGTCATCCAGCATTTGCTCCAAGTCCTGCTGGGCGAACTTCGAATACATCTTCGCCTCGTAGAAGAGCGCACTTGGGTTGGCCGATTTCACCTCTTCCAAATCAGGGGTCAGCCACTCGGACCTGATGTGGTCAAAGAGGGTAGAAGCGCCAGCGAGGTGAAATGCGTCTGTGATGTAACTGTGAGCTCCGAACGAGACGGGTCCGCCAAGATCTATCTCTACATAGGCCCTCAGGTTCCTGCCTATCGGTCTGACTTCGCTTATCTTGCGGCTGAGCTCGTGCGAGAGTTGCCAGGCACGTTCCGGTTCGTCTACAACCAGTCCGACCTTGACGATTGTATCGGTTATGCCCGAAACGGAGACTGGGAGGGCGAAAGGATAGACGGGGAACTCGGAGGACAACTCGAGCGCCAAAGCCCTTTGGTATCCCGTCACAACGAGTATCAGGTCAGGTTTCATCTCCCTCAGCAGGTCTGCGTTACTCGTGCTGTAGCTTCCGACCTTCCTCTTCTGTCTCGCCTCCTCCGGCCTAGCGCAGAAGGCGCTCACCCCGATGACTCTGTCACCCAGGCCAAGCATGAACAGAGTTTCTGTTATTGCAGGGCTGAGGCTGACTATTCTTTCTGGACGGTCAGGTACTTCGACCTCCTTGCCAAGAACTTCGCTGAAAATGCCTACCAACTGCGAGGGGATACCAATGGCCGACATAATATGGTCAGTGCCGCACCCCTACAGTCAACCAATGGTCGTCTTCTCTCCTAGGTGCGCTCCCAAGTCATCCAAGGGTCGCTGCCGCCTAGCTGGGCTCCTGCCTTCGATACTCCGCCTGCCTCTCCAGCAAGCTGATGATTCTGGGATTGCTCCTAGCCGGTGCGTATAGCGGGGAATACAGCAGTTCCAGCAGTGGCAGGTTGTGGAATTCAAACGCCTTCTCCATTAGCTCAACGAAGCAATGTGCAACTGCGACGATTAAACGATAACCCAGCGAGCGTACGTCGACACCTTATAGTAACCATCCTAGCTTCCACGTGTCGATTACGGGTCGGTCTGGTTGGAGCCTCAACACATCAGGGCCAAGCGGGGTGACATCGCCAAGAGGGTCGTCATTTCTGGCGACCCGGCACGAGTGGTTCAGCTCGCAGGCCTGCTGAAAAAGGGAAGGCTGGTGAACGAGAACAGGGGGTTCCTGACCTACACCGGAGAGTACGACGGCAAGAGCGTCACCGTTGGCTGCCACGGGATCGGCGGACCGTCCGTGGCCATAGTCGTGGAGGAGCTGGTTATGCTCGGGGCTCGTGCAATCGTAAGACTGGGCAGCTGCGGTGGGCTGCTGAAACCCATGAGGGTCGGAGACATGGTGATTGTGACTAACGCCGGGTACAAAGGGGGAACCCTCGACCAGTACTTTAACAGGCAAATCACCACAGGGCCCGATCGCACACTCACGGGCCTGCTGAAGGATTCGGCCAAGAAACACGGGGCAAGATTCTACGCAGGTCCGGTCTTCTCCTCCGACGCGTTCTACGCCGAGGACCTGGACTTCGCCACGGTGTCTGCGAAGAAGGGCTACATCGGCATTGAAATGGAGTGTGCCACGCTGTTCGGGCTCGGCAAACTCAGGAAAGTGAGGACGGCTTCCCTGCTCATGGTGAGCGACAACATCACAGAATCGGCGCCCATTGTTGACGCAGAGACTCTTCGTGAGTACACGGCCAACGCGGGAAAAATCACTTTTGAGGGCCTGAATATGCTGCAGGTTTAGCAGAGGCCGTAATCGTCACCTCCTCTGACAGAACCTGCCCACGTACTCCTTGGTACAATCCGCAGCCCCTTCGAGGGTCGTTTCGTCGATGCCCGGCACTCCGCACATCATGAAAAGGACACTCTTTGTCCGCTCAGTCACCTTGCTTCCATCCGAGTCCCTGTAGGGATAGACGGCGATAAGCTTGCCCGACCCCTGATCCTCAATCACCACCTCAACACCAGTGAGGGAATCGGGCAAGGCCATCCCGATGCCGTGAAAGGGCTCACCTTTCATCGCCCTGCGCATCACCAGAGACTCATTGTTGATTCTGCCCAGGTCGAAGGCGGCTATGGCAACCGAGGTCTCCACGGACGCGACGTTATAGGCATCCACCAAGGTGTTCACGGTCGGAAGGTCCCTCCCTCCCAGGATTCTCCTGGTCAGAGCCTCGCCAGCGGGCCGTATCTTTGTCGGGTCTATGCCCACCCTCCAGAAGAAGTCCCTGTAGGCTCGGAAGACAGGCCTATCCTTCACCTCTGTCAAAGAAGCAAACCTATTGCGGACTCTGTCCCGGGCCTCGCGCTTGAAGGATTCCAAGGCACGGTCGGTACTCAAGACTTCCAGACCTTCCATCTTCAGTTCAACGACCCTCAGGCCGGGAAAGGGAGCCTGAAGCTCAGGGGCTATCCGCATTCGTTCCCCAACTCGAAATCGTCACCTGGCCGTTCCCGCCACTGGCAGTCTTCGACCCAGGTTAAGGAATATTGCCGCGTCAAAACACAGAGGAGCAAGGCGCCATCTGTTCGCTTAGCGGGCATCCTGAGCTGGCGCGGATAAATAAGTCGATGTGACGCTTCCCCTCCAGTGTGAAGGCAGTCGTCTTCGATGGCGTTCTGGCGTGCCGGGACGTCCCCGCTCCCAATGAGAAAGGAGGTGTTGTCCTTTCGGTGGCGAAGGCAGGGATATGTGGCACAGACCTCGCGATCGCGTCAGGGCACCTTCGGCCGAAGACTCCCCTGATCTTGGGACATGAAATCTTCGGATCGGTCAGAAGCGCCCCCCAAGGCCGGTCTGACCTCATAGGGAGAAGAGCCGTCACGGAGATCAACATCTTCTGTGGCCTGTGCGCATATTGCAAGATGGGCCTCAACACGCACTGTCAAGAGGTGCAGGCGCTCGGGATAGACCGAGACGGCGGGTTCGCCGAATACGTCTCGACTCGGTTGGAGAACATCCATCTGGTCCCTGACTCTGTCTCGGACGAAGAGGCGGTCTTCATCGAACCACTGGCTGCCGCTGTACAGCTCACCAAGGTGTGCCCGGTGGTCCCAGACTCCACCTGGGCCGTGGTCGGCCCGGGAAGGATGGGTTTGCTGGTCCTCCAAGTGCTCAGACAGCACGATCTACGGGTGCTGGTGGCAATAGGTCACGAGGGGAAGAAGCTGGACTTGGCCCGCCAGCTGGGGGCGAGAGCCTTCGTTACCGAGGAAGTGGCCAGTGCACTCGAGCTCACGGGAGGAGCGAAGTTCGATAACGTGGTCGAAGCGACAGGAACTCCAGACGGACTGTCCCTGGCGATGAACATCGTCAGGCCCAGGGGGACCGTGCATCTCAAGAGCACTCATGGCCTCCCGGTTCAGTTCGACGCGACGAAGGTAGCAGTTGACGAGCTCCGGATTCAGGGGTCGAGGTGCGGACCTTTCGACGAGTCAATCGCGCTGCTCAGCTCGAGGGCCGTGAGTGTGAGACAGATGATAACGCACAGGTATCCATTGGAAAGTTGTGTAGAAGCATTCGAAACAGCTGCGTCCACGTCAGCCATCAAGACCGTTTTTGAGATCTGACCTCAGTCTATGCCGTTTTGGTCGTTGGGCGTGTTGAAGATGCTATGCCGAAGCGAGTAGAGAAGCGGGCTCAGAGCCATCTGGCTCACCCTGAACAGGTCGAAGTTGAAGGCCCCATAAGGAACAAAGGGGGTCCACCGGGCAGAACTTAGTGAGCCTTATCTAGCACTGCGCACCTCATATCTTTCAAGGTAGTGAGACAATGCCAAAGAAAGTGCCGACAGACGAAGAGCTAGCTGAATTTGGGAAGGTCATGAACAGGATGGCCACGGCCCGACTGGACATCTTCCGCGCCAACGCGGCGAAGTATGCCGAGGCCCTGGGAACATTTAGGGCCGCCCTCAAGAAATCTGGCTTTTCAGACGACGAGTCCATGCAGGTAGTGCTCAAGGTGGTGGAGCAACCTGGGAGGCCCATGCTCTGGGGCGGACACGGCGGTCCGTGGCGCAGGGGAAGGTAGCCCTATCTTCCCGCACGCACATGTCCGCCGAGAACTTTCGACGACCCCTCTAGCCGAATCGAGGTTCACGGTCTACAACCTGTAAATAGCCGAAGACTCTCTTTGGACCCAAGTCATGAACAAGAGCGGTGTCACGATTGCGTATCTGTCGCGATTGACAGGCGTAAGTAGCAAGACCATCGCAGGCTACGTCAAACTGCTTCGACCGCTCGCGTCCCAGCTCGACGAAGAATGAACATTCACATGTGCCCGATGACGGGCTGAGGGAGATACGGTTCCTCCAAGTACCTTGCTTCCTCTTCAACGATCTTCACCTCGACCGCTCCCACCAGCTCTTCCAAGTGCTCTACCTTCGTCGTACCGATGATGGGCGCCGTCACCCCTTTTAGCAAGAGCCACGCGAGGGCGATTTGGACGGGCGTGACTCCCTTCCGCTGTGCCACCTCGATCACTCTCCCGACTATCTGATCATTCTGGGGCCTTCCTGCGTACCGACTGTGACTGACCGTGCCAGGCGCGACTCTCTTGCTGTCCTTCTCCGTGGTAACAATTTTCCCGTTCTCAAAATACCTCCCAGAGAGGAAACCGGCAGCGGTCGGGCTCCAGGGGATTATGGCTGTCCCCTCGGCCTTGCAGAGGGGCAACATCTCCCTCTCCTCCTCCCGGTAGAGCAGGTTGTACAGGTTCTGCATGCTTACGAACCTGGCATACCCCTGCGCGTCGCTCGTGTGGAGTGCCTTCGCGAACTGCCAGGCCCACATGCTGGACGCGCCTATGTATCTGACCTTGCCGTTCCTGACAAGGTCGGTCAGGGCAGAAAGGGTCTCATCGATGGGCGTTTCGTAGTCCCACCTGTGTATCTGGTAAAGGTCGACGTGGTCCGTCTTCAGCCTCCGAAGCGACTCGTCCACCTGCCACATTATGTGTGCCCTCGACAGCCCCTGCTGGTTCGGCTTCGGGCCCATCTCCCCTCGGACCTTCGTGGCCACGACTGCTTCGTTTCGTGAGCCGCCGAGGAACTCGCCGAGTATCTCCTCCGACCTTCCGTTCGAGTACACGTTCGCGGTGTCGAAGAAGTTTATTCCCAGATCCCAGGCGCGCTTGAGAACCCGCTTCGCCTCCTCCCCGTCCACCATCCAGTCCCTCTCGTTCCCAAATGTCATTGTCCCGAGGCAGATTCGCGAGACCTTGAGGCCCGTCTGCCCAAACCTGACATATTCCATTAATCGAAGGAGGGAGACTCGCTTTATCAGTCTTCCCGGCCCTACAGCAGATTAACCCCTAACCATCCCCCTGAGAGGCCAGAAAGTGGGCAGCGCAGACGACCCATCACAAGTCGTTAATAGCCGATGTCACCCTTCGGTTTGGTGAAACTCTCGAGGACATACATCCCATCCCTCGCCTTCACGGTTTCCGTGGTGTGCACTCTTCTACTCTTCGGACCTTTCCTCGTTCATGGGCCGCCGCTCGGGTCCACAGCGACGCAGATAGTTCCCACGAAGGTCTGCTCCTGTCCCCCGCAGCCAGCTACCATCGGACACGGAGAGGCACGCTTCCGGGGACGCGGTCCACCGATATTCCAGAACTACGATGAGCAGCTCGGCATCACCTTCACCCAGAGCTTCACCTCAATCGAATACAATGTCACGGCGCTGGCGCAGACAGACCCGTCACTAGGGACCGGTCCCGCATATCTGGTAAATGGCCTCTCCGACGCGGGGTATTGGTATCAGGTCGGCGTTTCATGGAACTGGGCGCCTGGTGACACTCCCGGGACAGGCTTCGACATGAGCTACGAAGTCTTCGACACGATGGGGAACTCGATCTTCCCAGCTGACGGCCAGGGAGGGGTCGAGGCTTTCTCCGGCCCGGTGAAGGCAGGCGACATCATCCTTCTCGACCTCTACTTCTCCAATGCAACGAATAGCGTGGTGATGTTAGCGGACGACACGAACACGGGAGCCTCCGCTTCAGAGACCTACCCGAGCATGGATGGGACTTACTTCGTCGGACTCCCCGGTTTCGTGGCGAACTCGAACGGCTATTTCACGGGACTGATGACCGAGTGGTATCACGGACTGCCCTATTTCACAAACGAGAACTCGGTCGTCTACTTCAATCCACGCTCAGATCTGACCTCGGCCTGGATGTGGATGGACGAATTCGACGCGAACAACAACGCCACCGTGTTCGCCAGCAACACGACCTCTCCGATTTCTTTCACCGACCCCTCCGCGCTTCAGGAGTTCTCCTTCAACGGCACGACAGAGTTCGCCGACGCGTTCGAGTTCGTGACCGGAGCCCTCTCCAACGCCACCGAGTTCTCCTCGGGCATCCCGCTCGTCCTCTCGTTCGGGGTCCAGGGGAGTGGAACCGGCTACTCTCCTCCCGTCCTGAGCTACGTATCGAATGGAAGGCTCCGCACCGTGTCGCTGACGGGTTCGCCCGTCTTGTACTATGCCGACAACGGGACGGACTGGAGCGTCTCGTCGACGCTCGGAGGTTCCAATTCGATGGAGAGGTGGGAGACGAATCAGACTACGACGGGGGTCGCCAACTCCCCGATGAGCTCAGCGCTGCGCTACTTCGAGCAGGATCACGTCAGCTTCGGGTTCAACGTGACCGGAGGTGGCTCAGGTTTCTCGCCGCCGTTGGTCACGTACTACTCATTCGGACAAGCCTATTCGACACCCCTGGGCATGGAAGTCTGGGCCGACTCCGGCAGCAAGTACCAGTACCAAAACCCACTCCTAGGGTCTGGCGGGGACGAGAGGTGGTTCACGGAGGCAACCGGTGTCATAGGCCACCCGAACCGGGTCAGCGTCACTTACTATCATCAGTTCCTCGTCACCTTCGAGGTCGATTTCAAGAACGCTGGCATCCTACCGGCTCTTTCACTCCTGTCCACTTCGGCGGGAAAGACATACTCTGCCGGCCTGGTGGAAGGCGCCAACAAGGAGTGGCTTGACTCCGGCGCGACATACGCCGTTCCGCAGTCGTTCATGCTGGAGACTGGTCAGCGATTCATCACGAACGGAACCCATTCGGGAGAGGTCGCTGGGAGCGTCACCGTGGACCTAGTCTACGAGCACCAGTTCTACGAGCAGATCGGAGGGAACCTCCCAACCGGGGGAGAGGTTTCACCTGCGACTGGGTGGTACTCCTCTGGTGCGGTCCTACAACTCGATGCCGTCGCATCCCCGGGGTGGGAGTTCGAAGGCTGGGAGGGCTCTGGTTCGGACTCGGTATCTGGTTCGCAGCCTCTCCTCGGTCTTACGGTCGGCCCTGGGGCACCTTCTAAAGAGACAGCGGTCTTCTACCCGGGAGTCACGATCGATGCCATCGGCCCATCTTCAGTCTCCTACAGCGACGGTTCCGTCTCGGGGACCGTTCCAGCTGGAGCTACGGAGGTGGTGTACGTACCGCCAGCATCCGCCCTGAGTCTAGCAGGGTCCGGCATACCGTTCTGGACGAGTTTCTCCGGATGGCGTGGGGCGAGCAACTCGACCTCCTCGAGAATCACGATTCCGGTCAACGGCCCGATGGTCATCAACGCGAGCTCGACCTACGACTTCCTTGGGATCGGGGGATTCCTTCTGGTCCTCGCGGTGATAATAGGGGCGGCGACTACCTTCTGGAGGAGAAGGCACTCTCGGGGGCGCTCGAGCACAATCACTTGGGGGTAACATCCCGTGCCTCCAGACCAGGGTGGCTCCGTGCACCCTGGTCTCCTCTCCGCGGGGTCATTAACCAGCTTCACATCTTCCTGGCAGAAGTCGAAAGATACGTTTGAACCATTCTGAATTTGCTGGCAGTCTGACGCACATAGTCCGACCCTCAGATCTCCTCAGGAAAAACGGATTAGGGAGAAGATGGAAGAACCGAGACTGGGGATTGGGCATGATTCTTGAGGATAACCCGGCTCAAGCTACTGATACTAGTCGTAATGTCCGTGTTCGGGCTAGCCGCGGCGCTGGAGGTCTTTGCTACCTATTACTATCTGGGCCAGACGCCACCGGGATGCACTCCAGGCGGTTTCTTCGACTGCGACAAGGTCCTCGGGAGCAAATACAGTCAGGTCTTCGGGATTCCGCTGGAACTCTTCGCAGTCGCATACTTCGTGGTCAACCTGGCACTGGTGTATCTGATCGCGTTCGGAAGCGAGGGCGTTTTCCACCGGGCAATCCGGGTGTTATTCGGCTGGCGGTTCTTGGGGCTCCTGCTCGTTCCGTATCTCGTCATCATCGAGCTCTTCATCCTCCATGCGGTCTGCATCTACTGCACCATGATGCACGTCGCCATCGTCGCCGACTTCATCATAATCACCTACCTCCTGTTCTACAAGGGCGGAATCGGCGAAGTGGAAGTCGAATCGAACACGATCGATTATCCTGAACGCCAAGCCACCATGGAACCGCAAACTAGGCTAGCGTCCCCAGTCCGACGTAGCCGCGGCAGCTGCAACTTCTCATTCCGGTGGGCGCACAGCTGAAGGTGGCCTCACTCCCTTCCTCCGTTTGGTGAAAGGAATCAGCATCGGCGTTTCATCTGAGTATTTCTTCCACTGCTCTCCAAAAAGGGCGTACAATTCCCTCTCCTCGAAGGGAATCAGAACAACGCTGAACCAAAGCAACAGGGCCACCGTCGCTATAAAGACGAAAGAGTAACCCGTCAGGGCGGCCCAGCCGAGCACCATCACCACTATTCCGAAATAAAGAGGATTCCTCACGTATCTTTGGGGGCCACCAACTAGCAAAGGCTCGGTGCGCCCCGCCATCTCAGCGACCGGGGTCCCCTTGAACAACTTCATGAAAGTAACATATGTGGATATCATCACGTCCGCGGGCTTCCTGTATCCGAACACCCACCCCATCATTACCAGCCCCACAAGGACGATTGCACTTCCAGCGAGCCTGACCTCGATTGGTAAACCCAAGGCGAAGGGAAAGCCAAGGAGGGTCGAAATAAGGAAAGAAAGTGCGAACAGGCCCACGACGAGAGCTGCGATGGCGAGGAAGATTATGGGTGCCCTTCCAACATCTGCTTCAGCCATCTTCTCTACGCCTTTTGGTTCGGCTCGGCCTTGATAACCTTCGCATGCTGACCTAGCAGGTGCCGGGGGGTACCTTGTGCGGCCGTGCCTCCTTAGGCGGTCGCCTTATCTAACCAGGCCAGAACCAGGGGGTTCCCAATTGAGGTACGTCCGGCTCGGTCCCACTGGTACCAAAGTCTCGCAGTTCGCACTTGGAACCTGGCACCTTCCCGGTTCAGGTGAATACGACTCGTCAGGAATCGAGAAGGTCGACCGGGAGGAGATGGCGAAGATAATTAAGAAAGCGCTCGATGCGGGAATAAACTTCATCGACACTGCCAACGTCTACCACGGGAGGATGCAGCAGGTCGACCCAGCTCACGCTGGCAACTCGGAGCGCCTGCTTGGCAAGACCCTCAAAGGCTATGACAGGGATTCTCTGGTTCTGGCGACGAAGGTCCGCGGCGCCCTGGCGAACTGGCCCAACGGGGAGGGCCTCTCGCGGAAACATATCATGTGGCAGGCTCGGGAGTCGCTGACCAGGCTTCAGACAGACTACATCGACCTATACCAGATTCACTGGCCAGACCCGGACACGCCGAAGCTCGAAACCCTCAGAGCCCTCAACCACCTGATTGACCAGGGCTCGGTCAGATACATCGGGTCGAGTAACCACTCCGCGGCTGAGGTTGAGGAGTTCACACAGCTCGCGGAGGACTATCGGATGGAGGGGTTCGTGACGCTTCAGGAGCTCTACAATCTGATCGAAAGGAAGGTGGAGAGGGACAGGCTTCCGTTGGCTAAGAAGTATGGATTCTGCGTGCTCGCCTACTCCCCCATCGCCCAGGGGGTCCTCTCGGAGAAGTACCTCGAAGGAATCGAGAGGGGGACAAGGGCGAGCTACGCCTCAGACATAGCGAAGTGCTATCTCAACCCGCAGACTCTTGATGTCATTCATGGGCTGAGCGAGATAGCGAAGCGGAAGGGGGTGAGCCTTCCCCAGCTGGCCCTCGCTTGGCTACTTTACAAGCAAGAAGAGCTTGGCATTACAATAATCCCGCTGCTCGGCATCACCCGACTGAAGCATCTGGTCGACGGGCTGGGAGCGCTGGACGTCCATCTATCGCCCGCGGAAGCCATGCAGATGGAGGACATCTCGCTGAAGGCCAACGTCCTTCCATGGTGAGGGGCCCAGACCTGGTCGAAGTCTAGGAGAGCTCACGCTGCTACGGGCGTTGAATCTGCGATTGTTTCCAATCAACTCTCGAAATCAGGTGGGTGCGGAAGTGGGATCAGCAGGACACTCAGTCCTGGCTCTCCGGCACTTCCGCTTGTGACTTGTTTGTTCAGAGGGCCGCTAGCCCGGTTGCCGAAGCGGGCAAGCCGCCCACGGTAGCGAACTGGGCGATGCTTCCGTCGCCATAGACCCGGAAGCTTGTGATCGAGTTGCCGTTCAAGACATAGAGGAACTGGTCGTGGAAGTTATCGCCCCCGCCAAAGGCTAGGTCGAGTGTAGGTGTCAGGGCCTTCGACGCAACCGAGCTGAAGAGGCTTATTGTACCTGTTTCAGACACTTCGTATCCCGAGATTGTCCCACCGTGGGCGTTACTCGTGTACACGAAGTTTCCTTCGGGCGAGGCTGCGACCCAGCATGGGGCGACTCCGAAGTCGGGAATGGAGCCACTGAGGGTCCTCAGGTTGCCGTCGTCCGAGACACTGTAGGATGATAGTGTTCCTGTCGCAGCTTCGCTCAGGACGAGATAGCCCTGTTGTGTGAAGGCGAAGCCGTAGGGCCCTGCAGAGTTGGATGGAACAGTCGTCGGCGGGTTCGCGACTCCTCCGCCTCCGACCACATACGTCTCGATGGCGCTGGCTGCTTTCTCGGTGACCACCAGCACGTTACCATCATTGCTGAATCCAATCTGTTCGGGGGAGGTGTTGGGTGCGCCGCTCAGGGGTTGAACCGATCCCGGGATGAATGTCAGCAGGCCGCCGGGAGATAGTGAGAACCCCGCGATGTTACCGGGAGTGGTCCTCGTCCCGTTGTCGAGAACATACACCAGGCCATGGTGCTCTGTGATGCTGATGGGTGCTGTCCCCTGTGAGGCCGCTGTACTGGCAAATGTGAGGCTTCCGCCGTTGTCCACCTGGAAGACTGTTATCTGGTCGCTTCCGGCGTCGACAACGAGCAACCACCTACCGTCCTGAGTGAGAGTCACGGCGCCTTGGCTTGCAAGCTTCGCTCCGGTGCCGCTTCCGTGGGTAGAGAATGTTCCGACCAGAGTCAGGGCTGGACCGGGGCCGGCCTGGTACTCCAGCACGGAGTTGGCCGCTTTGTTGTCAATGGTGTAGACGGTTCCGGGTCCGGGGGGTTGGGCCGCCGTGCTGAGAAGCACGGGACTTGCCAAGAGAAGTAGCAAGGCGATGCTGAGAATAGCTACGATTGTTTTCTTCATCGTATTTTTCGAAACTTGACGAAGACTATTTCTTCATTGTTCGAGGTTATGTCTGAATTAGTTGTAATTCTCTTGATAGTCCCGGCGTGTCAGAGGTTCAACTCCTTCGCCACCAACTCGAAAACGTCGAAGTGAGCTTCAAGCCAGGGGCTTAGGAAGTAGGTCTGTCCGTAATGTTCTCCCACCACGGAGACCAGCGCGTTCCGTTTCAGGACGCCCACGTGATGCTGCACCAGGGTGTACTGAAACCCCAGGTCGTTGGCGAGTTGGTTCAGGTTCCTCGGGCGTTCCCTTATTGCGCGGATTATCTTGGCCCTGTTCTCGGACCCACGCGTTCCCCCCAACAGGTACCACAGGAGCCGCCGGAGTTCAGGGTCGTCCGTCATCCCAGTCGGACGTCTCCAGCATCGAGTTAAGAGATTTCCAAGAAGAGTTAAACGCAGAAAGACCGAGTTTCGCCCTTCGTTATCATGGAAATGCTCATGGATGTGGCGATAGGGGTTGCAGGCATCAATTCTATTATTCTTCTGGGCCTGGTGTATCTCTACGCCAAGATAGCGGTCAAGTCCCGCGCCGCATACTCCTTCGGGCTCTGTTTCTTTGCCGTCATGTTGCTCGTTCAGAACCTCCTGACGGCGTTCGCCTATGGAACGATGTCCCCCCTCTTTGGCACCGACGCTCTCCCTTACCTGTCGGTGATCGGGGGCACCGAGCTCGCGGGGCTGCTGGGGTTGCTCAGGATGACATTCTAATGGGTGCGTACAGCACGATCATGGGAAAAGCCCCTGAATTCCGGAACATAAGCGGGTGGATAAACTCTGAGCCCCTGACGCTGAACGGCCTCAGGGGCAGGATCGTGTTCCTAGACTTTTGGACCTACGGCTGCTGCAACTGCCAAAACACTCTCCCCGAAATGAAGAAGCTGCACGCAAATTATGGCAAAAAAGGTCTCGTCATAATAGGCGTGCACACCCCCGAATTCCCCTACGAAAGGAAGCGCGAAAATGTGGAGAGAGCAGTGGCGTCCGCGGGGTTGACCTATCCGATTGCCCTCGATAGCGACAACACGACCTGGAAGCTGTACGGGAATCACTACTGGCCTCGCCAGACGATTATAGATGAAGAGGGCGAAGTCGCTTACGAGCACGCGGGGGAAGGGAGCTACAGGGAAATCGAGGTGAAGGTCGTCGAGCTGTTGGGAGGAGCGAAAGCCAGAGCGGGAGTGGGCGACCCATCAGACACCATTGTCGGGACAACAGCCCGAGTAGCGTGATGCGTAGAGTTGTCAGTTAATATGGAAAGGCCCAGGCAAGAAGTCTTCCTCAACTCCGCCTTCTTCGTTCTGGGCTTCACCCTGGTCTTTTCCACCATGGGGGTCCTCCTTCAGACCGTCCTGTCGAGGGCCTCACTCGAGGCTGTGAACGCCGTCAGATTGGTCGGCGGCTCGGTCATCGTCGCCTTCGGCTTACTCATGATCGCGTCCACCAAGTACGCTATTCCCTTCTTCAGCGTCGAGCACAAGATACGTGTCACGAGATTCAGCAACAATTACGTGACATCTTCTGCCTTTGGCATCGCGTTCGCGCTAGGATGGACACCCTGCGTCGGAGCAATCCTCGGCTCCGTGTACACGCTCGCGGCGGTTTCTCCAGGGCTAGGATTCCTCTACCTCCTGGCGTTCTCCCTCGGACTCGGCATCCCATTCCTCATAGCAGGAGCATTCATCTCAAGGGTGACCGGGTTCATGCGACGGTCGGGCCGATTCCTGCTCTACTTCGGGATCATCAGCGGTCTGTTCCTCATCGGCGTGGGTCTGCTCGTGGTCACCAACTACATCGGCATGCTGCAGATCTTCCTCAACGGCGTGGGCCCCTTGGGCTCCTTCGCGAACCCACTCGGCCAATCGCAGCTGAGTTTCCTGATAGCCCTGGCCGCGGGGTGCCTCACCTTCATCTCGCCCTGTATACTCCCGCTCGTACCCGCGTTCCTAGCGTACGTCTCAGGCACTTCTGTGGGAGCGGTCAGACGATGAAGAGAAACGCCTACGTGATGGTGTTCGGTATCGTCGCTATCGTCGTTGTGGCAGCTGCCGTCTCTACCCTCTTCACTTCGCAGGAACCCAGCCAGGCAATTGGCAACCCGTCGGCTCTGCCCAACTATGG
>DASPPO010000019.1:0-3251 GCA_035625455.1 Nitrososphaerales archaeon | reverse complement strand
GAGAACGGCAGGTCCATGTCTGAGGGGGGCAGAAAGAAACTTGCCGAATACTACACGGAACGCCAGCTGAACGTGGCCAAGAGTGCGAGGAGGGCAGGGTTCGAGAGCATCGTCCTCGTGGTCACCCTGCAGCGCGGCTTGAACGACGGCCAAATGGGAGATATCTTGAGGTACGCGGGAGAGAACTCTGATGTCGTCAGATGTGTCAACTTCCAGCCAGTCTCGATGGCCGGGAGGATGGACAGGAACAAGATACGAGAGGTCAGAATAACTAATGCCGACGTGGTGAACGGTGTCGAGAGACAGACCGGTGGCCAGATCAGGGCGAGCGACTTCTATCCGATTCCCGTGGAGGTGCCCCTCGCCGGCTATGTCGAGCTCGTCAGAGGCAGAGTGGACCACTACGACAGATTCTCAACTCACTCCCAGTGCGGAAGGGCGACGCTGGTCTACGTCAGCAAGAAGGACGGCGAGGTCACCTTCGACCCGATTACAAGGCACATGGACGCTGATAGGCTCTACTCATCACTAGACAAGGCTGTTGGGAGCGGCCGAATCGTAGGTACTCTGCGCGGGTTGTCAGGCATCCTCAGGCACACCGATTGGAGGATGAAGAGGGACATGATCGGACCAATTCTCCTGAGGGGGAACTACGAGGGAACGGGGGAGTTCATGAAAAAGGTCTTGATGATAGGAGACATGCACTTCATGGACGCCTACAACTTCGACTTCCATAGGGTCCACAAGTGCGCCATCCACTACCTGGTCCCTGACGAGAAATTTGGTGCAAGGGTTATCCCGTTCTGCACCATGAACAACTTCCACAGACCGCACGTCGAGAAGCTGTACTCTGTCCCACAGGTATCGTCACGTCCCGCGGGTCGCGCCTAGAGTGATTCTGGTCCCCGTTTTCAGGGGTACAACTGCTCGCCCGTGTCCGCGTCCTCTATCCGTATGACGCCGTAGGGGCATGACTGGGCAGCCAGGAACAGCGCCTCTGGCTCCGTCCCCTTTGATTTCAGAACCTCCAAGGGGGCGGGTTCGACCGCAGACATCCTCTTCTTAGCCCAGTCGAGGCGGAATACTTTCGGGGCCATGGCCACGCAACTAGCGGAACCCATGCAGAGATCTGCCTCTATCCTCACCCTCACGTTTCTACCCTCTACAAGGCTCCCCGTCCACCACGAGTTCACCACCCGATTGACCTCTGACATTTCGGCAGGAGTGGGCGGGGCAGGCACCCAGCGCGCGGCCGCGACAAGTTCCTTGGCCGTCGGCGCTGATTTACTCCTCACCTGTATTACTTGATCAATCCAAGAGCCCACCGTAATCCGGTCCTGCTCGACCCCCATCCTGACATCCGATATGGTGATGTCTCGCAAATGGGCGACGCCCTGACCGGCGAGCACGTCTTCCCGTAGCGGCCACGGGGTTGCGCCGACTTGGGCACACAGATAGGTAGCAGGTGGTGCCTGGCGCTCGAGAAGGGTCCCGTGGTGGCGCGGAGCGTGTTTCGGGACAAACGATTAGTAGTAACTTGACTCTCGACCCTAGGTGGGGGCTTCGCAGTTTCCCCCGTCAGGGATGAGTTCAGGTCAATCCGAAGACGTGGAAGTAGCCATCATAGGGGCTGGGATCGTCGGCCTCACCATTGCGTACCGTCTATCGAGCCTCAAGCGTGTCCTGGTGATTGAGAAGGAGAAGGAACCTGGCAGGGGGATCACCTCGGGACAGGCTAACGTCATCCACGTCATCCAGCTCCCATTCAGCTCTTTGAAGAGCAAGCTCGCGAGAAAGGGGAACGCCATGTACGACGGCCTCTGCGGGGAGCTCGGGGTCAAGCTCAACCGCGTCCCGTCCCTCCTCGTGGTCAGCGGGTGGCTCAGGCTCCCTGTCCTATTCTTTGTCTACCTCTATCTCAAACTAGAGCTTCGCGGGCAGTTCAGGACCCAGTTGATGAGGGGAAGAAACCTGCGCAAAATCGAGCCTCTCCTGGCGGATGGAATCTCAGGGGGGATCGTCGTCAACGGGTACGGGACCGTCGACGTCCAGTCCCTGGTGCTCAAGTTGAAGCAGGAAGCCGAGGAGAGGGGCGTCGTCTTCAGGTTCGGTTGCGAGCTATCCTCATGCCGGCGAGAGGGGGAGAGTACCCTTCTGAAGACAACGGGTGGGGACGTGAGGGCCACGTTCGTGGTGAACGCCGCCGGACTCTATTCGGACGCCGTGGCGGTGTTGCTGGGAAGGGACCTTGGGAGGATCGAGCCCGGCCTGGGTGTGATGGCAGTCTTTTCTGGCCTCGACCTCACAGCGATCGTCGCCCCTCTCCCCCTGAGCATCGGATCGAGGACCAAGGGAGGTGCGATAATCCCCGCGACAGACGGCACGACCATCGTCGGCCCGACATTGAGGGTGGCCCGCTCCAAGGAGGAGCGGGAGTACACGGACAGAGACCTGGAGCTCCTAAAGTCCAAGTTCCGTCCTCTGCTGAAGGAAGAGGGGAAGCTCGACAGGGTCTATATAGGGGTACGACCTTTGTCCCCGACGCGGGACTTCATCATCGATTTCGACACCGCCAAGAAGACTGTCAACCTCGTGGGCATCGAATCTCCTGGCCTCACGGCGGCCCCGGCGATCGCCGAGTTGGTCGTCGGGATGCTAATGGGGTCAAAGGCATGAGCGAGATGCTCTACGCCTGCGTGGACGTGGGTACGACCCGGATCAAGCTCAGCGTCTTCGACGAGAACCTGAGGAGGAAGCACGCCGAAGCTCTCCACGTGCCCGTGAGCGCGGACGGCCTCCAAGACGCCGAGGAGCTCTTCCGGGCGGTAAAGAGTCTCGCAGAGCGGGGGAGAGATTTGGGTGCCAAGTCCATTGGTCTGGCGACCTACAGGGCGTCCACGGTGGCATGGGACAAGGAAGGGAAACCTCTCACGCCAATCGTGACATGGACTGACCGTGGCGCCGCGGCCACATACAGACGGCTCCCGGCGCGCATCAAGCTGCTTGGTAGAATCCCCCCCTTCGATCTGATAATATCCCCCTACTCCCCTGTCCTGAAGTTTCTCAGGCTGAGGGAGTTGAACCCGTCTGTCGGCGAGGGAAACATGCAGTGGACCGTCGAATCCTACCTGACCTATAGGCTCACTGGGAAGTTCGTCTCCGACGCCACCAACGCGTGCCTCAGCGGTATCGTGGACCCCAGGTCGATGAAAGAGATTGGGATAGTGAAGTCGCTCTTCAATCTCAGAATG
>DASPPO010000018.1:0-8459 GCA_035625455.1 Nitrososphaerales archaeon | reverse complement strand
CGCCAGCAGTCTTCTTTCGGCCTTCCTAACATGCGCCGAGAAAGTCGACTTCACCAGATTGAGCTTCTTCGCCAGCTCTTCGCTCGTTATTCTTCGGGGGACATCGTAGTATCCTAGTCTGTAAGCAGTTACCAGAACCCTTCGCTGTTTGTCCGTCAGACGACCTATTGGTGAGTTCGGAGGGAACCTGGCGTCCGTAAGCGAAGCGATTCTGTATTTGACTAGTGTCTGCTTGGACAGGTCAGCAAGATATCGTCTTATCTGGGACGAACTGCCAAGAAGAGTTACTCGCAACTTTCCGTCCTTGAGCTCAAAAGGAGTCGAGAGATAGGGCATCGATCCTCCCTGCCCGACAAGTTCGGGCCCTTGCGCGCTCGTTTTGCTCCGTATGAAGTAGGTGAAAACCGCATCTGACTCTCTCTCCAAGAGTTCATGCTCCAGCTTGGAACCTTGAAGCCCCTCCCAGGCCCAGATTGCATCGACATCGAACTTGGGGTCTTTGAGCTCAACTCTAACAATCGCCGCGAGCTCCCCCGGGACCATCCTGAGGATATGTAGCATCTCGATAGACTTGATTTTCGCCAAAGCGTTAGCCGCCGTTACTGGCACCTTCTGGCGGCTATTCTCGAATTGTTCGAGCGAGATTTCAATCACGAGTCTGCGCAAACTAGCTCCGCTCATCCCATACCGGGGCGCCTTTTTCTCCGTTATGGCGAACATGTTCGCTACAAAGCTAATCCGAGTGTCCCTGCAGGCATCACTGGAGGCACAGGGAAGAATGCAGGAGAATCAAGAGACTCGGGTGGAGGAGAAACACTCCTCCGATTCTCGCAATCAGAACGCGAGAACGGCCTTGGCCGCGCCATCCGAATCCGGACAGGAGTTCGACGTGGGCTATGCGGACAGAGCCCTGGTGCTGTTGTCTGTCGTGGCCGGGCTGATTTTCTACGTAGACACCATGCTGACTCCGGCGCTGCCGAAGCTAGTGGCCGACTACGGCATAAGCATAGACCATGCGAGCCTGATAATCTCGCTCTACACGGTCTTCGGGGTCGCGGTCATCCCCATATTCGGCAAGCTCGGAGACATCTATGGCAAGAAGCGCGTCATGATGTACATCCTTGCAATCTATCTAATCGCAGCAACCGCGACCTCACTGGCACCGAACTTCAACCTCATCCTGATCTTCAGGTTCATCCAGGGCGTTGGGCTCGGAGTCTTCGCGCTGGCCTTCAGCCTGGCAAGAGAGCAGTTCCCTCGTAATCTGGTACCGAGGGCCCAGGGAGTGATCAGCGCTGTTCAGGTGGCTGGCGGGGCGTTAGGCCTCGTCGGCGGCGCTGTGATTACTAACCAATTCGGCTGGCAGGGCAACTACTGGATCGCAATACCTATCATAGCAGTCCTCGCAGCGCTGATCTTCCTGTTTGTCCGAGAGTCGACGGAAAGGAAGCCGGGAGTCAAACTCGACTTTGTCGGCGCGGCCTGGCTTGCTGCCTCGTTGACTGCGATTGTGCTAGCGCTGTCGGAGGGCCCCACGTGGGGCTGGACTTCGGCCCCAACTCTTGGCTTGCTAGTGATTGGCCCGGTGCTGCTGGTCTCGCTCCCCTTCTACGAGAGGAGAGTCGCCGAGCCCGTCCTGAATCTGAAGCTCCTGAGCCAGAGGAACATGATGGCAGCCGACCTGCTCATCATCTGTTACGGACTGTCGCTGGGCATAGCCTTTCAGGCGGTGGTGTACGCCTTGGAGCTCCCTCCTCCCAGCGGATTCGGGATTGGCATCACCTCCGTAGGAGCATACCTTCTACCGCTAGCATTCGTGGTACTCCCTGTGGCTCTAATCGTAGGTAGAGCAGTTCCGAAATTTGGAGTCAAACCGTTCCTCTATCTGGGCTCCGCTATAGCGGCAGCCGCATTCTTCCTGCTTTCAACGTTCACGAACCCGGGCCAGATTGAGGTGTACTTGATTGTGTACGCTTTCGGCTCAGGTATGCTTACTGTTTCCATCCAGAGCCTGTTGGTCCTTTCCATCGCCAAGAGCGAGATGGCCCTCGGGACCTCCCTCAACACCGCCTTCAGGTACGTTGGGCAGACCCTGGGAGCCCCTGTGGCAGGAGCTATCCTGTCGACATATGTGACTAGTGCGACGATGCTTCCGACCAGGGCAGCATTCCAATACTGCTTCTATGTCCCGGTGGTTGCATTCGTCATAGTTCTTCTGATTTCGACATTTGCAAGAGAAGTCATTGGCAGGCATTCCTTGGCCGAGAGTCATTAGAAGTCGAATCGCATTTCGTTCACCAGCGTACGCATAGTGGCAAACGCTCCATGTCAGACTCACGCGAGCTTTGGTTTACACGGTAAACCATGTGGGTCCGGGCGACCCCATTCTCTACACGCTAGCAACGAGCCTCGCGGTGAGGCTCTTGAAGAGCGGCAAAGAAAATGGGAGCTAACGGTCTAGCTCCCTTCTAGGACTTCGAAAGTCTCTGAAGGTAGAAGTCCGTGAGCCTCTTTGTGCGCCTTCGCTATGGCTTCCTTGTTTGGTGCGTCTGAAAGGCAGAATATGGTTCCTTGCTTTTCATCCAGCCAGTATTTCTGGAAGGCGACGCCATACTTGCTTTGCACTCTGAGGTCCTTTGCGTGGGCTTCGGCCACATCCTTCAGTTTGACTCCCTTCACGTTCTTGTGTACGTCGAGATACCGTGGCACGATTTGCACCTCCTGACCAACATAATATGACTTGCGGTTGGAATAGGAATGCCTAGAGCCCTCAGTTCAGGGATGCGACGAGTGGACAAGTTTCTCTTGTTCCCGGGCACCTGGAGCCCAAGGAGAACTTCTTTTGACCAACAGTGCACATAGCTTGATATAGTTTCCTCGAGGAAGCCCACGCCGCGTTGCAGGCAGCTCCTCGCAGAGTCAAGACGATCTACAGTGTAATTGCTTCTCCGCAGAGGCTGGAGATCCTCAGGATTCTGAACATAAAGGGTCCTCTCACTTACAGCGCCCTAAAGACCCTGGCTGGGTTCAAGTCGAAGAAGGAGTCCGGGAAGTTCGCCTACCATCTTAGGAAGTTGGTCAAGCAGCTGCTCATACAGCTTAACAGGCAGGAGAGAAAGTACACCGTCACCAACCTTGGCAGGCTGGTGCTGAACCTTACCCGCCAGATCGAAGAGCAATCTCTGGTCGAGAGCGGGAAGCTGTATGTGAGGACGTCACATCAGACGATGGAGGAGTTCAACGCCAACAAGATTCTCCAGTCGCTCGTGAAAGAGGCGGGGATGCCTGTCGAACTTGCCCAGAAGATTACAAGCGAGACCGAGTCGAGACTCTACAAGTTCCAGACACAGTATCTCACAGCCCCTCTCATCCGCGAGATTGTGAACGCGCTGCTGGTGGAGCACAGCATGGAGGAGTACAGGCACAAGCTCACGAGGTTGGGGATGCCCATCTACGATGTGACGCAGCTACTCGGGAAGGCGGGGGACGACGGGGGGAGCGTCGAGTCGCTCATTCACCAGACGGGGAAGCAGGTCTTCTCGGAGTACCTCCTGCTCGAGCAGCTCCCGAGGGACGTCGCCGACGCGCACCTCTCGGGAGACATTCACATCACCAACGCCGGGTCCTGGGGGCTCACGCCAGACACGGTGTTTGTTGACCTCCTATCGGTAAGAAGCGCAGGTCTCAACCCCAGGGGAAAAATACCGAACACCTCGATGGTCCCGAGCCCGGAGAACGCTGAGAGAGCACTGAACATAGTGCTGAACATGGCATCCATGATGACACGTGAGGTGTCAGACGAGGTTGCATTCAGGAACTTCCTCCAGTTCATCGGCCCCTATTGCAAGTCGAGAGGCAAGAGGGAGTTGGAGTCCGTCCTGCTGAGGTTCTTCGAGACCATCGGGGCCCCTGTCGCAGGCTCGGTGGGCCCGGCCATCAGCCTAGACCTGAACCCCTACAGGCACGACGACGTGCCTCGGGAGGTGATGGACAAGACCCTTGACGCCACTCTGGGAGCCTACAGGAGCTACGTCCAGGAAACGCCAAGGCCTGACGTGCGCCTCCTTCTCGCCAAGCCAAACAGGGTGGATGACACGAGGGTGCTGAAGGATGCGGCTTCGATCATCTTCAATGGCGGAAGGATAGCGTTCTTCTCGTCGGACCAGCGGAGGAGCTTTCTCGGATTGAACGCCAACGTACTCTCCCCTGAATCCCAGGCAGACAACGTGAGCGTACTCCACGGGCTTAGCCTCAACCTCCCCAGGCTCGCCTACGACTCCAACCAGGACGAGACATACTTCAGGGCGAAGCTTGCCCTTCTCATCGGGGTCGCTGCGGATGCGCTTTCGACCCGAAGGAGACTTATAGAAAGGACACTGAAACGGGGTCTCCTCCCCTCTCTCGCCGCCGGTTCAGACGGGGTCACATCTGATACTATGCCTTTGATCATGAACATGGTGGGTCTGGACGAGACCCTAGCGAGCCTCATCAGGGACCCCACCACTGCTTCAAGATACGACCTGGCCGACAAGATAGTGGGTACAGCCACTCAGGTTGCGGAAGACAAGTCCACCAAGATAGACAGGCTGGGGGTGGCCATGCTGGAACTCGACGGAGCCCTGAGGCTAGCGACCCTCGACTCTGAGAAGTATGGGAAAGCGAACCTTCAGCCCTTGCTGAAGGGAGCCTACACCCAGGCGCCGAGGCTGCAGCTGGCGGACTTGGAGAATCCCGAGAAGATGGACTACCTCTCGAAGCTTTCGGTGGGGCTCCACGGCGGGGTGTCGATGACGCTCGACGGCTCGTCGGACGAAGTGAGGGGCATCTACAATCTGATCCTTAACGCGACGCCGAAGGTTCCCTACTTCAAGGTGGACAGAACGATATCTGTGTGCAGGAACTGTGGTGCAAAGCTCCCTCAAAATTCCGCCCGGTGTCCCCGATGCAAATCGGTGGCAATGACGCAGTACTCGACAGCGACCTAGATCCAAGAACACGCTCGACTTCTTGTCAAGAAGAGTTTACAGCACGCCGCTTCATGTTGAGCCTTGGCTTTCCGCTACCCTAGTGTGGTGGTTAACTTGCGATGAGCCTAGGTTGAAATATATGTGTGGGGGGATGGGGTAAAGGTCAAGGTTATGACGTCAATCGTTGAACAACCACGTGACTCTCCGGATGCCGGAGAGCGCAAGGGAGAGGTAGTGCTCCCATCAGAGACTCTCGAGGCGTTCGGCGGGGATGAACTGCGGGCCAGGGTCTTCTACGAGAAGTACGCCCTCAGAGACGGCCAAGGTAAGCAAGTTGAGAAGCGCCCCGAGGACATGTGGCGCAGGGTCGCCAGGGAGCTCGCCTCGCCGGAGATGGACGACGAACAGAGGAAGGAGTGGACCTCCAAGTTCTACTGGCTCCTGGAGGACTACCGGTTCGTTCCTGGAGGGAGGATACTCTTTGGGGCAGGCCAGACAAGGAAGTCGACTCTGCTTAACTGCTACTTTTTCAAGATCAAAGAGGACTCCATAGAGGCAATATTCGACTGGTGCAAGGAAGCCGCGAGGACCTACAGCTTCGGAGGAGGGGTGGGCACTGACATCTCGGTCCTCAGACCTCGTGGTGCGCCCGTGAACAACTCGGCCATCTACAGTTCCGGTTCAGTTTCCTTCATGGAACTCCTCTCGACCACCACTGGGACAATCGGCCAGGCAGGGAGGAGAGGGGCCCTGATGATCACCATACGGGTGGACCATCCGGACGTCATTGAGTTCATCAACGTCAAGAAGGATCTCAAGAAGGTGAACTTCGCCAACATATCGGTGAAGATTTCTGACGACTTCATGAGGGCCGTCGAAACAGACAACGACTTCACGCTCCATTTCAAGAACGAGAAGGTCGAAGTGAACAGGACGGTCAGGGCGAGGGACGTCTGGAACTCTCTGATCAAAGGTGCCTGGCAGTCGGCTGAACCCGGGGTCCTCTTCTGGGACACCATCAAGAGAGACTCGACGACCGAGTACAATGGCATGGAGGTCCAGGGCGTAAACCCCTGCAGCGAGCAGACCCTCGAGAGCTACGGGTGTTGCTGCCTCGGTTCGGTCAACCTCAGCGCCTTTGTCAAGGAACCCTTCAGTGAAAGGGCAAGCATCGATTGGGATGGGCTCACGAGGGCGACTCAGTACGGGGTCCGCTTCCTCGACAACGTGCTCGACTACAACGCCGACCGGCACCCACTCCCCAAGCAGAAGGAAGCATCGCTCCATAGCAGAAGGGTGGGGGTCGGTATCACCGGGCTGGGCGACATGCTAATCAAACTGGGTCTGAAGTACGACGAGGACTCGACCATCGAGTTCGTCGACCACCTCTTTGAGAGAATCAAGAATGTCATCTACGACTACTCCACCGAGCTGGCGAAGGAGAAGGGGAGCTTCCCTGCCTTCGACGCCCAGAAGCACCTCGCCCAGCCCTTCGTCTCAAGGCTTGACGAGAAGGTCAAGGAGAAAATCAGGACACAGGGCATAAGGAACGCCGCAGTCACCACGGTCCCGCCAGTCGGGTCTGGTTCCATCCTAGCCGGGACGAGCAGCGGAGTGGAGCCTGTCTTCGCCCTCTTCTACACGAGACGGAGCAAGTCCCTGAGCGAGGGGGAGTTCAAGGTCTTCCATCCGCTCGTCAAAGAGTACATGAGCACGACGGGGGCTGGGGACGAGAAGGAGCTCCCCAACTACTTCGTCACCGCCCACGATATCAAGCCAGAAATGAGGGTGAAGATGCAAGCCACGATCCAGAAGCACATAGACACCGCGATATCGAGCACGGTCAACCTCCCGCAGGACATAACCCCCGAGGAGGTGGAGAAGATCTACCTGCTCGCATGGAGGATGGGGTGCAAGGGCATTACGGTCTACAGAGAAGGGAGCAGGGAGGGCATCCTGGAGACAGAGAAGGTGGGAAAGAAGGTCGAAGCCCCGAAGGCGGAGTTCGAGCGCCCCAAGATGATGGAGGGGAAGACCATCAAGCTGAGGCTCCCACAGGGAGGGCTCTACGTGACCGCCAACATTGACAATGGTGAGCTGAAGGAGGTCTTTGTGACCCTGGGCAAGTCAGGCGGAGACGAGAAGGCCGACGCCGAGGCCCTGGGGAGACTGATTAGTCTCTACCTGCAACACGGAGGGGACATCCAGAGCGTCATTTCCACACTCAAAGGAATCAAGGGGAAGTACGTCTCTTGGGACGAGGGGACCCAGCTACAGTCCATCCCAGACGCCATCGCAAAAGCCCTGGAACTGCTGACTCTGAACCACGTGGTGAAGGAGTCTGGGTTCCCTACCGAGGGGAATCCGGAGTCGGCTGGGGGGACCTGTCCTGACTGCCATGAGAACGCCCTGGTGTTCGAGAACGGGTGCTATCATTGCGGCTCCTGCGGCTATTCGAAGTGCGAATAGCCCCGACCGCTCCATAACGAATTTACACGCGCGCCCAGAGGCGAGGCTCGTTGACCAGAGGCAACAGAGCCCTACTCATCGTTGTGGTGACCACCGCCCTGGTGCTCACGCCTCTCATACTAGGAGGGGTCCTCCTGGGATTCTACGTCGGAGGCCAGGTGGGGTACTCCGGAAGCGTTCTCGCCATAGCCTTCTCAACGGTTGGCTTCGTGGCAGGGATGGCGGTGATATGGAGGGTGATAAAGGCGGTAGTGAGCCGGATGAGTCGGCCTACTGGCTGACCTTCTTCAGCGCCTCTGACTTCGCCTTCTCCACGTTGGCCTTCAGGTCGGCAGCGGCCTTGTCGTAGGCCTCCTCGACCCTCTTTGCCGCGGCCTTGAACGGCTCCTCGACCAGGTCTTCGTTCATTGGGTTTCCTTCCTCTCCAGCACCTTTTTCACGTGTTTCAGTCTCGTGAACTCCTCCCTCTCCCTCTCCTCGAGGGTGGCTTGGATGTATCGGATGGAGTCCTCGTAGCGCGGGATTATCATGTATTCGAGGGCGTTGAGCAGCCTCTGGGTCTTCTCGAGCTCCTTCGCGAGACGAAAGATGGCGTTCTCGTACTCGGCAGCCCGGAAGATGGAGGGGAGGACCTTCCTCATGTGCCTTGCTGCTCTGTCGACCGCGACGTTACTGTCTGCAAACCCATAGGTCATCCCAGCCTCCTTCTCGGAGAGGGTGATCGAGGGGACGTCGACGTCGACTATTCTGCGGACATGGACGTCCGCCTCCACCATGGGTGGGGTGTTGGCGGCTATGCCTTCGAGCCTGAGCGGCCCGAGTTTGAGGTAGGCGTCATAGAGGGCAAGATAGGCGTCCGACAGGGGCTGCGAAATCTCGTCCCGGGCGGTCGTGGCCTGGTCGATCATCTCGTCCAGCCGTTTCAGGAGGACGTCTCGCTTGTCGTCCAGTACCTTCTTGACCCTGACGGCCGTCTGGAGCCGCTTTCGGGTGCCGATGAGCTCTATCTTCGTCGGGAGAACG
>DASPPO010000017.1:0-12174 GCA_035625455.1 Nitrososphaerales archaeon | reverse complement strand
GACGCACCTTTTCTCCAGAGCCCCTTCACGTCCTCGACCCACTTCTGGACCAGCTCGGTCGTCCTGTCGAAGACCCAATCGACGTCCTCCCTTCCCCCGAAGTGGGGGACGAGGAGCTTGGAGGGCTTCGTCTGTCTAATGGTTCCTATGGTGGCCACAAGCTCCATCGGGTTGAAGCTTGGCGGGGGCGTAGTGGGAATCAGGGCTCTTATACCAGGGTAGACTATTCCCACGGCGTCCGCGGTGAACATCACATTAGTCCTATCCAGCACCACCGAGATTTGGTGAGGCGCGTGCCCCGGCGTGTGAATCAGCGTTGCACTAAGGCCGTCTCCAAGGTCCAAACTTGCCTCCTTCCCGGTCGCCGTTATCCTTTCTGATGGGACTGGTTCTGGGACGCCGTACAGCGCCATGACTGCTGGGCCGAAGACCCTGGTCGAGCTTTCGATAAGCCTCGCCGGATTAATAAGATGCGGGGCACCCCTTTCGTGTGCCACGACCTGGGCATTGGGCATTTCCATCAGAAGCCGGCCAGCCGCACCAGCGTGGTCAAGATGGACGTGTGTTGGGATAACGTACCGGACGTCAGTCGGCATCACCCCCACTTCGGCGAGACCCGCTAGTACGCTCTTGTACGACGAGGCGTAACCGCAATCCACAAGTGTGGGCTTCGGCCCTTTGATGAGATAGGCGCTGACCGTTCCCGCCTGACCCAGGGCGAATGTGTCCAACACGTAGACCCGGTCCGAGACCTTTGTCGCGTACATCTCATCGCTCTCCGGAGGGGCCCTTCGGGCTCCCGAATTCGAACGCGAGCATTGCCAGGGAAGCGGCGCCGAACTTGAGGACGTCTTCGTCCACCTTGAACTTGGAGCTGTGGTTCGGGTAAATGCACCCCTTCTCTGGGTTGCGGCTCCCGAGGAAGTAGAACGTTCCCGGCGCCACCTGGAGGAACCTGGAGAAGTCCTCGCCTCCCAGCATGGCCTCGACTCTCTTCACTCTTGTCCCCGGAATCCTCTTGAGGACCGAGACGACCTTCCCCGTCGTCTCGGGGTCGTTGACTGTCACAGGGTAAGCGTCCTTCTCGAACTCTACCACTGCGCTCGCTCCGAAAGTCTTGCATACCCCCTTTGCCACTTCCTCGACCCTCTTCTTGGCCAGCTTCCTAGTCCCCTCGTCCAGAGTCCTGATGGTCCCATCGAGAGTCGCCACGTCGGGGATGATGTTCTCTTTCGTCCCCGAATGCACCGCGCCCACGCTTATGACAAAGGGACGCACCGGGTCAATCATCCTAGCAGACACTCCCTGGAGCGCGAGAATTACGTGGGCCGCCACATAGATGGGGTCCACCGTTTGATGGGGCGCCGAGCCGTGTCCTCCCCTGCCAAGTATCTTCACCTTGAAGGTGTCCGGCGCAGCTGCTATCGCCCCCTCCCTGACCCCGAATTCCCCGGACCTCCTATTGGCTTCGATGTGAAGGCCGAACACAAAATCAACCTTGGGGTCTTCCATGACCCCGTCCTCGATCATTGGCATGGCGCCCCCCCTCCCTCCATGCTCCTCCGCCGGTTGGAAGAGGAACTTCACAGTCCCGGGTAGTTCCTTTCTGTGCTGTGTTAGCAGCCGTGCCGCACCCAACAGCATCGAGATGTGCGTGTCATGGCCGCATGCGTGCATGACGCCGTCGACCTTCGACCGGTAGTTCACGTCCGATGCTTCCTGGACCGGAAGACCGTCCATGTCCGCACGAAGGGCCACAACACGTCCTTTCTTCGCTCCCACTAGGACGCCAAGCACCCCCGTTCCCCCGACCCCCCGCTTTACCTCGATACCTAGGGACTCGAGCCTATCGGCGACGAGCTTCGATGTCTCCACTTCCTGGTACGCAAGCTCTGGGTGCTGATGGAGGGCCCTCCGCGTCCTGATCATCTCTGGTTCGATTCGCTTGGCCTCGCCCAGAAAATCCACGTTCGCCGCCGGATTGCTCACCAATAAAAGCTAGACAGATCGACTTTTTCCACAAGCAAGTCTCTCCGAGAGGTCAGAACATCAGAGACCCCTGAACGTTCAGAGGCGGCAGGTCCTCCGGGTCAACCCTAAGCTCGACGAGGAGAGGAAGATTGGACTCGCGTGACAGGAACTCGACCCCCTCCCGCACTTCGTCGTCCGAGTCGATTACCAGTCCCTCCGTCCCAAAGGCCTCCGCAACCCTGACGAAGTCCGGGTTCGAGTGCGTCGTCCCAAATATCCTTCCCATCTTTTGGATCTTCTGCCTCATCAAAAGCACCCTGTAGGAATTGTCGTTGACGATGACGACCTTCACCCCCACTTTCTCCCTAACTGCGGTCTCGAGGTCCTGAATTGTCATCATGAACTCGCCGTCGCCCATCACCCCCACCGTCTCCCTCTCGGGGAACACCATCTTCGCCCCAACGGCCGCAGGGAAGACGAACCCCATGGAGCCCATGTTGGTGGCTGCTAGGAACGATCTGCTAGAGCGAACCTTAAGGAAAGAGTAGGCATAGAGCACATGGAGCCCCTGTCCCACCGCAAGGATAGCATCCCGCGGCAACCGACTGTCCAGAGCGCGGAGGAACTTCGCCGGGTTGACAAACCCCACCTTCGTCCGCGACTCCGCTTCCTTCAGGATAGCGTCCCATCCTTTCCTGTCGCTCTCGATTTGGGTCCACCACCCCGCCTCTAGCCTCCTTGGTGAGGCCACCCTCGTCAGGCTCCGGACAAACTCGGTCGCATCGCAGGCTGCGTGCATGGCACACGGTACGGGTTTCTTGTCCCAGAGCGGGTCCAAGTCGGCTACGACAACCTCTCCTTTCGGTGTCAGGTTGAAGCCATAGGTGGACACGTCTGAAAGGCCGCAGCCTACGCAGAGGACGGCGTCTGCCTCGACGAGGGTGCTGTCCGCTGTCCTGTTCCCGCCGCCGAATCCTATCCTTCCCAACACGAATGGGCTGTCCTCCGGGACCGCTCCCCGACCGTTCCCTGACGAGACAACGGGGACCTCGACTCGCGAAAGGAGCCCCCGAAGTGCCTCTGCCCCCTCAGGGGAGTTGATGCCTCCCCCGACGACGATGAGGGGCTTCTTGGCCCTGGCCAGCAGCTCTGCGGCACTGGCCACCTCCGCCTCGGTCGGAGCCCGTGCCGTCCGCATCCCAATTCCTATCACTTCGCTCCCCGCCTCAAGGTTCCAGACATCCTCCGGCACCTCAACGAAGGTCGGCCCATATGGCGCCGAACCCGCCAGGGAATAGGCCTCTGCGAATATTCTGGCAGCCTCCGACCCTCTTTCCACTCTCCAGGCCCTCTTGACGACGCCTGCAATCATGGTAGACTCAGGGACCTCGAGCCACGAGTCCATCCCCACCATCCTCCTCTTCACCGCCCCTGCGACGAGCACCATGGGGGAACCGTCTTTCCAGGCGTTCGTGACACTGATCAGCGAATTGAGAAACCCCGGTCCGCCGTGGACCATCGCCACCCCCGGCTTGCCCGTCAATCGCCCTTCGGCGTCGGCCATGCTGACTGCGACCTGCTCGTGTCTGGTGGAAACGTATCTGATTCTGCTCGACGACAAAGCGTCCATGAGCTCTAGGATGGAGGTTCCGACGAGGCCGAACGCCCTCGTCACGCCATAACTCTCGAGGGAGCGGACCAGCAGTTCGGAGACCTTCATGGGTTCACGACGTTGACAGGTGGCTGCCCCGTGGCAACCCTGACCACGTTCTCCACCGTCGTCTGAATTATCCTGAGCCTGGCGTCAGACGTGGCACCAGCCATGTGCGGTGTAAGGACGACGTTCGCTCCGTCCCTGGCGGCCGCAAGCAGCGGGTTGTCCTGCGCTATGGGCTCGGTGGTGAACACGTCGACCCCTGCCCCGCCGATCCATCCCTGGGTGACTGCCTTCGCAAGGGCTCCCTCGTCGGCCAGCTCTCCACGCGATACGTTGATGAAAACGGCGTAGGACTTCATCAGCCTGAGCTCCTTCTCTCCGATAATCCCCCTCGTTTCCCTCGTCAGCGGGACATGGATGCTTACAATGTCGCTCTCGGCGAGCAGGCGCTGCAACGGGAGGAAGGTTACGCCCAGCTTCTGCTCGTCGGGCTCGGGAAGCCTGACAATGTCAGTGTAAACGACCTTCGCCCCCATGGCCTTTGCCCTAGATGTGACCTCCTTCCCGATTCTGCCCATCCCAATGACCCCCCAGGTCTTGCCGAAGACCTCCACAGCAATGTTCAGGAGCTCTTCCTGCACCCAGGCCCCCTCCGTAACCCTCCTATGGGCGTAGTCAATACGCTTCAGCAAAACGAGTGCGAGCGCCAGCGTATGCTCAGCCACCGAGACGGAATTAGCCCCACCTATGTTCGACACCGGGATTCCCTTCCTCCGGCAGGCGGCCAGGTCGATGTGGTCGTAACCGGTGGAGGGTTGGGCGACCAGCCTGACTCTGGTCATGGCGTCCACCATATCTGAAGTGATGGGAATCCTGAATGTGTAATCCCCGATCACCACGTCGGCGTCGTGGAGTTCCGCTTTCAGCTTCTCAATGTCGAGTTCGTTGAACGTCTTGAAGTCCGCTTCTATCTTGTACTTCTCCATGCTTTCTGCGAAAAAGAGCCGAATGAGGCCCTCGGGCATTGGGGACAGCACAAGGATTCTTAGCACGCGGCTTTGGGGCGCACTACAGATTTAACGATTCTCACCACGCTGAGATGAAAGGCTCACGCTTTTAGGATGATTCCCTGTTCCTACGGCCCTTGGCGCTCTCAAACGCCTCGAAAGCGGGCGTTGCAATATTCGTAGGTGCCGTCCAGTTCAGCATCAGCATGATTGTCGCCGAGATAGTTTACTCGACAAGCGGCCCACTGAACACTTCAGGTTCTGGAAACACGACAGGATACATCTACAGTGTCGCCAACAACTACATCAGCGACCTGGGCGCAAACTGCCGGACTAGCTGCACGTCTGTGCCGTCGGCGTACCTGTTCGACACTTCCATCGCCCTCCTCGGCCTTCTGATTCTGGTGGGTGCGTACTTCTTGCAGCGTGCGTTTCACTGGACGCCGGCGACGGTCATTATCGGACTGGCAGGCATCGGAGCCTTGGGCGTCGGACTCTTCCCCGAAACCACGGGGGTGTGGCACAGCATCTTCTCTCTGGTCGTCTTCCTCTTCGCCGGTCTCGCTGCCATCGTTACCGCGCGGTTCCAGAAGAAGCCGATGTTCTACTTCTCCATCATTCTCGGTCTCGTGACCCTGGCGGCGTTGTTCCTCTACATAGGAGGGAACTACCTCGGTCTGGGCCCGGGCGGGATGGAAAGAATGGTCGTCTATCCGACGCTTCTCTGGGCAATCGGGTTCGGCGGCCACATGATGGCGTCGGAAGACGTCCGGACTGCATAGACACGGTCACCAACGAGCGGGGCAGACGGGGCAGCGTAAGCGCTGAAACCTCCCACGGCGCAGGTGCTGTGCAACAGCGGCGTAGTTCGAACCACTCCGTCAAGCAGCCAACGCCTGGCCGTGCGTCCACTACGAGACTACCTTCCTGAATTGGAGGAGGGTGGCGGCAAAGGTCAGGACTGCGATAATCCCAATTAGCACGTACCCTGAAGCGAGGGAGTTGAAGGTCAACCCTCCCACCACAAGGTCACGCGTCACGTCCGAAGCGTAGCTAACGGGGTTGTAGTTGGAGAAGGTTTGAGCCCAGGATGGAAAGAAGGAAATCGGAAACATCGCACTGCTGATGAATATCAGCGGAAAGAAGAGAACGCCAGATAGTGCAGAAATCGTCTCCGTCTTTCTGGTTCTTATCCCGACGGTCAGAAAGATCCCAGAAAGGGCAAACTCGAAGAACGCCACCGTCACAAGGATGAGCAGAATCCCCGGTAGTCCGGAAGAGAACTGAACCCCCATCAACAGGGCGACGACGATGGTTATGATTGATTGCGCAACCGCCATCAGCATGTCTGTCACCAGCCTTCCCAGCAGTATGGCTGGCCTCCTAACCTGCGTCAGGAGCATCTTCGAGAGAAACCCGGAATTCAGGTCGTTGGCCAAAGAAACACCGCCGAGCGGAGCACTTATCATGGCGTTGAGCATGATCACCCCAGGCGTCAGATAGGCCAGGTAGCCGCCGGGGGTGCTGGGTATGAATTCGCCGAACTTCGTCAGCAGTTGAGAAAAGAGGACGAGGAAGATGACCGGCGTCACCAGATTCGTGGCCAGTAGAGTAGGATTCCTGACCAACTTCGTCAGGTATCTTTCCAGCAGGGACTGGGTGTCGTATAGTACTGTCATTTCAATCAGCTCACATAAGGAATGGCTCCGTTTCCCTCCTCGACAGCTCGTCAGCTCTGATGCGGCGTCCTGTCTTACGGAGGAACACATCGTCTAGGGTCGGAGACGATATGCTGAGGAAGGAGGGCTGAATGCCGGCCCTGTCTAGAGATGTGATGATCCCCGCTATGATTTGCCCGGCACTCTTCGCGTAGGCTGTGACTCCGCCATCGGAGTCCATGACGTCAATAACGCCTGGTACCGTCCTGAGGATTTCCTTCACTCTGGGTTTCTGGACGGCATCTTTGAGGGTAAGATTGATTGTTTCGCCCCCTATCGACTCCTTGAGCTCCGACGGGGTGCCGTTGGCAATCAGCCTACCGCGGTCGATGACAGATAGCTTTCGGCAGAGCCGATCGGCCTCCTCCAGGTACTGGGTAGTCAGAAAAATCGTGATGCCCTCGTTTCTGTTTAGTCCCTCCAAATACTCCCAGATGGCAGCACGCGACTGTGTGTCCAGGCCGGTAGTCGGCTCGTCCAAGAAGAGGAGCTTTGGTCTGTGTATCAGGGCGGAGGCAAGGTCTAGCCTCTTCCTCATTCCGCCAGAATAGCGGCCAGCGGGCTTACTCGCTACGTCCTCGAGTTGTACAAGCTTCAAAAGCTCAGCAATGCGCTCGTCTAGGATTCGGCCGCTCATCTGTTGCAGGCGCCCCTGAAGGTGCAGGTTCTCCCATCCCGTGAGATCCACGTCCAGGCTCGTCTCCTGGCTCAGAACGCCGACGACCTTCCGAATCTCTCCAGGCGACCTGTCAAGGTCCAAACCCGAGACCGCCACCTTGCCTGAAGACTTCCGAAGGAGGGTTGTAAGGACCTTGATGGTGGTGCTCTTCCCTGCGCCGTTCGGACCGAGGAAACCAAAGAACTCACCCTCGTCAACGCTGAAGGAGATGCCCTCCACCGCCCTCGTACCGTCCTTGTAGACCACGACCAGGTCCTCGGCAGAGATGGCCTCGCTCGTGTCCTGTCACCCGTCTGGCCCTCGCTCCCAGCGTATATAAGTTAGATGGCTCTAACATTCATTCATGGGCCGAAACAGTGTAGGGCCACCGAAGTGGCGACCCCCACAAGGCCGCGTCGCATGGAAATGGTTCTGGTCTCTCCAAACCGCGAGTGCAGGGGGTTCGCGCCGACTTGAATTTCGGACCCCAACAAACCCGATCCGGCAGGCTCGAAGTGAACCCTGTGCAGAGTGAGAAACGGTTCAGGGCTCCATTGGTCAGCTGCTCTCCGACGGTCAATCGCTCCACAACGGATTTATCGCGAGCCAGCGTGGAACCTGGGTAGCAGAGCTTGTCCAAGGGGCAGAGACGATTGGCTGCAATCATGTTTACAGACATGGTCGGTTACACAGCGCTTGGTCAAAAGAACGAGTCACTGGCGTTAGCACTGGTGGAAGAACAGAGGAAGGTCATCAGGCCAATTCTGGCAAGACACAACGGGAGAGAAGTCAAGACGATTGGCGATGGATTCCTTGTGGAGTTCCCGAGCGGACTCGAGAGCGCCCGATGTGCCTACGATATTCAGAGAGCGGTCAGAGAGTTCAACCTCTCACTTCCGGACGAGCGCCGTCTGCATCTTAGAATCGGCATCCACCTCGGTGATGTCGTGGAGACGGAAGGGGACATCTCTGGAGATGCCGTCAACGTGGCATCAAGAATCGAGCCGCTGGCTGAAGACGGAGGCGTATGCGTCACCCAGCAGGTCTATGATCAGGTGCACAACAAGCTCGAGCTGCCGCTCGAGGCCCTCGGTCCCAAGCCGCTGAAGAACGCCGGGACCCTAGAGGTGTACAAGATGGTGATGCCCTGGGGGTCGAGGGAGAAGGGTGAAGCGCAGCGGAGAGAGCTTGACAAGAGACGGATAGCTATCCTGCCCTTCACCAACATCAGCCCAGACCCGAAGGACGAGTATTTCGCAGATGGTATGACCGAGGAACTGATTGCCACAATGTCGAAGGTAAGCGGGCTCAAGGTCATCGCAAGGACTTCGGTCATGACGTACAAAGGCAGCCAGAAGAAGGTCACTGAAATAGCCGAAGAGCTTGGGGTGGGATCCATAATCGAGGGGAGCGTCAGAAAGGCAGGAGATAGGCTGCGAATCACGGGTCAGCTTATCGATACCATGTCAGGCGACCACCTGTGGGCAGAGAGCTTTGACAGGAACCTCAAGGACGTTTTCGCAATCCAGTCTGAGATCTCAGAGACGGTGGCTGAAGCCCTCAAAGTAAAGCTGCTCTCAGAGGAACGGTCCCAGATCACGGGGAGGCAGACCGAGAACCCTGAAGCTTTCACGTTGTACCTCAAGGGAAGGGCCCAGTGGAACCTGAGGACAGAGGACGGGGTGAACAAGGCAATCAAGTTCTTTGAAGAGGCTCTCGCCCGGGACCCCCAGTACACTCTTGCCCTAGTGGGATTGGCTGACTGTTACAGCATACTCGGCGTCTACTGCTACCGGCGGCCCAATGCCGTCTTTCCCCGGGCGAAGGAACTCGCGCTAAGGGCCCTCGCACTGGACGACAAACTTGCTGAGGCCCACGCGGGGCTTTCTGAGACGATGACCCACTACTACTTTGATTGGGTCAAAGCGGAATCTGAACTCAAGAAGGCGGTGGAGCTCAATCCGAACTACTCGCAAGCGCACGCGTGGCTCGGAAGCTGTCTTCTCGCCGCCAAGGGCAGGCTCGACGAAGCGCTGGTCGAGAATAGAAAGGCTGAGGATCTCGATCCCCGCTCGGCCCTCATCGCATCCGAGGTGGGGAGGGTGCTGTACTTCTCCCGACGTTTCGACGATGCAATAGAGCAGTACGGGAAGGCGTTGAAACTTGACCCGAATTTCGTCCTGGCCCACAAGGGACTGGCCGACGCATACTCACAGAAGTCGTTGTTTCCAGAGGCCCTGGCGGAGATACAGAGGGCCGTCGAACTCTCCAAGGGAAGCCTCTTCGTCCTGGACGACGCAGGGTATGTGTATGCTGTTTCTGGTAAGAGGGCGGAGGCAACGAAGGTGCTCAACCAGCTGGAAGAACTCTCAGGCGAGATGTACATCCCAGAATACGGGCGTGCGGCGATTTACGCAGGCCTAGGCGACCATGAAAGCGCGTTGAGGTGGTTGTCGAAGGCGTATGAGGAGCGCTGTTTCCTGACCTGGCTCAAGGTCGAACCGGTATTCGAATCCTTACACGGGGATCCCGAATTCGATTCGCTGCTTGGAAAGATGGGACTGAAGTAGCTGACTGGCTCCTGTTCAGAGTTTGTGCAGAATTCTATGATGATTAGTGCGGCCGCGTCGTCGGACTCTCGTTTGCACATGCGGCTTAGATGCCCTACCCCGCACGCAGCGTTCCTTAACGGGCCATTTTCCAGCGCGGTTAGTTAATTGTCCCAGCTGAAGCATTGCATATGGCATCCGTGAACTCGATAGGCAAGCTACGGGGAAGATCGGTGCTAGGACAATCGGGTGCTGCCGTCTGGGAGAGTGCTCGGGCGGTGAGCGGCTGGAGAAATAGAATGCACATCATGTTTGTTTGGGATCGGTCCCCATGGCCTAAGGTGCGAGGGGGTGGGACTTCAGCCCTACATGTTGGGTGGAGATTGGACGACCTTCGTACGGAGTTCAATAGGCGGAACCATTCCGGTCAGTTAACAGGTCTCTTTGACCAACGAGATGAAGAGCTCCTCAAGCGAGGTCTCTTCCCTTTCGCATGAGAGGAGCAGTGACCCGTGCTGGACCGCCAGCCTCGCTAGCAACGGCCTCACGTCGTAGTCTTTCGACATCAGGACGGCTACAACGTCTTCCTCCACAGAAGTGACTTCAGACACACCGTCAACTGTCTTCAGCTCGTCCATCAACCCGGGCGCAAGCGAGTCGAATTCTGCCTTGTACACTATGCCGCCATGCAGGCGTCTTGCCAAATCCTCCACCGAGCCCTGAGTAATTGTCCTGCCTTCCTTCACGACGGTAACCACGCTGCACGTCTGCTGTACTTCGGGCAACTGATGCGACGACATGAGAACTGTACGGCCTTGAGACACAAGGTCCTTGAGCATCTTCCTCACATCGACAACGCCTACAGGGTCGAGCCCCTCAGTGGGCTCATCCAGTATCAGCAGGTCTGGTCCGCCCAGAAGCGCGACCGCGAGTCCCAACCTCGTCTGTATCCCCTTGCTGTAATTCCCCACGGGCTTCTCTGCGGCTTTTTCCAGCCCGACCTTGTTGAGCAGGCCTCTCGACTCTCCCTCGAGCCTCGCGTCGGGGATGCCCCTAATTCTCCCGTAAGTGGAGAGCACTTCCCTGCCTTTGAGATATTTCGGAAAGCTAGGGAGCTCGGGCAGGTAGCCGACCATATGTCTCAGTTCTACTGCGTCTCCGCGAAGCTGTTCCCCGAAGACCTTGATCTCACCCGAGGTACTGTGCAGGAGACCCATGATGCACTTGATGGTGGTCGTCTTCCCTGAGCCGTTAGGACCGAGGAAGCCGTGAAGCGTTCCCCGTCTGACGGTCAGGTTCACGTCCCAGACGCCAGGGACGGCGCCGTAAGACTTCACAAGGTTTCTCACTTCTAGCGCGGGACCGGTTGACGCAAATGCCGAATCACCCGAAGATGGCCCTTCTCCCAACTCCGCCTTCATCCTTTGACCTCCGCTCTCCTGAAGAAGTAGTATCCCGCAGCGAACGCAGCCAGCAGGTTCGCAAGTAACCCGACCACAGCGTATTCGACGGCCGAGACGACCCCCACTGCGATTGACGAAGCACAACCCCCTCCCAGTGCGCAGCCGTCAAGCACCATGACTCCGAAGGGCTGAAAGATGTAGTAGAGCGTGGACTTGAGCAGGAAATCTGCGTTCACCGTGGGAAGGAGGAACATGTATTCCTGTTCGCCCGTCTGCAGAGATACGACCAAGACAGTTGCAAGGATTACAATGAATGCGGCGATGAGTATACCAAGAGTCGTAGCGCCAGACCTGACTAGGGAGCCGACGAGAAACGCAAGCGCAGTGAACTCCAGGAAGGCCCCGAACTCGGCGAGCACCACCAATGGAATCATCTCCAGATGTAACTGGGCGCCGAATGATGCCTCAGATCCTGCAACTACCAACAATGTGAATATGGTGGATACGACCAGCAACAAGAGGACTTTCTCTAGGACCTTTCCTGCGTATACCTCCGCTCGCCTGACAGGCTGGGAAAGCAGTGGGACTATGGTGTTGCTATCGAACTCCGTGCCAATACTATCAGCCGCAATGAACCCCCCAATGAAAAGGGGGAAGAGGCCAGACACAAAGGTGTTGAATGCCAGATTGTGGGCGCTCACCCACCAAAGGCCTTCGCCAGGGTTGACTCCTTGCAGCAGAGTCCCGGTTACAATCGAATTCCCTCCGATTATGGGGAACAAGTAGCCAAAGACAACGGCCGCAAACAAGAACATACCGAGAATGATGTATGTTCGCTTCTTCCTCAGATCCCACGTCAGCTCGTATCTCGCCACGGCCCACACCCTTCCAAGCGAGAGCGTCAACCGGGTCCTCAGGAAGTGAGGGCAGACTACTGTTAACAATATCCCCTAAGCCGGTATGTCATCGTTCAACAGCAGCTCACAGTGTCCAGCGGGGGTGTTTCACGCCCAAGAATCGTTCCCGCCTAGCACGTTGGGTTGGAAAAGTGCTCCCCGCCTAACCAATAATGCGGGGGGTGGGATTCGAACCCACGAACCCCTGAGGGAGAGGATTTCTCTGAGTTCCCTGCTTAAGTCCTCCGCCTGCACCGCCTACTTTTGCGTTTTTGGCCTAGCTCAGCAACCCCCGCGAACGAGATTTCAAAAGTA
>DASPPO010000016.1:0-49810 GCA_035625455.1 Nitrososphaerales archaeon | reverse complement strand
GCCCACCGAAGCACCGGGGAGCGTGAATTATCCGGGATGTCTTGCCTTCAAGGATTCCCTGACTCAGAGCGCCTTCGAGTTCAGCTTCGAGAGGACGAGAAGGGAGGGGGGGTACGCAGACTTCTGTGAAAGGAACGTGGGTTGGCTCGACGATTTCGCCCTGTACGACGCCCTCTCGAGGAAGTATGGTCGGCCCTGGTTCCGGTGGCCCGAAGAGGTCAGGAAGAGGAACGCCAAAGCGATGTCAGATGAAGCATCCCGGCTCTCGCAGTCCGTCGACCGCGCAAAGTTCGCCCAATACCTGTTCGAGCAACAGTGGTCTTCGCTGAAGGGGTTCGCGGCTTCGCGGGGGGTAAGGGTTCTGGGGGACGTCCCGTTCTACGTCCTGCACGACAGCTCAGACATATGGTCACACGCCGATCTCTTCAAGGTGGATCCCGAAGGCACGGCCCTCTTCGTAGGCGGAGTCCCTCCAGATTACTTCAGCAGGACAGGGCAGAGGTGGGGGAACCCTGTGTACAACTGGAGGAGGATGGAGGAGACGGGGTACCGGTTTTGGATGGAAAGGGTGTCGCGGGACCTCGCCCTCGCCGACTATCTGAGGCTGGACCACTTCAGGGGGTACGTCGCCTACTGGGAAATTCCTGCCGACTCCCCCACCGCGGAGAAAGGCAACTGGGTCCCCCTTCCGAAGACGTTTCTAGAATCTGTGAATGTCCGCTTCCCTGACCTCCCCTTCGTGGCCGAAGACCTCGGTGTCATAACAGACGACGTCAGGGAGGCAATGGCCCGCCTTGGCCTCCCGGGCATGAGGGTTCTTCAGTTCGGTTTCGACGGCTCACCAGACAACCCTCACTTCCCACCGAATCACCCAAAGAACTCTCTCGTCTTCACGGGCACGCACGACACCAACACCACGCTGGGGTGGTTCCTCGAGGAGTCCACGGACAAGGACAGGGAGACCCTCCGACGTTATCTCGGGCACCCCGTGACAGCCGGCTCCGTGTGCGACGACTTCCTGGAAATGGCGATGGGTTCTGCCTCCGACCTCTGCGTCATTCCCTTCCAGGACCTTCTTGGGCTGGACGGGAGGGCGAGGATGAACAACCCCGGGTCCGCGGTAGGAAACTGGACGTGGAGGGCGCTCCCCGAGACGCTCTCGAAGACCCCGTTCAGGAAGCTAGCCGATCTCGCGCTGTCCACCGGACGGGCCTGAGACCTCTAACGCGAAACCGACCGCTGGAGCTGCTTGGCCCTGGTCTGAACGACCCTCACGAGCTCAGAACGCAGTTTCTCTCCCCTGAACCCCGAATTCCTTAGCTTTACCAGGGACTTCGACAGCTCGACATCGCCGAGCATGTAGACCCACTTCTCGAAGTCCCCCCTGCCTGAGTGGAACTCGATGGATTTCTCGTCGACGGTCTTCAGAATCTCGCCGAACTCCTTTAGGCTGCGGGCTACGGAGTCGAGGGGCCTCCCTTCTTCGAGATAGAAGTAGAAACTCCGCTCCTGGCTTACCGGGGAAAGGATCCTCTCAGCCAATCCCTTTGCGACGGACATGTTCTCTCCCTCCCCTGCTCCCTTTGTAAGCGTTACTCGACGGACTGCCCCTGGATGTCCGTCCCTTCGGTCACGGCGCGGTGGGGGCTGACCTTGGCGGCTGCGAGCGTGGCCCCCTTCCCGATACCTACATCGTCCCCAACGACGCTGAGTCCTGTCACCCACGTGGGGTGCTCCAAAGACGATTCGACGCGCGCATGGCGGCCCACAATGCTGTCCTGTATGACGGCCCCGTCCTCTATGACGACCCGGTCCATTATCGCCGACCTTTCGATGGTCACCTCTCTGCCGAGTATGCAGAAGTTGTCGACGCACGAGTCCCTTATGATGGAACCGTCATCGATCTGACAGTGCCTTCCTATCAGGACGTGTCCGTCAAGGCTGATCCTTTTGGAGAGCGCTTTTCGCACCAGCACCTCCTTCCTGTGGACCGAGTCAGCACTCCCGCCCTGGATCCACACGTTACTAAGCTGCGGCAGCGGTTCCCCCAGGTAGGCAGCCCGCTTCGAAGGGTCCTCTAGGACACGGCTGACCGCCGTCAGGTACGCCCGGGGGGTCCCGACATCGAGCCAGGTCCCTTTCATGTAGTAACCGTACACCATCCCTCTTTGAGTAAGGTACGGGATCAGGTCGAGCCCGAAGTCGAGGCGCCTGTTCTGAGCTATCATCGCGCGCACTTCAGGCTCCTCAAAGACATTCCTGATCTCGGGAGAGATCAGATAGATGCCCGAGTTCGCCATCCTTGAGGGTGCAGTCTCCCTCGATGGCTTCTCCACGAACCGCCTTATCCTGCCTGATTCGTCTGTCTCGGCGACGCCGTAGGACTCGACGTCCTCCACAGGGGTAAGGCCGACTACCATGAAGGCCTTGGTCCTCTCCTGAAAGGCGAGCATATCTCGCAGGTCGAGCTCGAACAGGTTGTCCCCCTGGACCACCAGGAAAAGGTCTCTCACATCGTAGTAGTCCATGAGTATCCTGACAGAATCGGCGCTACCGACGTCTTCTATTCTGGGCTGATACTTGAAGTGGGCCCTTGGCCATATCCTGTTCTGGGCAGAGAATCCCTCCCCCTCCCTGAAGTAGTCGAAGAGGCTCCTGTAGTTGACGTACCCCTTCGCCCCGAATACGAAGTTGCGAATCCCCTGCCTGGCGAGTTCTATCAGCGCGAATTCCACCAGGGGACGGTTGAAGATCCTTACAACCGCCTTGGACGATTCTGCCGTCAGGGGCCTCAGCCTCCTCGCCTCTCCTCCCACTGGAATCATGACCATCATGCCCGAAAGTGGCTCGGAGCGCAACGACGCGAGGGGGTAACGCCCGCCTAATTTCGCTTTTTGCTCTATCAGGAGACTCACGAATAGGCCGACGAGGCGGTGATGACACCGGTCCCCGTTAGGTACACCCTTACCCTCCCCCCTTCCTTCGTCGTGACCGCGTACCCAGCCCTGGTCAGCCTGTTCAACTCGGACTGCAATTCATTGACTCCCGTCCCGAGTTTCGTCGCAAGCTCTTCGATTGGTATGGCCTTCTCTGGAGACTGGGCCCCCAGCACCATCAGGGTCGAAAGGAGTACCTTTGGACCCTCACTCATACTTGCTCCCTCTCATGGCCTCCTGATAGACGCCAAGGGTCCTCTTCGCCACGTTCTCCCAGCTGTACATTCTGGCCTTCTCTTCGCCTCTGGCCGCAAGGCGGGCCGAGAGCTCCCTGTCGGAAAGGATTCTGACGGTGGCCGCTGCGATCGCCGAAGGGCTGTTGGGTTCAACCTCAATCCCGTCAACGGAGTCCTCGACTATCTCTGCCAGGCCCCCCACCCGGGACACGACCAATGGGACCCCTGCTGCCATGGCCTCGAGGGCGATTATTCCGAAGGGCTCGGACCGAGAGGGGACGACCACGACGTCTGACGACCTCAGCGCCGCCACCAGATCGTTGTCGCTTATGAAGCCGGCGAAGGTGGTGCCATCCCTCACATGCTCCTGTTCGGCGACGGACTCCAGTTCAGCACGCATGTGCCCCTCTCCGACGACCACCAGCCTGGACTCGGGTACGGCCCTCCTTATGGCGGGGTACGCCCGAATCAGGTCGTCGAACCCCTTCTGCGGGGTGAGCCTCCCTACGGCGGTTATCATTTTCTGACCTTCCTTGACCCCCCACTTCGCCCTCGTCTCCTTCGTGTCTATTGGTCCGTCGAACTTCAGAGATTCGACTGCATTCGGGATCTGATCCACCTTCTCCACGGGCGTCCTGAGCCGCGTCAGCACCTCGGACTTCATCCAGCCGCTGACTGCTATGACCCTCGCAGCCTCGAAGGAACCCCACCACTCCAGCCCCCCCACCATGGCCGATTCGGTCGACTGTGAGTTCGAAGAACGGGAAGCTTCGGTGCTGTGAAAGGTCATCACCAGGGGGGTCCTGAGCAGATGCTTGGTCGCCACCCCGGCCGGGACAGTAAGCCAGTCGTGGATGTGGATGACATCCGGCGCACCGAATTCATGGGCAAGCTGCCCAGCTCGCTTCTCGAAGAAGTGATTGAAAAGCAGGACCCAACTGTGGAAGCTGGGCGCAGGGACGCTGACAGGAACCCTGTGGACGTGGAGCGAGCCTTCACCCTCCTCGTAGGGGGCTTGGGGGAAGTCCAGGGTGATCACATGGACCTCGTGCCCCAGTGACGCGAGTGCACCCGAAAGTCCCTCCACGTGCCTGGCGAGTCCTCCGATTATCCTTGGAGGGTACTCCCAGGAGAGCATGAAAACTCTCATGAAGCCCCATCCCGCGTAGACCAGAACAACCTGGGAACCCGTTGCACACTGGAGAGCCCCCGATACTTAGCCTTAATTCATGAGAGAAAGAACGCGGCAGAGCGGCCGCGCGGAATCCTTTAAACGAGGTGCGAATGGTCGCCCGTCTCAATCACTTCCTGAAGCATCATTGAACACAGCCATTTTCGTTATGGAGATCGGACTCGAAAGTAGGATTCATACGTACAGCGGAGGCCTTGGTGTCCTCGCGGGGGACATGGCCTACTCCTTCGCGGACCTGGGACACCCAGCGACGTTCGTAACAATCCTTTCGCGTAATGGGTACTCTTCGCAGAAGCTCGACTCTTCCGCCGGGCAGATTGACGCACCTGAACCGTGGGACTGGAAGGGGCTGTTGTCCCCAACGGGGGCGAAGGCAACGATGGAAATCTGGGGGAGACCGCAGACCGTGGGAGCCTGGGAATACAGGATCAAGGGCAAGACAGAAACGAGCGTCCTCTTCCTCGATGTTGAACACCCGGAGAACGACAGGAGGGTAAGAGAAGCCACGGACAGGCTCTATGGAGGAGAGCCGGACGACCGGCTCATCCAGGACATCATCCTCGGAGTAGGAGGGTACAGGGTACTGAAGGCCCTTGGACGAGACGTTGACATGTACCATCTAAACGAGAGCCACGCCGCTCTCGCCACCATCGAACTCCTGAGGGAAGCAGGGAGCGCCGAAGCGGCTCGCAGGAGGTGCGCCTTCACAACCCACACCCCTGTGGCTGCTGGGAACGACGTTTTCCAGGTGGAGGCGGTGGAAGGGGCGCTGATGGGTTACTCATGGGTCAACTGGAGAGAGGAGTCTTCTGACGGGGTCGTCAATCTCTCCAGGCTCGCTTCAAAGTACAGCGGAGTTACCAGCGGGGTCTCGATGAAGCACAGCATCGTTGCAGAGCGTGTAATCGGGCACAATCACATCACCTACGTCACCAACGGGGCTTACCACAGGAGATGGGTGAACCCGGAACTGGGGAAGCTCTTTGACGAAAACCTCCAGGGCTGGGAGGATACCCCCTCCCTTTTGGGGGGCGCTGTGGGGATCCCTTCTGAGGCACTCTCCAAAGCCCACGCCGTGGCCAAGAGGTCTCTGGTGGACTTGGTCAATCTCCGTTATCCACATCACTTCGATGAGTCGGCCCTGACCATCTGCATTGCCAAGCGCATCACGGGGTACAAGAGAAATGGGATGATTCTCGGCGACCTGGAGCAGCTCCAGAGGATTGCCGAAGAGAAGGGGAAAGTGCAGGTCGTCTTCGCCGGCAGGACCCATCCCCGGGACGCCTCCGCCAAGGGGATGCTCGCAGAAATTCTTCGGAAGGCAGACCTCCTCAACAGGGGCGGGGGGAAGGTGAAGGTGGCCGTGCTGGAGAACTATGACATTGAAATGGCAAAGGTGCTCGTGGCGGGGGCCGACGTGTGGTTGAACAACCCGAGGCGCCCCCTCGAGGCATGCGGCACCAGTGGCATCAAGGCGGCCATGAACGGTGTCCTGAACCTGAGCGTCTACGACGGCTGGTGGCTGGAAGGCGGGATTGAAGGTGTGAACGGCTGGGGGGTGGGAAGAAGGACTGACTGGTCAGACCTGGGCGACTCCATGGAGGGGGAGGACGAGGCGAGCCTGTACTCGAAGCTGTCCTCCTCGGTGCTCCCCGCCTTCTACCACGATAGGGAAAGGTGGGTCGACATGCAGAAGAGGAGCATCGCAACGGTGGGTCCCCTCTTCAACTCCTATCGCATGGTGGAGGAGTACTTCACCAAGGTCTACGCGAGGGCGGCGGGGACACCCGCTGTTTATAGCAGGCCCTGAACGCTCTGCTACCGTCCGGAACCTTGAACGGGTCTGCGAGGGCGGCCGAGGTAATCATCCTGGTCCTGCTGGGAGCCATCCTCCTTCCCCTCGCGCCCAGCACCGTTGGTTCTGCTCCTGTCATCAGAATGTCAGTGACTACAGACAGGTACACCTATCCTCTCACGGGGAGCCTCGTGGTGACGGTCACCGTAACGAACCTAGAGGCCCAGGCCCTTGCGGGCCTTTCGATTAACTCGACCATCTACGACTCTGCAAACGACGCGGTAATGGCGCTCCCCCCTATTACAGACCGCGAAGTGGGGGCTCTTTCGACAGCAAACTTCAGTGTATCGGCCACTTACTCGCTCGCCGACGCCAACTACGTCATTGTCAGCGACGCAACCGTCGGAGGGGCCATAGTGGGGTCGGCCAGTGTCCCGTTGGTCGTCCTCAACACGGAGGGAAGGGCGCCCCTCACCCTGGCCATCGTCTGGCATATGCACCAACCAATCTACCTCAACCTCCAGGGGCAGTTCGAACAGCCCTGGGTCCAGATTCACTCAGGGAGCGACTTCGTTTACAACGGGACCTGGTACGGGGCCTATTACTGGCAGGTGCTCATGCTTGAGGACCACCCGTCACTCAGGGTAACTTTCAACCTGCAGCCGTCCCTGCTGTACCAGTGGAACGCGAGCCTGAAGGACTTCCAGTACAACGGCACATTCCCCGCGGCTGGCGCTTCGCTCGCCTACGACCTATCCGCAATCAACGCCACCGTCGACGGATACAGGGCTCTGGCGGCGAGTGGTCAAGCTGAGATCCTGACCTCCCCCTTCTACCATCCCCTTTCCGCCATACTGGTGCAGTTCGGATGGGGGAGCGACCTGCTCGCCCAGATAGAACTGGGGAAGAACTACACCGATTCCTACATGGGGGTCAACGCCACAGGGATGTGGACCCCTGAGATGGGGTTCACCATGGGCATGGTCCCGATAATACAGGAGGCAGGGATGCAGTACACAGTGCTTGACCAGGAGTACCACTTCGACGGCTCGGAAGGGCCGGGGTCGAACTCCTCGGTCTACCAGCCGTTCGAACTGGAGGGGGCCAACGGAAGCCACATCATCGTCTTCTTCAGGGACACCCAGATCAGCACCGACCTCTCCAACGTCTGGAACACCATCCCCAATCCGAAGGTTGCGGCAAGCGACTTCATCGCGGCCGTCGCGAACGTCTACAGGTCCTCCCCCGGAGGGGTCCTGACGCTCGCGTCAGACGGCGAGAACCCAATAGTCGCAGACGGACTGGTCAGCGCACTGGACTACAACGCGATATACGACGCCATCGCCTCCCAGAGCTGGCTGCAGACGTCCACCCTCGGGTCGATAGTCGCAAGTCACCCCGTCACTGCGAAGCTGACTTACGTCCCCGACGGGTCGTGGTCAGGGGGGTTCGGGCTCTGGATTGGAGCCCCGCAAAAGACCGCCATCTGGGAGGCCATCATGAAAGCCAGGGCCACCCTCGTGAACCTGACCGCCCAGTACGGGGCGAGCAACCCCGAGATCAAGAAGCTCTGGAACTACCTCTACATCGCAGAGGGGAGCGACTGGGAGTGGCAGACCCCCACCGGACCGACCTGGTTTGCGATGCAGGGGTACAGGTACGCCGCAGCGGCAAGTAACTATCAAGCCCCGCCCGCTCCTCCGTCCAAGCCATTGGTGTACTGGTGGGCCGCGGGGGGCGCGATCCTGGTGGCCGCGGCAGCTGTGACCCTCGTTCTGTGGCGAAGAAAGAAGCCCTAGACCAGGGCCATCTCAGTTTCGGCGTCGAAGAAGTGCGCGTTGGGGCTGGTGAGGTTCATCCACACCGAGGAGCCAATGGGTGCCTGGAATTCCATCGGCGCCCGCGCTATAATGTCCAACTTCCCTCTCGTTCCGTGGACGAACTGTTCCGAGCCCATGAGCTCGCTCCCGAAGACCTTGACCTCAGCGCTCCCTTCTGTTTCCCCGTTTCCCACGCCTATGTCTTCGGCCCTTATCCCGTAGGTCCCCTTCTTTGAGCCCCCCGGCAAAAGAACGCTGGCTACCCTGGGGTGCACAGGGAAGCTGAACTCCCCGGTATCGAAGACCGCTCCATCGCCCGTCGACCTGATCGTCCCCTCCACGAAGTTCATCGTGGGACTCCCGAGGAAGCCCGCGACGAACTTGTTCACAGGATGGGCGTACACTTCCGTGGGGCGGCCGACCTGCTGAATCATCCCATTCCTCATCAGCGCGACCCTGTCGGCGAGGGTCATCGCCTCTGCCTGGTCGTGGGTCACATAGATCGTGGTCGTCCCCAGCCGCTTCTGCAGGTTCTTCAGCTCGACCCTGGTCTGGACCCTCAGCTTGGCGTCGAGGTTCGAGAGGGGCTCGTCCATCAGGAAGACCTTGGGGTTCCTGACAATCGCCCTCCCGAGGGCGACTCTCTGGCGCTGACCGCCGCTGAGCTCCTTCGGCCTCCTCTGCAACAGGTTGGACATCTCGAGGGTCTCCGCTGTCTTCGTGACCTGCTCCTCGATCTGTTGCTTCGAGTACTTCCGCATTTTCAGGGGGAAGGCCAGGTTGTCATGAACGGTCATGTGAGGGTAGAGGGCGTAGCTCTGGAACACCATGGCAATGTCCCTGTCCTTCGGGAGCACGTCGTCCACCTGCGAGTCGCCTATGTAGACCGAGCCGGTGCTGGGTTTCTCAAGACCGGCCACTATCCTCAGCGTGGTCGTCTTCCCGCAACCGCTGGGTCCCAGCAGAACCAGGAACTCTCCGTCCTCGACGTCGAGATTAACGTCCCTGACGGCAGCTGTGTTCTTGAAGACCTTGGAAACGTTCTGCAGCCTTACGCCCGCCATCCGGAATTCACCCCTTGACCGACCCCGCCGTCAGCCCCGTTACGAGGTATTTCTGGAATATCATGAACACGATGAACACGGGGATCGACATGATGATGGACAGGGCCGCAAACGACCCGTAGTAGGTGAAGTTGGGCTGTATGAAGTCGTAGAGGGCCAGGGGGAGCGTCCACAGGGTGTTGTCCTTAAGCATCACGTTCGCAAGCGCCCAGTCAAGCCACGAACCCATGAAAGCCCAGAGGGCGACGGTGGCTATGCTCGGAAGGGTCAACGGCAGCAAAATCTTGTAGAATGTCCTCATCTCTCCGGCTCCGTCTAACGAAGCCGCTTCGTCCAGGTCTCTCGGGATGGAATCGAATGCTCCCTTCATTATGAACACAGACAGCGACAGAGACCCCACAGCGTAGGGGATGATGCATCCGAAGTAGGTATCGACCAGGCCCAGGGTCGAGAAGAGCAGGAACTGAGGGATTATCGTGATAACGCCAGGGAACATGGAAGGGAGAAGGAAGGAAAACATTGATGCCTGCTGCCCGCGAAACCTCTTTCTCGAGAAGGCGTAGCCGGCGGGGAGGGTGAGGGCGACAGACAGTGCCACCGAACTCGACGTAATGATTATGCTGTTCTTAGCCCAGACCGGAAAGTTCGCTCCGGCAAGCAGGTGGAGCTTGGGGATAGCAATGAAGTGCGCGAGGGTCGGAGTCACAGGTACCGGTATGAACCCGAGCACGAAGTTGGGGGTCACCAGGCTCTCCCCGGGTGAGAGAGCAAGGGTGATAACCCAGAGCACCGGATAGATCGAGATAATCGACATTATGATGAGGAATGCGTGCTTCAGCACCGTCCCTGCGATCCTGCTCAGCGATCTTATCCTCTTCGACCTGCTCATGTTGCCCTCCTGGTCAGCCCCGTGTACCTATTCCAGAATATGCCCGGAATGAACAGTATGATGAAGGCGAGGAACGCGTAGGTCGCCGCCTGGGCGAAGGCGAAGGTGCCTCCAAACGCATCCTTGTAAGCTTCTGTGATCAAAATGGTCGTGCAGATCCCCGGCCCTCCTCCAGTGATGAGATACGCCGAGTTGAAGTTGTTGAAGGTCCAGATGGACCCAAGGAGGACGGCGATCAAGATGGTGGGCCGGATGAGCGGGATTGACACGTATCGCATCTGTCTGAAGCCGACGGCCCCGTCGATGGAAGCCGCCTCGTAGAGCTCGTTGGGGATGCTCTGAAGGGCCCCAGAGAATATGATCATCATGAAAGGGTAACCGAGCCATATGTTGGCGATTACGATTCCGACGAAAGCCCAGTTACAGTCGTTGAGCCAGTTGATGGGAGCTATTCCGACCTCTCCGAGGAGGGCGTTTATGACACCGTACTGGGTGTTGTACATGCTCTGCCAGATTAGCAGGGTGATGAAAGAAGGCATCGCCCAGGGCACTATCATGAAGAGGCGATAGATCGATTTTCCCTTCACCTTCGAGTTTAGTACGAAGGCGAGGACCAGGCCGAGCAGCACCGTCGGCACGACGTTCGCGACCGTCCACACCACCGAGTTCCTCAGGACGGTGAAGAAATCCGGGCTCGTCAGCACGAAGACGTAGTTCTTGAGTCCCACCCAGGTGTAGTTCCTAATGTGATACACGCTCATGTTGGTGAAGGAAACGTAGATGTTGTACGCGAACGGATACAGAACTAGGAAGATAAGACCGGCGAGCGCCGGGAGGATGAAGAGCCACCCGGACCCCCTCAGGCGTCCAGCTCCCGACTTCTTGCTCACGATCGTCCCCGCCGCTTTCGCGATGGCCTCAGACCGATCTGCCCACCCTAACACCCACCTTCGAGTGCTTTAAGCCTGCGTCCGGGGCCCGCACGCCCGTCTCCTATAGGGAGAAAATGACACAACGACTGGACTGAGAAAAATGAAGGAAAGGAGAGGCTAACCGAGGCTGCCAATGTCTCTTAGGCAGTCGGCTTCCGCGGTGTTCAGTGCTGCTTGAATCTGTGCCGGTGTTATGGTCTGGGTTGCCGAGGTTGGCTGTACGCTCCCCAGGGGTGTTCCAATGTCTGCGTAGACCACCGACATTTGAGGAGTGTTCACGGCGGGAATGCTGGTTGCCGCCTGGGCGATGAACCCAGCGAGTGCTGGATTGCCTGTGACAACGGAGCTGCTGGCGAGGGCCGCATTGCTCGGGAGGTCACCCGCAAGCGTGACCAGGTTCGTCTGCGAGTTGTAGTTGGTGATGAAGGAGATGAAGTCCCACGATGCCTGAGTTTCCGCCGTTGGCTTGCCTGACGCAATCGACCAACCTTGGGCGCCCAAGAACGGGGACAGAGGTAGGCCAGTCGAGCTAACTGTTGGGAGCGGTGCGACGCCGAAGTCGAGTGACGCGTTGGAGGTTACGTAGTTGGCATAATCCCACGGACCGTTTATCATCATTCCAGCGTGCCCTGAAATGAACATGGTATCCGCGGTACCATAGCCGAGTGTGGGTGGCATGACCTTGTACTGGGTGACGAGGCTGTTGAGGAACTCAACGGAGTCTACGGCTGCGCTGCTGTTGAGCGTAGGCTGGTTGGGATTGGTTGCGTTGAAGACGGAGCCGCCGAAGCCGCCGAGGAACGGCCACCACCAGTAACCACCTCCGAATCCGCCAGAGCAACCACACACTATGCCAGCGGTGGTTATCGTGCCGGCGTTGTTAGTTACCGTGACAGACTGGGCGTCTGCAATCATCTGGTTCGTTGTTGTGGGAGGAGTTGGGACGAGCGCCTTGTTGTAGTACAGGGCGAGCCCGTTGATGTTCTCCGCAAGACCCCAGTAGTCGCCGGCTGCTCCAAACTGGAAGTCCTTCATGGCGTTGGGCAGATACTGGCTGAAGAAGGATGTGTTTCCGAAACTGTTGATGGGTGTGAGGAATCCTGCCACCACCATTCCACCGATCTGGTCATTGGCCAGTCTGACGACATCGGGTGCCTTGTTGGCCAGGGATGCGGTGGTGAAGGCAGAAACTATCGAACCGAAAGGCTGTGTCTCCACGTTGACAGTGATCCATGGATACGCCGCTTCGAAAGCGGTCAAGCTCTTGTTGAACGCTCCGAACTCCGAATTGACAGAGGTCGCGGGCGCGTATGTCTCCCACACGGTGATGGTCACCGGTGTCTCGGTGGCAGTCGCAGTCACCGTTGAGACTGCCGTTGTCGTCGCGGTGGCGGTGGTCGTCGCCGTTGCAGTGCTTGTCGCCGTGCTGGTTGCAGTGCTCGTTGCTGTGCTAGTAGCCGTGCTTGTCGCGGTGGTGGTTGTGCCCGTCACGGTCGAAGACGTGTAATAGTAAACCCCCACACCTACCGCGAGGACTAGTATTACGATTACGACTGCGACTAGTGCTGTGCTGATGCCTCTCCTTAGAGTCGTGTTTCCTTCAGATATTTTTCTCACGTATTCGTCGACCCTAAACTGTGAGGAGAGGATATAAGAGGATTCCCCTATCGCTGCTGGGTCTCCACTCTCGTCACTGGCCCTAACATGTTGGGGGAATAAGGCAATGAAACCGAGGCATCATGAGAGAGAGTTAATAGCACCTCATCAAGCCGGTGGCGATATAGGGTTGCTCATCCCCCTCAGAGGCTCCCAGTACACCTTTGCTCCGCGCCTGGGCCCAGAATGGGGCTCGGGGGGGATATTCGGACTGAAGCACCAACGCGGCGTGCTCTTCTACGATCTTGCGTTCGAGGCGGAGGCCCACTTCGTCACCAAGGAGGCGGACCAAGCATACCCATTCGACCTCGTCGGGGGGGCGCCGAGGTCCGGTGGGGACACTTACAACGCGGTGGAGGCGGTCGACGATCAGATCTATTTCGGCGGCTGGGTCCACTCCCCCGCGGTCTACAATGGGAGGAGGAACGCCGGGGGGACCATCTCCTTCAGGAACAAGTTCAGCCACCTCCACGCGTACGACATCAAGGAACAGGAGGTCAGACTGCTCTGGTCCGATAGCATCAGGAACGAAACCGAGTGGGCCGGGGAGGTGTCAGAGATAGTCCACGACCCTCTGTCGGACAGGCTCGTCTTCGCCAGGGGGGACGGTCACGCGAACCTCGGAGTCTTCGCAGCAGACAGGCAGAAGGGCACGGTGGAAAGGTTGAGCGAACTCCCCTCGCTCAAAGGAACACACTTCCTCGACTACATGTGCTTCGACGTCAAGAAGGACTGGACGAAAGGGATGGAAGCGATACAAACTCTAGATCTTGTGACCGGTAAGTGGTCGGTTACGCCCCTGGACTACGGATTGATTTCGGTGGACGGCGGATCCGTTCGGAGCCCCCTCCCCGGGTGCGCAACTTCTGCCTATTCCAACCTGTTCTTCTTCGTGCACGGAGGGGTGGTTGTTGGCGACCCGGTCGACGCCCCCAACGAAATGAGGTTCCTTCGGCTCCTCGACTTCAAGACTCCCTACGCCCCGACTAGGACCATGGCGAAGTCTGTGCTGGGGGGTGTGATGGTTGCCTTCAACGCCTACTCCCATGGATCTAGGCGCCCGGGGAGTGGGCCCGACTCGTCCCCCATAGCCGGCCCATCCGTCCTTCTTTACGCCACCCCTCCCCAGTTGCGCATCGTCGGCGCCTTTGGGGCGAGGATAACGGGCTTCGAAAAGGTGGGGGGAGAGCTCCTCGTTGCGGCGTCCAACGAAGCGAATCTCGGTTCGGGAGACGCGACCCCCATCGACACTGGGTACAGGGACCTCGCCGCCTTAGACTTGGGTGGGCTCATCGGGGCTTCTCCTCCCGTGACCTTCCACGGCCTCGGTTCACAGGTGGGGGCCGAAGTCTGGGGAGGGGTACCACTCGACGGTTACTCCTCGGCCGAGCTCCTCTGCGATGTGACGTCATCAAACAAGATCACCATCAACGAATATCGTCTTTCCCTCCCGGTGGTGTCGGCACGTCACGAGGTCTCCGAGCTCAGGCCCGGGAGGAACAGACTCGACCTCTCGAGCTTTCATGGGATCGTCTCCTTCAGGCTCGAGAGAGCCGACGCGGCTTCCGACTTCTGGGTCACGCTGAAGTAGTCTCGGCCGTCAGCGGGAGATGAGACTCGGATCGAACGAAACCGAGAGAGCTCCGAGCAGACCAGCGTCGTCGCCAAGGGGAGTTATCATCACCGCCGGGACAGTGTTAATGGCGTAGTCGCCTACCATCTTCCGTATCGGCGAGAGGACCCGTTCGGGGTTGTTTAGCGCCACCCCTCCCCCAATGGTCACGAGCTCCGGATCGTAGGCGTCTGCGATGTTTGCTACCCCGATGGCATCGAGCCTCCCGACCTCGTCTACAACCCGGAGAGCGAATGGGTCTCCCTCGTCAGCTGCACCGTATACGTCGGCCGCGCTGGCCGACTCCATCTTCGTAGCCAGCTTGCTCCCAGAGAGGGGTGAGCGACCTGCTTCTCCGAGCTCTCCCCAGACAAGGCGCGTAAAGGCAGGAATGCCTGTTCCTGAGCAATACGCCTCCCAGTGCCCGCGCTTGCCGCACCCGCAGATTAGTCTCCCTAGGCTGTCTATGGTAATGTGCCCCACCTCCGCCGCGTTCCCCTCCTTTCCAAGAAGAAGTCTCCCGTCCACAATTGCGCCCCCTCCGATGCCCGTGCTGATCGTAAGGTAGAACGTGTTCGAGCGCCCCTTCCCTGCCCCCCACTCTCTCTCCCCAAGAGCCGCCGCGTTCGCGTCGTTCACAAGGTGTGCCTCGAACCCCAGGGACTCCCTCAATGAGGCGATGACGGGTACGTTCCTGTACGGGAGATTCGCCGTGTGGGCAATCTGGCCGCGCTCGAGATCGAGGGGCCCGGGGCTCGCCAGGCAGACCCCCTGAATCCTGTCGCGAGGGACGCCTTTTGTGACTTCGCCGACCGTGGCGCTGAGTTGCGCGAGGTACTCTCCAACGTCCTCGCTGACAACCATTCTCCTGGTCTCCCTTCGCAGAATTCCACCGGTTCTTGTGCCAAGACACGCCCTGACCCGAGTCGCACCGAGGTCTATGGCGACTCCGAACTTCTCTTCCATGGCGATGGGTCAGTGGAGGCCTGTAAATTGTTCTTCTCCCCTCACCGTCTGTTCGACTTAAATGCACAGCGGTCCGGGTAGTCTCCCATGAAGGTTGGCGTTCTCACAGGAGGAGGGGACTGTGCGGGGATTAACGCGGTCATAAGGGGAGTCGTAAGGCGCGCCGAAGACAGGGGGGCCATCGTAGTCGGGATCAGGAGAGGGTGGGCGGGTCTGCTTGAGCCGGACTTCGTCCCCCTGGCTTACGACCAGGTGGCCGACTTGGTCTCTGTGGGCGGGACCGTCCTCCTCACCTCCAGAACGAACCCGTTCAAGAAGGAGGGGGGGCCTGAACTCGTCATGAAGAGTGTCCGGGACGCAGGATTGGACGCCCTCGTAGCGATTGGGGGGGAGGACACCCTCGGAGTCGCCCATAAGCTCGCGGCCCTCGGCCTGAAGGCGGTAGGCGTCCCCAAGACCATAGACAACGACCTTTCAGAAACGGATGTAACCTTCGGGTTCGACTCGGCTGTTAACGTGGCGGTCGACGCCATCGACCGAATCAGGACCACGGGCATGTCGCACGAAAGAGTCATGGTGGTGGAGGTCATGGGGAGGGACGCGGGGTGGATAGCCACCCACGCAGGAATAGCAGGCGGGGCACACGTCATCCTAGTTCCCGAGGAGGAGTTCGACATGGGAGACGTTTGTGAGGCGGTGGAGGCGAGGAGACGCGCAGGCAAGAATTTCACCCTGATAGTCGCCGCCGAGGGCGCACGGGTCAAGCTGAAGCACGGTCAGGTTACATCAAACCAGGAGCTTGACGAGTTCGGCCATCCGAAATTGGGGGGCATCGGCCATCTCTTGGCGGGAGAAATTGAAAGGGTGACGCACCTGGAGTGCAGGGATGTAGTGCTGGGGCACACTCTCAGAGGAGGTTCCCCCCTCGCCTATGACAGGGTGCTCTGCACACGGCTCGGAGTCGCAGCCATGGACCTGGTCACGGAGAGGAAGTTCGACAGGATGGTCGCCTTGAAGGGGAATGCCATCGTCGACGTCGGGATAGGCGACGCCATCAAGCCCAAGGTCCTCGACAGGGACCTCCTGTCTGTAGGCCGCCTCTTCCACTAGTCACCCGCCCTCCTCCTCCTACGGCAATGGCGATTGCGGGGGCGGACGACCGGAGGGATCGGGTTATGGGGTCTGCGACCCAGGCGACTGGAGGACGTCTTCGGCTTTGAGCCGGTCGTGGATCACCTTCCTGAGTTCAGCGGCCATCTGCAGGGGATTCGCGTTTTGCCAGGCGTTCCTGCCTACTGCGAGTCCGGTGGCTCCAGCATCCATGGCCCCCTGAACCTGCTGGAGAAAGGCCTCGTCCGTTGGGGCCTTCGGTCCCCCCGACATGAAGACCTTCATCCCCGCCCCCGCCTTTACGGCCCACGAGAAGCTAACCGGGTCCCCCGTGTACTTGATCTTGGCCGCATCGGCCCCCAGTTCCAGAGCCGCCCTTGCCGCGTATGAGACGATCTCCTTCGCTGTATCGTTGGCCACGGCAGCTCCCCTTGGGTACACCCAGGCTATGGCGGGGAGGCCTCGCTCGTGAGCTTCCTCCTGGATACTGCCGAACTCGGCGAGCATCTCCGCTTCGTGCTCGCTCCCAAGGTAGATCGTGTAGCCTATCCCCTTCGCTCCCAATGAAACGGCGTACTCGACCGAGCAGACCTGGCGTGAAATGGGGTCCCCTTTCACGAGGGCGCTCTTCCCATTCACCTTGACGAGCAACGGGACTCCACCGGTGTAGAACCTTTCTGCAACTCCCTTCTGGAATATGACGCCGTCGAACCTCCCCTTGACGGCCAACTCCATTACGAAAGACGGATCGATGTTCTTGTCGTTGAAGTCGGTGGAAGGCCCATGCTCCAGCCCTTGGTCATAGGCGAGCAGCATGCTCCTGCCATCCTTGACAAAGGCTGACATCCTCTCTTGCTTCATGGTTCCCACCTCCTCCTAAGTCACTTAACAGTCTTGCGGAAGGTCATCAGCTTCTTCCCAAAAACAGTAGGAGGAGCGCTCCCGGTTCGTCCCGGGGGCGCCCGTCTGGTGCGTTGAGTCTTTCTATGGGAATGTCCCGAGAGTCTTTACCGCGTCAGCGACCCTGGCGACAGCGACGATCATGGCCGCCGTCCTGTTGTCCACGTTGTACTTCTGTGCAGCTTCGTGGACATCGTAGAAGGCGCCCGTGATCTTCTTCTCCAGCATGCCGTTGACCTCGGCTTCGGTCCACGAGATCCTCTCCAGGTTCTGGACCCACTCCAGGTAGCTTACGATGACGCCGCCGGAGTTGGCCAGGATGTCGGGGATCATGAAGACGTTGTTCTTGTGGAGTATCTTGTCTGCCTCGGGGGTCGTGGGCCCGTTGGCGCACTCTGCGATGATTTTTGCCTTGATTCCCTTCGCTATGTCCGGAAGGATGGTGTTCTCGAGTGCCGATGGGGAGAGTATGTCGACGTCCATCTGAAGGAGCTCCTTGCCAGAGATGGGCTGGCTTCCGGGGTAGCCCACTACCGAGCCTGTCTTCTCCTTGTAGGCGATGAGCTTGTCCGCGTCGATGGGCGTCTTGCTCATGATCGCGCCCTTCGAGTCGCTGGCAGCCATCATCTTGGAGCCGTAGGTCTGTAGGATCTGGGCGTAGAAGGAGCCGGCGTTGCCGTACCCTTCCACTGCGAAGGTGGCCTTCTTCAGGTCAATCTTGTTTACCTTGGCCGCTTCGACGGTGCAGAACACCGCGCCCCTGCCCGTGGCCTTGTCTCTTCCGAGAGAGCCTCCTAGGGCGATGGGCTTGCCCGTGATCACTGCGGGGGAAACGACGCCCGTGAGTGTGTTGTAGGTGTCCATGATCCAGGTCATTGTCTGACCATTGGTGTAGACGTCTGGAGCAGGGATGTCCTTGTATGGTCCGATTATCGGGGTGATCGCCGCAGCGTACCTGCGTGTGAGCCGCTCATTTTCTCCGAGCGACATGTGCTTCGGGTCGCAGATTATGCCCCCCTTGGCACCTCCGTAGGGGATGTTGGCGACGCTAGTCTTCCAGGTCATCCAGGCCGAGAGCGCCTTCACTTCGTCCAGCGTGACGCCCGGGTGGTATCTGATGCCGCCCTTGAATGGCCCTCTTGCGTCGTTGTACTGTACCCTGTACCCTGTGAAGACTTGCGTCTTCCCATTGTCCATTTTCACTGGTAGAGAAACGGTCAACTGTCTCTTCGGGTGTGCAAGAATCTGATGCAGCCCTTCGTCGAGTTTCAAGTACTCGGCAGCAAGCCTCAGCTGCTCGAGCGCGTTCTCGAATGGGTTAGGTTTTGGTTGATCCATCTGTTTCACTTCGTATTTCTGAGCCATAAGTTTCGCCCTTAAAATATTGTATTTAACGGGGAACGTTGTTTCTCAACATAGAGAACGAGCGAGCTCGTTGACCTTCGACTCCCAGTCGGCCGCTTTCACGACGCTGCTCGCCACGAGAACACCGTCCACCCCCAGTTCCACCGCTTTGGTCACGTCTTCACCGCTTACTATGCCAGCTCCGCACAGAATCTCGCCTTCGTAGCCCACCCGGCGGACGGCAGCGACAGTCCTCTGGACCAGTTCCGGACGAGCCTTCGACACCGCAATCCCAGAACCGATGAGCTCGGGGGGTTCGATAGCCAGGTACTTCGGCTTCAGCGCAGCGAGTCTCGCCGCCTCCCCGGCCGTCTGGGAGCACAGGCACACCCCCATCCCCATGCCCGCGAGCCGGGGCAACAGCGCCCGGAGCTCCGAGGGGGGCCGCCTGGACTCACTGTGATTTAGTATCGTTCCGCTCGCCCCCGCGGCTTTAACGGCTTCCGGGAGTATCTCCCCCGTGGTCTTGTCACCGCTCTTCGACCCTACGGTCTGACTGTACACCTTTACCCTCGTGCTAGAAGCTACTAGCGCTAGCATGGGGGGTGGGGGCGCCACGATGGCTTCAACTCCGACCGAGTCAGAAACGCGCTGGACGGCCTGCGCCAGGCGGACGGAACCCGGCCCCAGGATTTCTGGGTAATTCTTGAAGTTGACTACGAGAGTTCTCAATTGGCGTCTGGGATGGCCCCGTTCGCTCTCTTAAATGATGACGTGGGCATAGGCACTGTCTCGTCTCGAGGGGCGGTCCCCTAGAACCCGTCCTCGTCCGAGTCCTCTTCCCAACCGTCCTCGTCCGAGTCCTCATCCAGGTCCTCGTCGAGCTCTTGGTCCTCTTCAGACATGACGGGGCGTCGCGCTTTCGGTTACACTATTAAAGCTAACTAAACCGTTTAATCGAATTCGGACTTATTCGTAGGGGTATACGCGGACCGCGACCTTATTCCGCAGGAGGGTCGGACTCGGTCGATCCAGGTGATTCTTGGGGATGGACGGGCAAGACGTCAAACAAAACCGTAGTCCGTGAACGGTAGGAGGTACGTCCCCGTCCCAGTGTAATATGCAGTAACCGACCAATAGACATCGCTGTCGGAGATTTGCGCTCTGATAAGTAGAGGGCATGGCAATCTCTCTCTGGCGCACACGGGAGAGACATTGGTGTCGAACCGTATCACTGGAACAAAGAAGGCGAAGACCAAGGTGACTCCGATGGCAGTTCCCAAGACCTTGTACCCGCGTTTCACGCCTCAGGGTAGCCTCATTGGGTGTTAAGTTCTACTCACGAGAACATCCAACGGCCCGCCCCCACATCTTAATTACCCTGTGACACTCCGTGCGGGCCGTGTCCGAGATCACCACATTCTTCAGGCACTGCCCTTCATGCGGCAGGAGGTTCGAGATTAGGCTCACGGGCAAGAAGTTGGTGAGTGAGCAGGTCGTCCAGAAGGAAGCCCACGAGATAACGGGTCTGCCAAGCTACGTCGGCCGCTGGGGGGCTCCGGTAGTGACACCGGTCGCCGAAGACAGGGCGGTGCTGGTCGACGTGAAGGACTTCCAGTACGCCTACCAGTGCAAGCATTGCGGGCACAGGTGGCTCGAAATACGAGAGGAAGAAGGGGGGACGACGTCTCTCAAGGGTTAGGAGCCCTGCATTTCGGACGGTCTCAAAGGCCCCGACAATTTGCCACTGTCCGGATTTTGGACCAACGATTTCGGTGGAGTTGGACGTCCAGTAGAGTTAACAGAATCCGGTCCAAGTGGGGGCTCCGATGAGGGCGCGTCTCCTGGTGATGAACACCGAATCCATCGCTTTAGCGGCCAATGCGGTACGTCGAGGGCTCCTCGTGGTCTATCCGACCGACACAGTCTACGGGCTCGGCTGCGACCCGCTCAACGAAGCGGCGGTCAGACGCCTCTTTGAGGCAAAGGGGAGGAACTCGAAGCCCGTCCCGGTCCTCTGCGCCAGCGCAGAGAAAGCGGGGGAGCTTGTCAAGCTCAGCGGCCGTGCCGCAGAGCTCTCAGGGGAGCACTGGCCCGGAGCCCTGACCATAGTGGCACCGCTTCGACGGCCCCTCCCTCCCCAACTGACCCAGGGCGGGGAGTACCTCGGCGTGAGGGTACCCGCCCATTCCGGCTGCCTGGGGTTGATCGCGGCCTGTGGAGGCTGGCTGGTGGGGACGAGCGCCAACCTGTCTGGAAACCCACCGGCAAGAACCGCCGGCGACGCCCTGGACGAGCTGGGGGACTCGGTCGAATTCGTACTTGACGGCGGGAGGCTGAGCGGCCCAGAGTCAACGGTGGTGAAGATTGTAGGGGGCGAAGTCACAATCTTAAGAACCGGTCCCATCGGGGTCGGGAACCAGAGGGAGGGCAGACGAACCTCGTAGTCACATCGGCGAAGGGACTCGAAGCTCGGGCGTCGGCCGAGTTCAAGGAGATAGCCTTGCTTTCAGGCATCAGGAAGCTGACCATAGACCGGTCAGCCTACGACGGCGTGATCGAGGTCGACGTCGAGAACCCGAAGGCGCTGATGTCTTTCATCACAGAGTTCGTGCGCTCCGAGCCCTTCAAGGTCAGGTACATCATGCGCATCATCCCGGTAGACAGGGTCGTGGACACCAAGGTCGAGGGCATCGTCAAGGCGGTAAAGGAACTCGCGCCTGCCATCGGCCCGGGGGAGACGTTCAGGATCACCATTGAGGCGAGGGACTCCCCCTACAATGACAGGGAGTTGATCGACGCCATCGCAGACGCGGTGGACAGGAAGGTAGACCTCGATTCCCCTGACAGGGTGGTTCTGCTGCAGATTTTCGGGGAGTACGCCGGGATTTCGGTCATCTCACCCCACGACATAATCAGCATCCAGAAGCTCAAGCGGTCCGCCTAGGCCCTTCTCGCATTCAGCAGCGCCGCCCCTTCTATCCTCCCGAGCTCTGAACTCGTGAGTTCCAGCCTCGGTAGCTCTTCCCCTAGAAGCCCTGGGGGGCGCCTTATGGTGCTCCTCCCAGCCACCACAAGGAGGAACTTGTTTCCAGGTTTCACGCCTGCGTCTTTTATGGCCCTCGATATCTGGGTCGTCCCAGCCAGCCTGAGGAGGAAGTCGATTTCCGGCTTGTTTGCTAGGAGGCCGCCCGATGACTCGGCCTGGAGGGTCTGGGCGGCGAGGAGCTCGATGAAAGCCTCGTTCACGGCCAGGTCCCCCTTTGCTGCCTGCACCATCGAGCCAGGGTTAGCGTCGGCAACTCGGCGCTTGGAGGCTTCGGACGAAGAGTCTCTTGGACAGAGGAAGGCTTTGGCAAAGATCCTCATTGCCTATCCTCCGTGAGAGAACGGGATTAGCGCTATCCTGTCCCCGTCCTTCACGACCCTTCGTACGCCCGCGGGGACGAACGCATCCCCATCTTCAATCATCACGAGGGTGTTGTATCGGTCGAACCCGGGGTCTGGTTCTTTCGACATTTTCCTTACTCTGTCCACAAGGTCGGCCGAGTCTATTTCCAGGTCTTCAAGGGTGATCTCGGCTGAACCCACGCTTGTGCCGATGTGGCCGTAGCACCTGATGTGAATCATTCTTGGTTCAGAAGGAGGAGCCTTTCCTTGTACCTTCTCCCTTCATAGATCGAACCGGGAGGAAGAAGCTGCTCGTGATTCTCTTCGAGACGTCTCCTCAGCGATGCCGAAGTGGCACCCGCAAGCTCTGACATGGGAAAATTCACCGCAACAGGCCTCGGGTCGATCAGGTGCATCGACGTCTTACACGGGAAGAGCCTCCCAGATTTCGCCGAGTTCACAACGTCATCCTTCCTCAGCTTCCTGACCAAGAGGACGATGTTCCCAGCTGACTGGAGCGGCACGTCCACGTCGTCCTCGGAAACGAATTCCCTCTTCCAGCCCCCCGCCTCTGCCATCCTGTCGAACTCGCCCATAATCTCCATCGCACGCCACAGATCGAGGTTCCCATCCGGAAGGTAGGCGGAATCCGGCGTCAGCAGCGCCAGCCCCGTGTCCCGTCCTTCAAGGGCATCGAACGCCAGGGCCAGCGTCGAGCGCCGCGTGAGCCCCGACTTTCCGAGGATTTCGGGGAGAGGGACCCCGACGGGAAGGGTGTAGACCCTCGCCCATCTTCCGAGCTTGACAGCCTGAGAAGCGTAGTCCACGGAGCAGCACACTGCGTTCTCCACTCCCAGCGAGATGAACGCAGCCAGCCTGTGCATGCCGTCGAGGACGGTGAGGCTTTCCAGGTCGACAATTATGGGATCCTTCTGGACGCCGTCCTTCTTCATCTCGGTCGCAAGCCCTTTTACATGGGAGGGGATTGTTTCCTCGTGGGGCCTCAGGGCGCTGACAGGCTTCACTCCCAACGTAAACCCCGCATTCGCCAGGGCCATGGGCCTACCCCTTCTGTTCTTCGCCGGTGGCAGGCTGCGCTTCCGAGTCTTCTTCCTCCTTTGTTTTTGTTATGTAGCCCGCTATCCGGTTCCTGAGCTGCTTAGACGGGATAACCGCGAGTTCCTCCAGCGCCTTCTTGTTCTCTTCGAAGTCAGGGCCGAAGGCTTCGGGGTGCCGTTGTAGAAGTTCTTCAGAGAGCCTGCGGGTCCTGTCCAACTTCTTTCAGGCCCAACTGGGTACCATGATTAACCTTTCTCGGACCCCCCCAGGAACCTCATGGCGTTACTGGCGAGGGTTGCCCTGGTTTCCTCGAACCTCTCCCCCCAGAGCTCCGAGAGCCTGAACACGACCGAAGGCACCAGCGAGGGCCCATGAACTCCTCCCAGTGGCCCGAAAGGAACAGGGGAGTCCGTCTCCGTTAGCACCTGACCGCGGGGAGAACGCAGTGCCATCCTCTGGAGCTTCTTCGAATACAGGATGGAAGGTCCGAAAGACACGAAGTAACCACTTTCAATCACTTCTTGTAGAAACTCTTCACCCTGGAACCAGTGCATGAGGACGGCGCCCAGTGCGAAGCCACCGAGTGCGTCGAGACACTCCCTCTCCGCCTCTCGAGAGTGGACCTGAACGGGTTTTCTCGTCCTCCGAGCCATTTCGAGCTGTGCCAGAAAGGCCTCCATCTGGGCGCTCCCGGGGCCCTTCTCCGAATACTTCGGGTCGAGACCTATCTCTCCGATTCCCGATGCCCGGCCCAGATCCACTTCTAGCCACTCAAGGCTCGTCGACTTCACGGCTTCGGAGGGGTGGACTCCCACAAACGCCACTACAGTCATCGGGTATTCCTCCTCATGCTTAAGGGCGAGAGACGACGTCTTGCTGTCTTCGCCGCACGTCACAAGCAGGGTCTGGGTGGCCTCTGCGATTGCCACTTGCTTACCCGCCTCCGCGTCGAGGAGATGAAGATGTGAGTCGACGAAGCGCACGCGTGGCCATGGTCAGAGTGGTATTTCAGCCCACTCTATGCCCTACTGACGCAAACCTGAACGCAGGGACGACGGTGCGCGGTTTTCCCCCTTATTTTTGGAATAGGGGTGGACTTGGGCTTTCTAGGGCTTAAAGAGGTCAGGAGAACGGGCCAAAAGGCCTAAAGGTTTTTAAATACACCGCGTATACACCAAAGGCGAATGTCCAGTTCCGAGTTCGGCCTTGCGGCTGTCTACAGGGTGATAAAGAAGGCCGGTGCTGAGAGGGTGGGGGACGACGCTGCCATTGAGCTCAGGTCTGAGCTCGAAGCGGTGGGGATGCAGATCTCCAAGGCAGCTGTAGAGCTCGCTGCTCACGCTGGGAGGAAGACCGTCAAACCTTCGGACATCAAACTGGCCGCGAAGTCGGTGCTCAAGCAGAACCAGTAGAGCCCTACCGCGTTCGTTCAGAGGTTGCAAGAGCGTTTTCCTATCGTTTTCAGGGCACAACCACTATATCCACACACTTTGGAGGCACGCCAAGCCCCGGTGGTGTAGCCCGGTCAAGCATGTTAGCCTCTCGACTTGGCTAGGGAGATAGCTAGCGACGGGGGTTCAAATCCCCCCCGGGGCATCGTAGGCAGCCCAAGGTTGCTTCTTCAAGAGTGGGCGGGCCTCTGCAGATTCGAACCCTCAATCCGCCTTCCTCAAATTACCGGCAGAGCGCGGCTTTGGCCCGAAGAGCGGCGCCACCTACGCGAGGGCAAAGACGAAATGGCAGTCAGGAGTGAATCAGACCTCTCTCCACCTGGCCTTGGTCACCGCTATGACCCCAAATACAATGGTCACCGCCGCAAGCACCACCCAGGCAAAGGCGATCGAAATTGTGGAGACTTGGAGGAGCCCGGTGGTAGACTGCGCTATCTCCGCTGCGTATGTGGTCGGAGAAAGGTACGCCAGGTACCTGAATGGCAGGGGGATGTAGGTTATCGGGTAGTATACGGGCGGTAGCGTCGTAAACAAGGTCGAAATGAGCCCAGAAAAAGCGAAGCTCTGCACGATGTCGCTGGTAAATGTGGAGAGCGTGAAGCCGAGGGTGACCGAAGTCGTGAACATCATCAGCATGACGGCCATCAACTCCAGGGCCTCGATCGCCCCCGGGTGAACGAAGGCCGCCATCAACACCACCAGTGTGACCAGAGCCGGAATAGAGTAGACTATCTCTGAGAGAGCCATGCCCAGGACATAGGCGGCAGGAGAGGCAGGGGAGCTAACTACCATGTCCTGGATCTTGAAATCGTTCTTAAGGTGAGAAAGGTCGCTCTGGAGGCCCATGCCGCTGGAGAACATGCTCATGATGAATGCGCCCTCGATGGCCTGGGAGAGAAGAGCCCCTCGGCTCACGAAGTTGACAATTACAAGGAAGGAGATTGGAGCGAGGACGGTGTTGATCAGCACTACAGGGTAGTTCTTCATGGCATAGACAGAATTCACAAGCACAGACGCGAGGAGCTGCCTGATGAGGCGTCCGCTCATCTACTTCCCTCCTTGCTCACCGATAAAGTGAAAGAATATGTCGTCGAGCGAAATGCGGCTCACTGAAATCCTTGCCCCGGCCCGTAGCAGCTCGGCCGACAGGGCGTACGCCTCTTCCTCTCCGGTGAGGATCTGGGTCTGACCTTCGCTCCCCGTTGTGACCGTCCCGTCCTTCACCTCCGGGATTTCCACACCGGCCGGCAACCTGATGCTGTACTGGTGCTTGACCAGGCTTCTCAGCTGGTCGAGGGTGCCCATGGCCGCCAGTCTACCTCGGTCGAGGATAGCAATCGTATCGGCAAGTTGCTCAGCCTCTTCTAGATAGTGGGTCGTAAGGACTAGGAAATGGCTCCTCGAGAGCTCCTCGAGAGACCTCCAGAGTTCCTTTCTGGATATCGGGTCCAGGCCCGTCGTTGGTTCGTCTAGGAACGTAATCTCCGAGTCCGCCGCCAGCACCGCGGCAACCATCACCTTTCTTCGCTGCCCTCCCGAGAGCTTTCTGTTCAGGGTATCGCGTTGCCCCTCGATTCCGACCTTGGCCAGGGCCTCGGCGGCCCTGCTCCTCCCCTCTGAGAGGGGGACGCCACGCCACAGAAGGTACGAGCCTACCGTCTGCATCGGAGTCATCCAGGGGATCGTCCTTGCCTCCTGGGGGATGGAGGCGATTATTTCCCGTAGCTTCTTCGCATCCCTTACCACGTCCATCCCACGGATTTGGGCGTCTCCACCTGTGGGCTCGAGCTGAGTCGCGAGAATCCGAACCAAAGTGGTTTTTCCTGCTCCGTTCATTCCTATCAGGGAGAATATCCCTCTGGCTTTGACCCTCAAACTCAAACCGTCCAGTGCTTTCTTGTCCAGAGAGGCCGAGTAGACCTTGGTCAATCCGTGGCAGACTAGCTCTCCGTCTTCCAATGGCTTTGATTGCGGGCCCCTCGTATTAAGCTCCGCCAGAACCAAACTCAGGCCTGCCCCTGGTGTAAGGCAAGGGCAAGCACGCGAAGCCTAGCTTCCCAGCATTTACCGCACACCCTTCGATTGTCATGCATCTGCTTTGGGGGGTCGAGACCGTTTGCCACAGGCGTACTCCGCTTGGGGGTGCGCATCTGCCCAGAGATATTCAGAATATCGGGAAGTTCAGCTTGAGCGCCCACGCAGGTATTAGCACACAGAGACTGACGATGGGGATGCTGATGTTGTCGTCAATCCCCTCGACTCTCTCTACCGCCGTCGACAGCGCTCCCGCGATGACTCCTGCCACGCCCAGCAAGGCTCCGACGGGGACGCAAACGAGTAGCATGGCCACCGACCCCTCCCACCCCTTTGTTCTTTTCTTGTACATCAGGTTCCTCACCACCCCTGTGACGCCATCCCCCCACGCCATGAATAGTGTGGGGACCACTGCAAGCAGGAAGGTCTTGTCCAGGAACCATGTCAGAAGGACGGCCGTGCCCCATGACAGCGCGAAGTATGTCTCCGAGTAGTTCGCCGGGTCCTGAAACCAGTAAAGGACACGCCCTGTCCTGTGCAGGGTGAACGTCACCAGCGCGAGCAACATTGCGAAAGCGAATGGGATGTAGGGCTCATGAAACTCGAACGGAAGGACGACGGCCACGATTCCCGCCCCGAATATGTGCACGAACTTCCGCCCAAGATAGGTCCCTCTCTTTGGTTCCCATCCTCGACCCAGGACGAAGTTGTACACCCACCTGGAGGCGAATAGCAGCACGAACCCCATCCAGAAGAGAAGGACCAGAGTAACGGGGATGTCGGCCACGAGCGTATTCCCTGTCAACCGAAGGCCAGCGGACGCGCCTCCTGAACTAGCGGGCATAAGAGTATCGGGGCCTTGCTGGAGCGTTTCTTAGGCGAGCGAGTGAAGAAAAAGTATTATTGGATTCGACCGGGTGGTCAACCGATCATTGGTCTTCGACTACTCCGCCCTCCCCCGCGAATTCAAGCGACATTATCTTCCTCAGGACATCGACTTCGAATGGGGTGACCTCAACCGGGTCTTTGAAGAGCTGAACGGGCGTTCCCTCGGGTCAGAGAGAGCCCTGGAGAAGTGGCTCCTCGACGAGGCAGAGCTCGACGCCTACCTCTACGAACAGCGCGCGATAAGGTACTTCAACAGCACGAGGCAGACGGACAACCCTGAGTATGCCAGAGCCTACGAGGAATACACAGAGTTCCTCGAGCCGAGAATCAAGCTCGCAGGTTTCAAGCTCCTCAAAAGGTACGTTTCATCTCCGTTCCGGGGTCAGCTATCGGAGCGCGTCTACGCCCTCGAGGACAGGCGCAGGCAGACCGCTGCTTCGATCTTCAGGGAGCAGAACGTCGACCTGGAGAAGGAGGATTCAGCTCTTTCGCAGCAGTACTACAGGATGACGGGTGGAATGACCGTCAGTTTCCGCGGCCAAGAGATGACCCTACAACAGATGTCCAAGTTCTACGAAGTGCCGGACAGGGCGGTAAGGGAGGAGGCGTGGCGTCTCGCAAGCCAGAGGGCGCTCGCAGACAGGGAGGCGCTCGACTCGATATACTCGAAGATGGTCGCCCTGCGTGACAAGGCGGCACGCAGCGCAGGCTTCGACAACTACAGGGATTACATCTTCGTAAAGAAGGAAAGGTTCGACTACACTCCCGACGACTGTGTGGAATTCCACAAGGCTGTGGAAGAGGCCATCGTTCCGCTGAGGCGAGGCATCGACAGGACGAGGGCTGAGCGCATGGGGGTCGACGTTCTCCGGCCCTGGGACATGGAGGTCGACCCGGCGGGGCGTGAGCCGCTCCGACCATTCAATCAGGTCCCTGACCTCGTGTCGGGCGCGGCGAAAGTGATGACGAAGGTAGACGCGGAGCTCTCGTCTTATTTCGAGCGAATGGTGGAACTTCAGCTACTGGACCTCGACAGCAGGAAAGGGAAGGCCCCTGGCGGCTACCAGGAAGAGCTCGCCGAGGTGAGGCTCCCATTGATTTTCATGAACGCCGTCGGAAAGGACGACGATGTGCGGACACTGCTGCACGAGTGCGGCCACAGCTTCCACACGTTCCTCATGCGCAAGGCGATGCTCCCCTTCTTCAACTCAGGCGCGAACATGCCGAACGAGTTCTCCGAAGTCGCGTCTATGTCAATGGAGGTCATCACGGGCGAGCACTACGAGGGAGTATTCTACGATAGGGAGAGCGCCAGACGCTCGAACTGGAAGGAGGCGGTGGACAACGTCAAACTCTTCACTTGGGTCGCCACCATTGATGCTTTCCAGCACTGGGTGTACACGCACCCCCTGCACACGAAGGAAGAGAGGACGAACGCTTGGGAAGCGACCTTCAACCGGTTCTGTGGGCTGGAGTCCTATGAAGGGCTGGAGGCCAGCAGGGCGTACAGGTGGCAGCGCCAGCTCCACCTGTTCGAGGTCCCCTTCTACTACATCGAATACGGGATCGCGCTCACAGGGGCCCTGGGCGTCTGGTCCCGCTACAGGCAAGACCCGAAGGACGCCATCGAGGCCTACAAGAGCGCTCTATCACTAGGGTGCGCACGCCCTCTCCCGGAGCTCTTCGAAGCGGCAGGGGTCGAGTGGGGTTTCGGGCCGGCGGCGCTGAGAAGGGTGGCTGGAGAGCTGCGCGAAGCAGTCAAAGAGTACGGGCAATAGGCCGTCTACGAAACGCCGAAGAAGAGCGCGTATAGCCCCGAGGCCAAAAAGAAGGTCCCGAATATCAGCAGGATGCTCCCGGCGAGTAGGTCAAGCCCCCACCTAGGAAACCTGATCAGGTAATCGTAAGAAATCGCAGATATCACAACAAGCAGCAGGAGGCTCACTCCGGCGCCTATGAGTGTCCATTCCAGGTTGAAGGCGCCAGCCGCGCTGAGCACCAGGCTCGCCTCGAATCCTTCCGTGACCGTGATGGCGAACACAGGGAGCGCGTTCAGCGGTGAGAAGGGTAAGATTGGCGGCTTATCTGCCCCGTATCTGCCAAAGTCCCTCTCGACAGTTTCCGACTCCATCTTCTCCATCTTTGCACGGAAGGAGCGCTTGCCAAAGTAGTACCGCTTGAAACCTCTGAGGAACCTGTACGAGAAGTAGAGGATGACGCACCCCGTCAGGATGTCGATGTACGCCTCAGGGAAGAGCAGAAAGATCTGCCTTATGCCGAAGAAGATGGCCGCCGAAGTTGCCCCCCCGATAAGCACTCCGAAGAGGACGTTGTTATTCCCGAGCTGCTTCACGGTGGCCAGTGACAGGATTGCGACTTCGCTCCCTTCGAGAAGGACGGCCTTGAACGCGAGGAGGAAGGAGCCTACGATTATGACGTCACTCGGCACGGTGACTTCGGCCCTGAACTGCCGATTTATCCGTTCCCAGTCAAGAAAGCATAAGATTGACACTCTGGACGCGGGCCATCTGGCAGGGGAGATCGAATGGAAGGAATAACGGTGGGTGTCTTTGGGACAGACGTGCAGACCAAGTCTCTCTTCGAGGGAGCCGTCGCAAAGAAGAGCGAAGCGGAGGGAATGATAGTCTACACCAGAGCCGAGGGGGGGAGAAGGTACTCGTTTCTCGACACGCCGGACTACCCGGAAAGAATCCAGGGGTATTCCTGCGTGGCGTCCTTGGTCGACCACGCCCTCTACTTCTTCCCGAGCTCAGGGAGGCTGGCCGCCCCCGACGGTGAGCTGGCTGTGCTGCTGGGTGCCTTCGGGTTGGGAGGAACCCTCGTGTTGACCGGAGGCGCTTCGGATCCGGAAGCCGCGACGGCGATGCTAAAGGGAACCCCCGTGGCGGGATACAGGCCTGACGTTCGCGACCCCCAATCCTCTGCCATAGATCTCTCCCGTGCCTTCCCCCGTCCTGATTTCCCCGAGGAACGGACGTTGATCTATGTGGACCGGGCCTTCACCGTCAAAGGGGTCGGGACGGTGGCCCTGGGTTTCGTCCTGTCGGGGAATGTATCGATCCACGACCAGCTGAGGCCGATCCCCGGGCCTGCCGACCTCAGGGCGGACGTCAAGGGGATACAGGTGAACGACGTAGACTTCGAATCCGCCGGGCGCGGTATCCGGGTTGGGCTCTCTCTGAGAGGCGTTGACCCGAAGGACCTCGAGAAGAGCCACTGGCTAGATGATGGCGCGCTGCAGCTTTCCAACTCCCCCTCCTTCGAGCTGTCGAAGTCACCCTACTACAAGCAGGACGTCATCTCGAGGGACCTGCACGTTCAGCTCCCGGGAGAAATCGTCCCAGCGAGGATGACCGACTCGGGCGAGGGCTCTGTGACCGCTCAGCTCCCCTGGCTGGTCCCCGTCTGGGAAGGGATGAGAGCAGCCATAGTCGACCTCAACGGCGGCAGCCTGAGGGTCGCCGGGGGCCTGACCTCCAAGTTTTAATTCGGGGGAGAACACGCCGGCTACCTTGCCTAGAAAAGAAGTGGCAACATTCGGCAGCGGCTGCTTCTGGTGTTCAGAAGCTGTCTTCTCAGAGCTGAACGGCGTCATCAGCGTGGTCCCGGGTTACGCGGGGGGGAAGCTCCCCAACCCCACATACGAAGACGTCTGCACGGATTCGACGGGGCACGCCGAAGTTGCGCAGATCACTTTCGACCCCTCCCAGATCAGCTACAGGGAACTTCTGGAGGTTCTCTTCTCCACTCATGACCCTACGACCCTTAACAGGCAGGGCGCCGATGTGGGGACCCAGTACCGCTCGGTCATCTTCTATGCGGATCAGGAACAGAAGATGCAGGCAGAGGCGATAATCCGGGAGCTGACGGCAGACAGGACGTTCAGAGACCCCATCGTCACCGAGGTGGCCCCCCTAGGGCCCTTCTACCCCGCCGAAGAATACCATCGAGAGTACTACAGGAGGCACCCGTCACAACCGTACTGCCAGGCAGTCATCGCGCCCAAGCTGGCCAAGTTCAGGGAGCACTGGAAAGCAAAGCTGAAAGCCCAGCAGCCGGCGACGCGCGGCTGATTCTTGAGGGGGGCGAAGGATTCGGAACTGCTCGGAATCACAGGCACCCCGGGCACCGGTAAGAAGTCGATTGCTCCGATCGTGGCCGAAAGTTTGGGGATGCAATGCCTTGGCTTGAACGATCTCGCCGAGTCGTATGGCCTTGTGAGCAGGAAGTCAGGTGCTGTCGATGCACAGAAGCTGCGGGCGAAGCTCCGCCGCGACCTGTCGGAGAAGGCGGTCGTCTATGGTCATCTGCTCCCCTATGTGGTCCCCCAGAGCGCGGTATCCAGGGTCGCCGTGCTAAGGTGCGAACCCCGGGTGCTGAAGGAAAGGCTTCGACTCCGCGGATACGCGCCCCCGAAAATTGTCGAGAACGTCGAGGCTGAGCTCATCGGCGTCGTCTCTTCGGACGCGTTTGACACCTATGGCAGGACGAAGACAACGGAGGTGGACACCACGGGCGGGTCTCCGGCCGATGCGGCGAAGGCCGTGGTTGAGATTGCACTCTCCAAACCACGAGAAGCCCCAAGAATCGACTGGACACTCGGCTACGACTCTGGTGCTAAGCTTAGACTCCTGCTTTCCACCGCAGAGTGATTCTCTGCCCTCACCTGTACAAGCATTGGCTTCTGGATTCTGCCGAGGCTCACCACCGCCTCTCCGGCCTTGAGCCTAGTGATGTACTCCCTCTGCCTCTGGCTCAGGCCGAGCGAGTCTCCTACCAGCGAGACGTCGTCGGGCCACGCGAGGCGATGGACAATCTTGGTCCCGGAATTCTTTACGATCTCGGAGGCGACGTGAGTGGGGAACTGTGCCACAAAGAGCATCGCCTCCCCAAACTTCCTGAGTTCGGAGACCATCCTCTCGCCCACCGTTGGGGGGTCCTCCGGCCTCCTAGAGGGGGCCAAGTTCCTTGCCTCTTCGACCACTGTGAGATGGTCCAGGTTCCCCTTCCGCCTGACCTTCTCCTCATAAACCATCTTCAACAGCACATCCGAGAAAACGCCCCGAGACTGGATGTCTCTCATATGCCCCAGCTCGACGCAGACTGTGGTGCCCAGGAGCTCGTCCAGCCTGAGGGGACCCGAACCGCTCAGTGCCTTCCCCGGTTGCCCCTGTGTGAGCGGTACCAGCCTCCGAAGGAGCGCTACCTTCGTTTCGTTATCATAGGCGGACCTTAGAGGATAGGCCTCGATGGTCTTGACGAGGGACGTGATTGTCGGGACCTCCTCGGCAGATGTCTCGTTGAGACGTTTCTGGAGAGCGTTCCTGAACATGTAGGCCTGGGGGTGGGTGAAGTGATAGATGTCAGAGAATATGTCCGACACCATGGCCACGTGCTCGACGGGATCAGATCCGGGTCCCACTTCAAGGGGATTGATTGAGAATTCGTCGCGTCCCGGTGCCAGGACCTTTCCGCCAACACCCGAAACTATCTGGCCGTATTCGTTGTGCCAGTCGAGGACGAGGGCGGGGAGGCCCGCTTCTGCAACCTGCCTGACGATTGCTCCCGCGGTGGTCGATTTCCCCGACCCGGTCATCCCGAGTATGCAGGCGTGTCTCTTGATGTCCTCCATCTGAAGACGAAAGTCGTGGTATTCCCGCCCCCCAGACTCTACCGGGCCGAGCAGGATGCCTTCGCTGCCAGACTCGCTCGCATTGGGCACGTAGAACTCTGGGGCCTGAGCCATGCTTGCCACTGACGGTGTCATTCCGTCGAAGGTACACAGGGCACCCACCACGCCGGCGGACGCGCCTTGGGGCAACGGCTTGCCACTCGGGAGCAGGACTGATTTCACGAAGTCGGAGAGATCTCTCCTCGCTAGCCTCTCCACAGTGGCCGTCGGCAGAGCGACGCTGAGGGTCGCTGAGAGGACGCTCGCCCGCTGCTCGAGCGCGCTCCCCGGGTCCACCTCCTTCCCGGCGTCGACCCAGGTCCCTACCGCGATGTCGAACTCTAGGACCTGGTTCTCCTGGCCGCCCGCTTCCGATTCGCTCATGAGCATCAGGTATGCGAATGGGACCGCCGCCCTCCGCAGGCCTTCGAAGAGGCCCCGCATCCTCTGCTGCTGCAGCGTCGTCCTCAGTGTAGCGGCGTAGTCCCCCCTGGGGTCTTCGGCGAGATCGGGAAGCCGGACCCTGTACAGGGCGGTGTATCGGACCTTTGAACCGTTAGATGCGGCCACACACTTTCCGTCAACGATCCGAATGTCATCGAGTCCGATTCCCGCTTTAGGCCATAGCCGCCATGCTGCCTTCGAAACGAGCTCCCCGGCCCGACCCACGTAATTCACCAATGGAACAGAGTGCCGAAAATGCTGTTGAGCGAGCTGGTGATCGAGTTCCAAACATTAGACGTGTATTCGGAGCTCTGTTTCAGAATCGATTCAATACCCCCCACCAGGAGAGAGAGCGCGACGAGCGCCACGGAGAGGAGCAGTGCTTCTTCGATGAGCTGGGCTCCTCGCCGGCTCAACAGTCGTCTGTGACGGATAGGCATCGGCACAACAGCGGATTCAGCTATTTAACGCCCCACAGCGACACCGTCGAGACGTTGGCGAGGGGGGAGGCAATCGCGCTCACCAGAATGAACACGCCTAGCGTTACGGCCACGTTAAGGTAGAAGCTTCGTCCCGACATAAAGAGCCCGAGCATCCCGGAGCTGATGGCTGCTAACGCCGATGCTGAGTAGAGGAGTGTGGCTGAACTCGTCGGTGGCGGCGTTCCTGTGAGATCCAGGCTCCCTACGAGGGGTCCGACGGAGGCGACCATCGCAGTCACGGCTCCCAAGATACCGCAGGTGACCAGACTCCTGAACCTGAGCGCCTTTTGCTGGAGCTTCCCGCTCTCCTTGGCTTTGACCCACCTCTCGAGGGTGCCCGCGAGGATGCCGCCGCTCCTGCCTATTATCGTCGAGCTGCTCTTTGGCGCAGATACGATGAGCGATGCAAGCATCGAGACCTCCTCACATCCGGATTCGACGAGGGGGCGTAGCGCAAAGGCTAGCGAGTGGCCCAGAAGCACGAGCCGGGCCGACTCTCTTCCGAGCGGCTCTGCCCTGCGGAGTTCTCTCGCCACTGCCTGCGCCATCCCCATACCTTCACTCGCCGACTCAAGGACCTTCTTGAGTGCGAGAATTCTGACTAACTCGGTGTTCACCACGGGCTCCTCTCTGCAGCGCTTAGGTAGTAGCCGAGGTCTATGACCGCGAACTCGAACGCTCCAAGCTCGACCAGTCTCTCCGGCTGGTACGTATGGGAGAAGACGGCGTAGAGCACAACCATAATGGGAGTGAAAAAGCAAATCGTCATGAACACGGGGAGCTTCGTCTCCATGCTCAGCTCCGACGCCGCAGCCAGACCGCGGGATTCTTCGTCTCCCCCTACGAACTCCCTTGCATTGGTCCTCGCTACGCTCAGCAGTGCTGCAGCAGCAGAGTAAGACGCAATACCTCGAGAAGATGCTTCGACGGCGGCGGCCACATCGGTCCCTAGTAGTATCCTCCTGCCAGCCTCCTTCACGGCAGCCCCGAGCGAGGGCTCCCTTGGTCTGATGAGCAAGAACGTCTTCGTCCTGGAGGCCGTGACGGTCAGGCAGGCCTGTGCCGAAGCAGAAAGGAGGAGCGACTCGCGTGCCTGTGCGACCCGTTGTTGGTCGAGGAGTCGCCGGGGCGAAGATACGACGATGTAAAAAACCAAAGCGGCTATGACCAGAAGAGTCGCCAGTTTTGCCTGACCCAGTGCGTCGCCTGTAGCCAGCCCCAACACGATGCCCACAAAGGCTGAACAGGAGAGGCCCAGGGCCACGATTCTCCAAAGGCTAATGCCCAGCACCTCAAGGGATGCGAATTTCATTGCGCCTTTCCTGAACCGGTTATCCTCCTTCGCGCGCTCTCGATTCTCATCCCGAACCCACCTGGTTCGATGCCCTCGGGGGGGACGGGCCAGCCTTCACCCGCGACCTCTCGGAGTTCGAAGTGGCGGTCCCGCAGGTAGAGCTCCCTCAGTTTCGGGGCCCCCCGGTCCTGAGTGACCTGGCAGATCCGCTGAACGAACCGTCCCTGCTTTAACCGGTCTGGCCGGGACATCTGGACCATCAGGCCCAAGTCCAGCAGGCTCTGCTCTGAAATGTGATGCATGCTCACCCATCTACGAATCGCCTGCTCTATCGTCGAAGCATGGAACGTTTGCAGGCCCCTGGCCCCTGAAGCGAGCGCCTGGAAGAACGCCCGGCTGTGCTCCTCGGATTGTATCTCGCTGAGGATGACAATGTCCGGAGACCGGTGGAGGGCTTTGACTATCTCTGACTCCTTGGTGCGTCCTGTCTCGTAGCCGCGGTCGAAGGGGTCCACCTTCACCTTCATCTGATGGAACCCACGTTCGAGCATGTCCTTTGTTTCCACGGCGTCTTCAATGTAGACGCGGCGCAATCGCCTTTCGACCATTTCGTCCAGCGCGTTCAGAAGTGTCGTCTTCCCTGTGCCTGTTTCACCAATGATGGTGACGTTTCCGCCTGACTCCAACCAACCCACGAGGGTGGCAGCAGCGTCCAGCGAGATTACATTCAGGTCGATGAGCCTGTGCAATGGGAGAGAGGTCACGTTGAGCCTCCTCACGTCAAGGGCGAAGCGGTTGACCGAGACAGGCTCGAGATCGAGGGAGACGCGGAGGACGGCTCCTCCAATTACCAGATCGTTCTTGAGTGACGGCGTCCTGAAGTCGAGCGTATACCCGCTGAAGGTGTCGAGATGGGTTGCAAGCGCGTTCCGCTCCCTCTCGGTCAGAGAGATCCCTGACTCGCACCTTCCGGCCAGTGAGTGATCAAGGTAGACGGGCGTATCCTCAGAGTCGACGAAAAGTTCGGTCACCTTCTCGTCCTTGGCAAGCGCATAGATCCTTGAGAGCCCGACGGCCTCGAACGCCGACAGCTCTGCCAACTCTCTGATCCTGGTCTTCACCCCGACGGAAGCAAGGCGTTCAGCCGACCGCTGCCGGAGTACATCGATGAGCCTGCCGAAGGTCAGAGGTTCTACTTCCTCCGGATCAAGGCCTAGGGAAGCTTCGCTCACAGCCGCCCTGAGCTTCAGCATCAGATCTGTTGAAGCGCTGCTCGCTATTTCATAGTAGGGAACACCTTCCCGTTTTGTCACACGATAAGAGAAGGGGTAGCTCTCGTAGTCCCACCCCCCCTGAGAATCCTGCCTAGGAAACAGCTCGATAAGGAGAGGCGGCGGCTCGAACGAACTCCCTCTCTTCCTTGCGAGCCTCACCAGAAGGGGACCGAAAGCGGCTTTCAAGCCTTTCCATGCAGAAGCCCCCGACGCCATAAAACAGCCAAGGTGGCTCCTTAAATCGGAAACGGAGTTCTGAAGGCGATGGTAGAGCTCGTAGAATACGCTGTTGCCTTCATGGTCTCCGCGCTTCTTGTGGGCGGCTCGGTAGTACTTTACAACTCCTTCGCCTCCTATGAGGCGGGGCTACAACTCAGAGGAACATTTTCTGTGGTGGCGGGCGTCGCTGATAGTGCTCTGCTCAACGGGAGCGCAGCGACGACGATACCTCTGCCGGCATCCACGATAGGGTGCGAGGGAGGTACGTTCTATGTCAGTGAGGGGTCAGAGACGATCTCTCAGACTATCGGGTCGGGGTGTAATTTCCTGGCAACCGTCTCCGCTGGCACGCACGTGCTCTCGTTCAGTACGACGTCCGGAAGGCTCGAAATGGTGGTGAAGTAGCCTGCCAGCGTCTTCCATCGGGGCTCTCAACGCCTGGGGGATGTATCTAATCGCGTCCGCCGCCCTGATAGCCGCGCTCGTTCCTCAGATGGCGGGAACAGCCCAAGATTCCAGGGAGGGATCTGACTACAGGGTCGCTGATGGGATTCGCTCGGTTCTGGACTCGCTGCGTCCGGGCACCGTCATCACTTTCTCTTTCCCCTCGTGGGCTACCGGGGACTCGGCGCGTCTCTCCGGGAACGAAGTCATCTTCATGTATGGCAACGAGTCTGTTGCCCTCCAGACGCGCTACAATCTTCCCAACTCCACTCTTGCGCCCGGCGTCTCCTATCAGGTACGGCTCAAAGGGAACATGGTGAGCGTGAGCCAAGCTGGCTGAAGTGGAGGCCTATGTCGATGTCGCAGTCATGTACGCCATGCTGATCGGGCTCTCTCTGCTGGCACTTGCAATCCTTCTTCCGGAGCTCTATCCCAGATGAGGTACCTGGACTTGGCCGTCGCCGCCCTTATTGGGACCTCGGCCATCGCAGGGTTGGCCGCCTTCTCTCCAAGGCAGGCAGATGTCGCTTCGGGGGGCCTGGCAATGGAGTCCCAGCTCAGAGACGAGCTCCTCGCGATTCTCCAGCGGGATGGAGTCGCCTGGCTCATCAGGTCCTCGCCACAAGTGGTCTGCGTCATGCTTCGGGGGCAGTCGAACTCATCGGTCACCTTCTCGGGCGTGATTGGACCTTACAGGTGTGGTCCTTCTCCTCCAAGCTCGTCCTCTGCCGCTAGTCTCGCCTTTTACCTTATGCCGTATCAGGTCGTGTTGGAGGCATGGCCAAACACTCCGGCATAGGGGCGACCATAGCCGCCGTCGTCATCTTTTCGTTCGTGCTGGCCGCAAACTTCGCCGTCTACTACGCCGCCCAGGAGGACGTCCAGCTGCATTCGACGGCAAACGCTGCGGACGTACTCGCAGACGAGAGCGCTGCCTTCGAAGGCGCGGAGGGCGCAAATATCTTACTGATGGAACAGACCTTCCTCGGATCGCACATACTTGACTGCAGCTCGGCCTTGGCAGCTGTTTCAGCGGAAATAAGCAGCCTCACCGACGTCCAGGTGTCTGCGAACCTGAAGGTCGTCACCTCAGCGAGCCCTGCACTGCGAGGGCCGGCAACCGACAACCTCTCGATGCTCGCCCCCTTCGGTGGCTATGTGGCAGGGTTCCTGGACACGGCCCTGCACGACGAAGCGGAGGGGGGCGAGAGCGCGTTGGGCGTGTCATACGTCAGGAACGATACGCACTTCGTCAACCTCCCCGTACGGATCGGGGACATGGCGGGAGACTGTGACCAGGCACTTTCGGACATCAAAGACGTAGTATCCTCTACCGTTCCGCCAAACTGTACAGCTTCGTTTGTTTCTCCCCTGATTACGGCTGCCTCCACGACCCAGGGCACGAGGGCCATTGCTTCGGGTTTCTTTTTCGGAGCGAAGTCGGCACTAGTGGGGGCGGCACCCTGCTCCGTTGAAGTGACCGTGTCAGTCGGCCAAGCCCGTGTCATGGGCCCGGCGGGAGACTTCAGCGTTGAGATGCAGCAGGAAGGACTCTTTGTTTTCGGGCGATAAATGAAGTCGCAATCGGGGTGAAAATGCAAGCGCACTGCTCCCTGATTGTATACTCTGCGGCATCCCCGCACTCGGCCAAGAGCTTCTGGGTCAGCCTCTTGCCTCTCGACTCTCTGGACGCGAGTTCGATTTCTGCGGAGTAGATTGCTGCTGCGGCCAGGGTGCAGGGGCGTCTGCCGCTCAACTCGTCGGGCCTCGCCGCCGAGAGGAGTTCCTTCGCTGTTTCCCGAAGCGCGTTGAAGTAGCTCGTCTGAGATGCACCTTCAGACCTCAGTTTCTCGGCCAGCCGCCGGTTGGAGGACATGCGTGCAAGCACCCGAGAGATGTAGTCCTCTGGCCTTCGGGGCACGATTTTGATTGGCGATTCGAGCGCAAGCTGAATGAAGGATGAAGTGTTCACTCGTCTGCCGAGAGCCGCGTGTGCTGAGATTATCTCTCTCACGCTCACAGAAGTGACGCCCTCCAGTCTACAGGCTGTGACCAGCGAGAACGCTGAGAGGGCGGCAAGGGTGACTCCACGATGGCGTCGGTCAGACGAGAGCACCGTCCTTGCCACTGCCGACGCTTCGTCCAACGCCACCCTTGGGAGGAAGAGCTTCTCGCCAACCCTGAAGATTATCCTATCGCACGCCTCAGAGGGCCCGTCGTCCCTGCCCGCGAAGTCGGAAAGCGCCTTCAGGTACTCGTACCTTGAATTGGACCCCGCGACTCCCTTTGACGCCCTTTCCTGTGGCGTGATTCGCATCGTTCCCATAAAACTCCCCAGTTGCGGTTTCCCAGCTATGCGATGCTCCGCAAGCCTCGAGGGGGAGGGGTCTTCACACCACTTCGATCCTACGCGCCCACACTTCGGACAGACCATTTCGTCGGTTCCATCGACGAATGGGACGCGGCACTCGGGGCAGCATGTTTCCAAATCGAGGGACTGCATACACTGGATGGAATTGCTTCGTGTTCATCCCCCAGATGCGGCAGAATCATTGCCGATGTAGTACGAGGATTGACCGGGAGGGAGCCGTTTGTACTCAGGGGGAGAGGCCGCTTTCCGAAACTGTCGCCCCGAATGGTTAAAAACGCACAACGGGGCTCAGGCGGCTTACTTGAGACGCATCCCAGGGCTTCTGAAAGTCCGGGATTTTCATGCTCCTCCGTCGAAGGACATCGCCTCGATGGTCGAGGGGATGGGTCGGGGGGGCGGGTTCATGGCAAAGAATCTCTTCGACGTCGCAGACACACTCGCTTCCATGTGCGGTCGCGAAGGGTGCACAAAATTCCTCTCTTTCCCGGCTGCGATAATGGCGACCGGGACAAGGGGGGTGATAATCGACATGGTCAGGGCCGGGATGGTGGACGCGATAGTGACAACCTGCGGCACCCTTGACCACGACATCTCCCGGACCCTCGCAGATTACTATGAGGGGAGCTTCGATATGGACGATGCAAGACTCCTGCGTGCTGGCTACCATCGCCTTGGAAACGTGCTTGTCCCTCTTGACAACTACGGCCCGCTCATCGAGAAGCGGATGCAGTCCATCCTGACTAATTTGTACGCCAAAGGCATCAGGTCGGTGACCACCGAAGAGCTCAGCGCCGAGATAGGGAAGGATCTGGGGTCGGCCAAGTCCTTGCTCTACTGGGCCCAGAAAAAGCACGTTCCGGTCTTCGTCCCCGGGATAACGGACGGGGCAGTCGGGAGTCAAATCTGGCTGTTCGCCGAGAGCCATCGGGATTTCAGAGTAGACCTCATCGGGGACGAGAGGCGGCTATCCGACATAACCTCAGAGTCAAAGGAGACAGGCGCCCTTGTTCTGGGAGGCGGGATTTCGAAGCACCACGTCATCTGGTGGAATCTATTTCGTGGAGGGCTCGACTGGGCCTGTTACATCACGACGGCTTCAGAGTTCGACGGCTCGCTCAGCGGGGCCCATCTCCGGGAGGCCATATCGTGGGGGAAGGTCAAAGAGAATGCGAAGCAGGCCAGTATCTACGCCGAAGTCACGACAGTTCTCCCCTTCATCGTCTCCTATGTCCTCACGAAGCGGGGCGGGCTGCCCGATTAGACTTCCCTTCGGGAGAATGCTAATAAGCCCAAATTCGACGCGCCTCATCGCTTGGCCCTAGATTATGGCTACGTGGCCCTTGGCCTCGCGCTTGTCGCCCTGGTCTATGCAGCAGTCCTATGGTCGTACCTCCGGCGCCAGAACCGCGGCACCGAGAAGATGGTGGCGATATCCGACGCCGTAAAGGAAGGGGCGGGTGCCTTCCTCAGCCGCGAATACAGGGTGATTGCGCCCATCGCCGTCGTTATTGTACTTCTAATCTTCGGCCTGATAGATTATCCTAACAGCACAGGGGGCGCGACCGCTGCTGGATTCGCCATCGGGGCGACCCTCTCGGCGCTGGCAGGTTACATCGGGATGGCGGTGACGGTCCGCACCAGTTCAAGGACCGCAGAGGCCGCAAAGACGGGGCTCGGTAGGGCCCTGACGCTTTCCTTTAGGGGCGGAGGGGTCATGGGGATGACGGTGGTCGGGTTCGATCTCCTCGGCCTCACCGTCTTCTATCTCATCTTCGGCGGGACCATAGTGAAGGATCCTGCGACTCTGGCGGGGCTCGGCTTCGGTGCGTCCCTGATCGCTATGTTCATGAGGGTTTCGGGAGGGATATACACCAAGGCCGCCGACGTCGGCGCTGACCTAGTAGGTAAGGTCGAGGCGGGCATCCCTGAGGACGACCCCCGGAACCCTGCTGTGATAGCAGACAACGTGGGGGACAACGTGGGAGACTGCGCAGGCATGGGAGCGGACGTCTACGAGTCCTACGTCGTCACGGCCATAGCAGCGATGATCCTTGGCGCTCTGATCTGGAACAACGGCGCGCCTGCGTCAAGCATCCCGGCGGACATCGTCTCCCTGATTGGCACAAACCAGCTCCTTCTCTACCCGTTGATGCTGGGAGCCGCAGGGATTGTCGGGGCAATCATCGGTGGGTTCTACATCCGATCTTCACTGAAGTCGAACCCTCTGGGGGCGCTCAACATCGCCCTGATCATCGCTGCAGCCATCGCGATAGTTCTGGACTTTGTGTTCGGCCAATCCCTGTTCGGCAACGCGGCGCTCGGCTACTATTTCCTGACCAGCGCGGTCATAGGTATCATTATTGTCGTTGTGATAGAGAACGTCGCGAACTATTTCACATCGTACAACTACGCCCCTGTAAGGCAGATCGCAGAATCGAGCAACACGGGCGCAGCGACGAACTTCCTCGCCGGCTACGCGACGGGCCTCCGGAGCACCGCGCCCTCAGCCCTTGTTCTCGTCGTCGGCATCCTGTCCTCGTACTATCTCGGCTACGTGGGTTCTGACGGCAGTGTCCTAATGGGGGTCTACAGCACCGCCATAGCGACCATGTCAATGCTTTCGCTCACTGGAATAGTGATGTCGATCGACTCCTTCGGGCCCATCACCGATAACGCAAACGGCATAGTGGAGATGGCCGGCCTTGACGAGTCGGTAAGGAAGGTGACTGACGAGCTGGATGCGGTCGGAAACACGACCAAGGCCACCACGAAAGCATTCGCGGTGATGTCGGCGGCACTGGCAGCGGTGTCCATCTTCATGGCATTCCAGAACGAGGTGACCAACATCATCACCAGCCCAAGCCACACGAACCTCCTCCAGACCTACTCGAAGGACCTGATAACTGTAAACGGGGTCACGACCCTCAACTTCTCCCTGTCAAACCCGGTTCTCGTTGTCGGCCTCTTCATCGGGGGCCTCCTTCCGTTCTTCTTCTCGAGCTTCCTTATTGGTGCGGTCCAGAGGGCGGCCTTCAAGATGGTCCTCGAAGTACGTCGCCAGTTCAAGGAGATTCCAGGCATCATGGAGGGGACTGCCAAACCCGACTACGCGAAGTGCGTGAGCATCAGCACCCAGGCGGCTATCCGTGAGCTGGTGGCCCCGGCGGCTCTGGCTGTGATAACCCCGTTAGTGGTTGGTTTCCTTCTGGGACCGATAGCTCTCGGGGGCCTGCTCATCGGAAGTGTAGTATCCGGAGTCTTCATGGCTTATCTTATGACCAACAGCGGTGCGGCCTGGGACAACGCGAAGAAATGGATCGAGACCGGACAGCTGGGAGGGAAGAGATCTCCAGCGCATCAGGCGGCCGTCATGGGGGACACGGTCGGGGACCCATTCAAGGACACCGCAGGCCCGGCGATCAATTCCCTGATCAAGGTCCTGAACACGATTTCAATCGTGTTCATTTCGGCCATAGTGCTGTACGCACTGTTCGTCTAGCACCGCGTCATTTGCACCTTAGAGGTGGGGAGGGGACTCGAACCCCTGTAAATACGCTCACCGGCAGCAGCCACTGCAGGCGTACGCGTAACCGCTCCGCCACCCCACCACAAATCCGCCTCGATAAGCACAATAAATAAGCGCTATATGCGGAACTGCGCGGATACACGCATATTTGTCGGAGGAAAGGAGTAGTCCATCAAAGCTTATAACCGGATATTAGTGCGCCCGCAAATAGCGCGCCCTAATGTATACGGGTTCTCTCACCGTTCCTCCGACTACGGCTACGTATGATTTTCTGCTATCCTGGTACGTGGTTTCTGCGATCATCGCAGGCGGATTCGTTATCGGTCTTCTCCTCTTTTTCGCTGTGAAGTACAGGGCGAGGGAGGGGGCGCCTCCGGCGTCCAAGGGACCGGAGAGCCTGTGGGTGGTCGTCGCAGTCATCCTGATAATGGGATCCGCTCTCGCGGCCGCAGGGTACCAGAGCTTTGCAGCCGAGACAAACATCGAGATCCCGAACAACCCGAACGCAGTCACCATAATGGTCACAGGGTTCCAGTGGGGGTGGAACTTCACCTACCCCAACGGTCACTTCGCCGTCGACAATCTGACCGTTCCCGCTGGGCAGGTCATCATCCTGAACATAACAAGCAGAGACGTCTACCACGAGTTCGGAATCGCGATGCTCGCGGTCAAGGAGGACGCCATTCCTGGGAAGGTGAATCAGCTCTGGTTCGAGGTTCCGGATCCGGGCTTCTACGGTGACGCCATACGCTGCTACCAGCTCTGCGGGGTAGGGCACGCGTTCATGATTGCCAACCTGATAGTGTTGAACGACACGGCCTGGAATAATTTCATGGGTTCAGGGTGAGCCAGATGGGAGCGACAGAGTGGTTGAGACGATGGATAACAACCACGAACCACAAGGACATCGGACTTCTCTACCTCTTCACGTCCCTTTACTTCGGGATGGCAGGGGGCGCCCTTGCCCTCCTGATGAGGGTCCAGCTTTCGGTCCCCGACAACAACTTCCTGTCCGCCATCTACTACGACCAGGCTGTCACCATGCACGGGCTCATAATGATCTTCTGGTTCCTTTCTCCACTGGCCGTGGCATTCTTCAACTACCTCGTCCCCCTGCAGATAGGGGCGAAGGACCTGGCATTCCCCAGGCTCAACGCCCTGAGCTACTGGCTCTTCCTGAGCGGGGGCATCCTCGCGATTTCGAGCTTCTTCGTTCCAGGCGGGGCTGCTGCCTCCGGTTGGACCACCTACCAGCCGCTTTCCAGCCCCTCGTTCCAGCCCGGCCCCGGGCCGACTCTTGTCTACGTGGGCCTCCTCCTCCTGGCCGTGTCGGTGACCCTTGGCAGCGTCAACATAATCACCTCCATCCTCTGGATGCGAACGAAGGGGATGGGATTCACCAAGCTCCCCATGTTCACGTGGTTCGCGCTCTTCACCACGGTGGCCATGCTCTACGCCTTTCCAACACTCATCGCAGCCTTCGCGCTGAACGTCTCTGACAGGATAATCGGTACCTCCTTCTTCACCAGCCCTGCCATCCTGAGCGTCCCCGGTATCGACCCATCGATACTATGGGACGACCTCTTCTGGTTCTTCGGGCACCCGGAAGTCTACATCGTCCTTCTGCCAGCGTTCGGCGTAATCTCGGACATAATCCCTTCCTTCACGGGTAGGCCCATCGCGGGGAGGAACTGGATACTGATCTCCACGGCCCTCGTCGTTCTCCCCCTGAGCTTCGGCGTCTGGATGCACCACATGTTCCTCACGGGCATCCCCGTAACGCTCCAGGACACTTTCGACGTTTCGACGGAAGCGATCTCGATTCCTTTCGGCATCATCATAATCGCTTTCGTCCTCTCGCTCGTGAGAGGACGGATCCAGTTCAAGACTCCCTTCCTCTTCGTTCTAGGGGCGGTGGTCCTCTTCATCATCGGGGGGCTCATGGGGGTCTTTCTCTCGTCTCCGGTGCTCGACAGGGAGTTCAACGGTTCGTACTTCGTGGTCTCACACTTCCACTACGTCATGGTGGGGGCCACGATCTTCGGTCTGATCGCCGCAATCTACTATTGGCTTCCGCGCATGACGGGGAGAATGTACAAAGAGGCGATTGGCAGGGCGCACTTCGTCATCTCGTTCATCGGCTTCAACGTCCTGTACGCGCCCATGATGCTCCTCTCAGACATGCCGAGGCGGATCTTCACGTACCCGAACGCCGGGGACCTTGGAATATTGAACGAGATCGCGACGGTAGGGGCGTTCATATTCATATTCGCTCAGGTCCTCCTCGCCTACAACGTCGTCCACACATGGTTCAGGGGGACCCCCTCCGGACCGAATCCGTGGGGGTCCAGCGACCTTGAATGGAAGTCCGATGCGGAGGAGAGGACGCCCGCGGTGGGGGAGGTCGCTCCCCGAGGTGGATGGATCGGGCAACTGACCAATTCCACCCCCGAAGTCAGCGGTGTCTCTTCCGGCTCAGGGGAGGGCCACGGGGGCCACACCAGTATCAGGCCATTCGCTCTGGGGCTCGGAGCGACCCTGTTCTTCTTCGGAGTCCCATTCTACCCCTCCGCCGCCGGTGTGGGGGCCATGGTGGTGGGTGCCTTCCTCGTGTTGTACACCCTCTTCTCTTGGGCGAAGGACGACATCAAGGAGAAATTCTCCGTTCCGGACGAGGGAGAAGAGAGGTTCCCCTTCAGCGCCCTCCCCAAAGTCAAGCTTGGTATGTGGGTCTTCCTGTCGTCTGAAGTCATCCTGTTCGGGACCCTGATTGGAGCCTACCTCTTCATCCGCGAGGCAGTCGTCGGCTGGCCCCTGCCGTCTACCATACACAACATCCCCCTGGGCACTGCGAACACGATAATTCTCCTGAGCAGCGGGTTCACGATGGCCATGGCGGTCTATTCTATCAAGAAGGGGAACCAGCGGGGGCTCCTCCTCTGGCTCATGGTTACCTTTGTCCTCGGCTCTATATTCATGGGGATAAAGATCTCAGAGTGGACGGACCTCGCCTCCGCCGGGTTCACTCTGACCTCCCCGAACCCGCTCTACCAACTTGTGGCCAGCACCTACTACTTCCTTGTGGGGCTCCACGGTGCCCACGTCACCGCAGGGCTGATCGTCATGGTGTACTTGATGAAGAAAACGTTGTCGGGCGCCTACACCAAGGACAGCCACGGGGCGATAGAAAACTTCGGTCTTTACTGGGCCTTCGTTGACATCGTCTGGTGTTTCATCTTCCCGCTCTTCTACCTTCTCTGAGGTGATGGTGTGTGAGACCACAGGTTCTTGCGGGCGTCTGGCTGTACACGATCCTGGCATTGGTAACCGAAGTCTACGCCGCAGAAAACATCCCGAACGTCTTTACCGCCACCACCGTCGTCATCATCTTCGCTCTAAGCCAGGCCGCCGGCATAGTGCTCTTCTACATGGACCTCAAGGACGAGCCCGGTTCGGTAATTGTGATGATCATCATCCCGATAATGTTCCTTGCGGGACTTCTCATATCAGTGGTGGCATCCCTGGGGTGAACGCGGTTGGAAACTAGCGAAGAGGAGTATTCGCCCAAGAGGATCCTGCTGCTATTGGCGGGCGTCATGGCCGTAGTCCTGGTAGGGGTGGGAGCTGCCCTTGCGGTGCCACTCCAGCCCGCCCTCGTGCTGGGGAGCACGTCGTGTGCTCAGGGGACCACCTGCGTCGAGATGCCGCTAAACGCGGCCGCCCTCAACTTCAGCCCAGACAACATCACAGTGGTATTGGGGGTCAACAACACGGTCCAGTGGACGAACCATGACTCGATTGATCACACCGTGGTCGTGTGCCCCGTTGGGGGAGGGGTGCTCTGTTCTCCCTCCGTTGCAGTGAAAAGCTCCCCTCTCCTCTCGAAGGGGAACACCTTCGAAGTGACCCTGAACGCGACGGGTGTCTACCACTTCTACTGCTCGATTCACCCGTCCACAATGAGGGGGACGATAGTGGTTGTCTCAGGCAATTCCTCGTCCACGAGCACGTGATCCCTCTGAGTACCAATTCCCCGTTGAATCAATTCCCTTTCCCAGCGGTCCCTTCCCAAGGCTCAATCTTGTTGGGCTCCGAGGGGCCAGGAACCCTGGTGTTCTGAATGGACGAAAAGGACGAGGGAAACGTCTTCCCAGGTAACTGGGACGTGGTGTCCGAGACTCTCCTGAAGACCTACGAGCTCTGGTTCCCCCAGAACTGGAGCCCCGTCGAACTCCCCTGGGAAGAATGCGATTCGAAGAACTTTTCACCCGACGAAGCCGTCGCCCAGGCATACTGGCTCTCCAAGCTCGCGCTGTTCGAGAAGTCAGGGATAGGCGCCTTCGGCGCGGCAGCGGTTCAGGCGGCGACTCACAATTTTGAGGACCCTACCAAGAAGTTCCTCTCTGCCGTCGCTTTCGACGAGTGCAGGCACGACGAAGTGTGCAGGCGCGCATGCTCCCGCGTCTGCCCCAACTTCCCCTACAGGTTCAAGCCAAAGTCCACCCTGGAGGAGAAGGCTCACGCGAACATAATGGCGCTCTACGCCAACGGGCAGAGGTACTGGAGCGCCTTCAATCAGGCGTGGGGGAAATACCCCCTGGAGCTGATCTTCTCCAGCTTCTTCTTCGCAGAGATAGGCGCACAACTCATATTCAGGGAAGTGGGGGAGCGCTCTGCCAACAGGGTCTACTCGACCGCGTTCCGTAACATAACGAGGGACGAGTCCCGCCACCTCACGGGGACCCTTGCCATGCTCGAGAGGCTGGCGGAGAAGATGTCAAGCGACGAAAAGTCAATGATCTCAAGGCAGCTGAAGCACGGCTTCATCTATCTCTCCCCGCTCCTGTTCAGGCCCATGGAAGATTTCTGGAAGCTTCCCGTGGACTTCTTTGAGTACGACCAGAAGCTCGAGGAGATTGCCGCAAAATCGGGCCTGGGCGTCCCCAAGGTCGAAGACAGGTCGGAGGCGTGGATGCAGGCCATAACACGGCACAGGTCCAAGATCGAGGAACTGGGAATTCCAGTCCCGGAGATAAAGGAGATCGGCCTGGCCGGACTCGAAGTGAACGTCAAGAAGGGAGACGAGATAATCGCCACCCCGCTTTAGCGCCGCCAGTGCTCGATCATGAGCAGGACCGGGCCCAGGAACAGAAGAGTCACCACAGCGCTCCAGAGCCATCCCTGAGAGTACCCCAACCGTTCAACAACGAACGAAAACAGGATCGGCGGAATCACAGACCCGGTCAGATGGATGCTGTTGACCCAGGCGATCGCCAACCCCTCGTACTCCTTCCCCGCCCGGTGCAGGTCCCTGGCGCCCGCGAACCCGAAGGTGTAGCCGATTCCGCACACGACCCCCGATAGCACAGAGCACGCCACTGCCGCGTAGAGCGACGGGTAGGCCCCGATGGCGAGGGCGAGGGCGCTCCCTAGGACCCCGAGAGCCATGGTGACCCTGTGCCTCTCTATCGAGTCGTAGACCCTCCCTGCCAACAGCGAGGTGAAGATGGGGACGATCGTCACGAGCGAAGCCACCAGGCCAGCGACGGTCGCCGTCGCGGCGCTGATGCTCAACAGGTAGTAGATCATGAAACCGGAGACGATCGAGTTGCTCATGTCGAATCCGAGCATCCCCAGTCCAACCATGATCAGCTGTTTGTCCCTGATTATCGTCAGCAGGGGTCCCCTGCCCACGCTGGAGACAAGGTTCCCCCGATCCCTTGGCACAAGGAGAAGGGTTAGCACGCCCGAGAGCAGGCCGAGCCCCCCGCTTATGGCGAGGCTCAGCCTCCACCCCGTGACCTCGGCGACGACCACCCATCCGAAGAGTGCGAGCGCGCCTCCCACGTCGTAGGCGGAATTGTACAGCCCTACCCCCAGGCCAGACTTCCCACCCCGAAGCAGTCTCGCAACTATGACAACACCGGGGGCGAACACGAAGGCCATGCCTGCCCCGACCAGGAAACGCAGGAGCGCGATCTCGGGGATGGTGCTCATCACAGACGTGCCGAGTGCGGCGGTCGAGGCAAGGAACACCCCGATCACTGACACCTTCTTGGGTCCCCATTTCGCGACGAGTATGCCGCCGGGGACCTGCATCACGCCAATGCCCAGATAGAATGCGGCCGAGAGGGTCCCCAGGCCGGATACCCCAGCGCCGACATCGGGCCCCATCAGGAAGAAGATCGCTCCCACGTTCATCCAGTTGATCGCGTAGATGATCCGAGCGAAGATCATCGACCACAGGGCTTTCGAGTCTTGCACAGAGTCCAGCAAGCGACGCCGTTGGCCGATTTCGGCGGTCAATTATCGGTTGCCCCTAAGCGGAACTGCAGGGCTTGGTTTCTGACTTCCCTGGCGCCGTCTGCCCAAAACCTTGCCGTTGGGCGGCAAATCGGGGCGCCTCGTTGGTCGGACCGCTTTCAGTCCTCCCGTCGGACTTCCCTCGATTGACCAATGCGGTATTGGGAGACGGTAGCGCCGGCGAATCGCTGGCAATTCCAGAAGAATCAGGAGGACCCGCACCTTGAGACACTGGCGCCTGAATCCCCAATCGCCCCCAAAACAGCTTTCGACCCGAGAAAGCCTCATTTTGAACCCCGTTAGCAGAGCTTAAATAGCAATCGCCTCGAATTCGGCGCGAGGCAATTCGCAGTGGTCACTGGCTACTGTGTCTACGAGAAGAAGAAGAATCGGGAGATTAAGAATCCCAAGCAAATCAAACTGAAGAACGGCAGGCCGGCTATCAAGGGCACCTGTGCCTCTTGCGGCAAGCAGATCTTCAGGATTG